>JBDSDH010000263.1:0-5176 GCA_039920665.1 Ilumatobacteraceae bacterium
TGCGACCTGGAGTTTCGGTCGATACGGCGATGTTGTCGCCTGGATCGCAATTGCAGCGGTGGCGTTGGTGGTGCTCGATGCACAGCACGTGCCGACCACGTTCTTCTTCGACGAATGGTCGTTCATCTTCGACCGCCGCAATGGAGGCCTCGACAGCTGGCTCAGTCCGCACAACGGTCACCTGACGCTGCTGCCCGCCGTGGCCTACCGGATCGGTTTTGCCCTGTTCGGGATGGATCAATACCACCCGTACCGGCTGATGGGTCTGCTCGCCCACATCGGTGTCGCTTCGCTGATCTTCACCTATGTTCGTCGGCGCCAGGGCAAGATCATCGGCGTCGCCGCAGGCGCGCTGTTCCTGCTTCTCGGATCCGGGTGGGAGGTCATCTACCAGCCGTTCACGATCAACTTCATGGGCGCGGCGATCTTCGGCTTGATCAGTTGGCTGGCCGTCGACAGGGCGACCAAGCGCGGCGACCTCGTCGCCGCGGCGGCGGCGGGTGCGGCCTTGATGTGCAGCGGCCTCGGCATTGCGATGCTGATCGGAACCGCTGCTCGTCTGTCGGCCCAATCCGACTGGCGTCGGTTGATTCACGTGGTCGTGCCACCCGGCGCGCTCTATGCCGTGTGGTACCTGGCCTACGGACAGAGCCAGGGTTCTCGCGACAATCTGCGTTTGCTGCCCCGATATTTCGTCGACGAAGCGGCGAGTTCGGTCGGCGGTCTCGCCGGCCGCGATCTGCTGTGGGGACGGCTCGCGCTCGGCGTGCTCGTCGGCATCGTCGTGATGCTGCTCGTGCTCAAGCGGGTCACGAACCTCGCCGTGATCGCTCCCGCCACGGCAATGATCGTCAACTGGATGCTGGTCGGGTACTCACGCGCCGATCTCGGGTTCCCGACATCGAGTCGCTACGTCTACAGCGGCGCCATGTTCGTGATCCTGGTGGCAGCCGACATCGTGCCCCGTTCGCTCCAGCGGCGAACGTCGTATCTGGTTGCCGGCGCGGCGTTGATCGGCATCTGGGGCAACTGGGCCGTCCTCCACGACGGACCGACCGGGATGCGCCGAGCAACGGTGTTCGCTCGTGTCGAGCTCCGCGCGATCGAGTGGGCATCGGCCAGTGTCGACCCGGCCTATGCGCCAGACCCGGTGCGCATGCCGATCGTGACAGCCGGCCAATACCTTGCCGCAGCGGCTGATCTGGGCTCGGCCGCGGCATCGGATGCCGAGGTCGCCGCAAACCCCGACGAGTTCCGCCGGGAGGTCGATCGGGTGTCGTTGGAGGCGGGCGGCTTCGGGCTCGTCCCGGCTTCCGGCGACTGCGCTGTCTCGAGCACGATGGTCGACGGTGTGGAGGTTGCCCCTGCGATGGTCGCCAGCGGAGGATCCGTCGCCGTCACAGCCGGCGACAATGCGGTCGAAGTTCGATTGCGTCGCTACGCGGACACATTCCCGGAGGCGCCGACGGCCGTCATCGAGCCAGGGTCGACCATGACGATCGCCGTGCCTGCAGACACCGCGCCGAAGCAGGAGTGGACCATCGATGTGCGGTCGATCAGCCCGATCGGCGTCTGTCCCGTCGTCTGAACTCCGTCAGCGCACACTGGACACCACCATCAGTGACAGCCCGTCGGTAAACCCAACTCAGCGATGACGTCGGTTGTATCCTCCGCCGATGTCGTTTCCTGCAACGAACCCGTCAGACGATGTCGAGGTCGGAGAGGCGTGCGCGGTGGACGACCTTGATGCCTCAGCCTCATGGGATCGTCGGTGTGTGCGGGCGTGTTTACTACTCGTTCTCGTTGTCGCCGCAGCGAATCTGTGGAAGCTCGGATTCGGACTCGACTCGGATCCTGTTCTGCACCGGAGTGGCCTCACGACGGTGAGTGAGCCCCCTCCGCTGGCCGGGACCCACACGCTTGACCCGAATGATGGCTCGACGTTGCAGGCTCTCGGTATTGCCGCCGGTGACCAGTGGCTGGACGGCGATGTGCCCTACTGGAACCGCTACGAGGGTGTCGGAATGCCGTTGGCCGGCGAGATGCAATCGATGGCGTTCAATCCGATTGTGCTGCTCTACCAGGTGCCTCACGGATTTCTGCTCGCCCAGATCCTGCTGGAATCCATCGCAGGTGTCGCCACTCTTCTCCTCATCAGTCGACTTGGAATCGGTCTGCTCATCAGTTTGGGAGCAGGCATTGCCTTCGCGTTCAACGGGACGTTCGCGTGGCTCACGAATGCTGCGATGAACCCTGTCGCGTTCTTGCCGCTTCTGCTGCTCGGGATCGAAGTGGCGCACTCATCGACCAATTCGCGTCGCATCGGTGGATGGGCGCTCATCGCGGTTGCCGTGTCGGGTTCCCTGTACGCCGGGTTCCCCGAGACGGCGTTCATCAACGGGCTGTTCGCCCTGGGCTGGTGCATCGTCCGGGCCAAAGGGATGGGTCGCAGCGAGCTCGTCGCCTTCGCCAGAAAGCTCGCTGCCGGAGCCGTAGCGGGCGTCGTTCTGGCGGCACCGATCCTCGTCGCATTCATCGATTTTCTGCGAACCGCAGATGTCGGTGGTCATGCCGGTGGATTTGCGACGAGCACGCTGCCGAGTACGTCGATCAGTCCGCTCTTCATGCCGTACATCTATGGCCCAATATCGGCATTCTCGGGTGCCACCACAAGCCCGAACCTCGGCGGATTCTGGTCGAGTATCGGCGGGTACCTGTCGGCCATCCAGCTGTTCCTCGCGATCGCGACGCTGGGTATCCGGCGCCTGCGCCCGATGCACATCGCGTTCGGGGTGTGGTTCGTCATCTATCTCTCCAAGACGTATGGATTCATACCGTCGGTGATCACGCTCGTCAACCTTGTCCCCGGGATCGACCAGTTGGCGTACTTCCGTTACTCGCAACCGTCGGTCTCGATGGGGCTGCTCATCCTTGCAGCCTTCGGAGCCCACGGATTGGTGACGGGCGAAGTAACCAGACGCATGATGGTTCGGTCGGGCATTGTCTGCTCGGTCGCGCTGATCGGCATGGCGATCTATGCCCGCGAGGAGACCCAGTTCTTCGTCGCGGCTTCGCGGTACCGGTGGTACTTCGTTGGATCGGTGGCCTTCGCGCTGATCGGCATCGGCGTCGCCGCGGTGCTGGCGTTGCCGTCGTTGAAGACGTGGCGTCGGATGGGTTTCGCCGTGCTCCTGGCGGCCGAAGCCGGCGTCATGTACGTGGTCCCGCAACTGTCGACCACCCGTGTCAGTCATGTCGACATGGGACCGGTCGATTTCCTTCGTGCCAATCTCGGCCTGCAGCGCTTCTACACACTCGGACCGATCGCACCCAATTACGGGTCGGCGTTCGGCATCGCCTCGATCAACCTGAACGATGTCCCGATCTCGAAACTGTGGGGGGCCTACATCTTGGATCACCTCGATGCGAACACCTCCCCGTTCACGTTCATTGGCAGCTTTCGAGCGAATCCATCAGGACCGTCATCATTGGATGAACTCGTCCGCAACCTGGATTCATTCGGAGAGGTGGCGGCACGGTACGTCGTTGCGCCGTCGGACCCAGGGACGACACAACGACTGAGCGATGCCGGACTCACCGTTGCCTATGACGATGGCGACATTGCGATCCATGAAGTTCCGGGAGCAGCTCCGTACTTTGGAATCGTCGATGGCGGTTGCACGCTGACCCCACTGAGCTGGCAGGGCGTCGATGTCACGTGCGAGCAACCGGCCACGCTCATCCGCCGAGAGCTGGCCGATGACGGTTGGAGCGCATCGATCGACGGCAAGGCGGCTGCCGTCACGACGACGCACGAAATCTTCCAATCCGTCGATGTGCCTGCCGGTACCTCGCGAGTCACGTTCGAGTTCGCACCGCGCCACATCGGCCTCGCCTGGTTGGTCGCCGCATTCGCCGCGTTGTGGTTGCTTGGTGTTGTTGGCCTGGGGAGCCGCGAGCGACGACGAGCCCTCATTCCTCGTACAACGATTGCGGAATCGGACGCAGCGTAAGCCTCGATCCACCGGTCGGGCCTTTGGCGACCGGTCTTGCCATCGTCGCAGGTGGATGCTCACGCACGATCGAGGCGGCGGGTTGGCCCGAAGTCGCTGCAGAGCAGCGACAGCTTGGACCGCGCTGGTCGAAATCGTCGGCCGAGCACATCGATACCAACTTGCGTCAGCAGGTGGACGCGCACCATCCATCTCCGGCGGGCAGTCTTCGTCGATCGAGCCCACCCCTTCGCCTGCGCTGTCTCTACGAGCTCTCGGTACAACGCAATCTCTTCCTCGAACCGCACCGAGCTTGCAGTGAGTGAGGTGGTCTGATTGAGATTGTGGCGGCGGTAGCTGTACAGCGGACGGCGAATGCCGTGGAGGGTGTGACCCGCCAGCAGCAGGGCTGCAGTGTGATCCAGGTCCATCACCATCCGCCACCTTGCGTCGAACGGGTGGTCGACGGCGAGGTCCGTGCGGTAACACAGGGTCGGGCACATGACGTAGTTGTTGGCCAAAATCGCGGCCAGACCCTCGTCGCCCACGACGTCATGGTCGTGATCGGGTCGCCGGGCGAATCGCTTGACCGTTTCCGGCAATGAGCGGGCCGGTCGACCGTCGGCGTCGATGATGTCGGTGTCGGTGAAGATTGCAGCCAACGCCGGATTTCTGTCGGCAGCGGCCAGAACCTCGCTGGCGTAGTCCGGATGCAGCCGGTCGTCGGCGTGCAGCAACGTGACCCACGGCGTGGTCGCCATCGCGGCCGCGGTGTTCCAGTTGCCGGCGAGCCCCAGGTTTCGATCGTTTCGAAACAGCGTGATCCGATCATCGCCGAGCTCTGCCACGAGTGCATCGGCGGGCTCCGGGCCGGCATCGTCGACGATCAGCAACAGCCAGTCACTGCGAGTCTGGGCGAGCACGCTGGCGACCGCCTCGCGCAGGTAATACAGCTTGTCGTAGTACGGGATCGCGAACGTGATTTGCGGCGTTCCCTGGGCACCCATCGCGGCGACGCTATCGGCGTCTGCACATAGGCTGAGGCCATGCCATCCCAACCGTCGACCGTCGGAGCCGACTACGCCGAACGGTTGCAGCGGCTGTCCACACGCGGGGGAGCGCTGCGCCGGTTGAGCGACCCGCAACGTCCGTACCGATGGAACCTGCGCCGGTTGCAACCCGGA
>JBDSDH010000264.1:0-10332 GCA_039920665.1 Ilumatobacteraceae bacterium
GCGCGGCGGCAGGAGGGGTCGATGCAGAGACCCTCGACAATGCCAAGAAGCGCGGCCCGATCACGTTGCGCACCCGCGACCGGGCGGTCACGCTCGAGGACTACGAACAACTCGCTCGCGACGCCGCTCCCGAGATCGCCCGAGTCAAAGCCGTCACCGCTGAGGAGGGTGGCATCCGCGTCCTGGTCGTGCCGTCGGTCGCAGCCGGCGAGTTCGGCCGGATCGATTTCGAACAGCTCGTCCCTGACATGGACGCGCTCGCCCAGATCGGCACCTATCTCGATGCCCGCCGGACGATCGGCGCGCGGGTTTCGGTCGAGCCGCCGCGATATCAGGGCATCACCGTGGTCGCCCGCGTGCGAGCCCGGCCACGGTTCGTCGCCGACGACCTCCGCAAGGAATGCCTCGCCGCACTGTTCGACTACTTCCATCCTGTCAGCGGCGGCCCTGACGGCGACGGCTGGCCGTTCGGTCGATCGATCCACGTCGGTGACGTCTACTCGGTGCTGCAACGGCTGCCCGGCGTTGCGTTGATCGACGACGCCCGGCTCTTCGCCGCCGACCCGGTGACGGGCGAGCGTGGCCAGTCGGTGCAACGGGTGGACATCGATGCCGAGACGCTCGTGTTCAGTTACGCCCACCAGATCCTGGTCCAGGAAGGCTGACATGACCCGCGATTCCACCGTTGGGTACACGGTCCGACATCGACTCGGCGACGCGCTGCCATCGATGTTCCTCGACGACGCGTTCGTCCAGCGGTTCTGCGACGGACTCGACGAGGTACTCGCTCCGGTACCGAGCGCGCTCGACAATTTCTGGGCGATCCTGGATCCGCAGCTGACACCGCCCGACTTCCTCGAGTGGCTGGGCGGATGGGTCGGCGTGGAGATGGACCGGACCTGGCCGGTCCAGCGTCACCGTGCGATCGTTGCATCCGCGGCTGCGTTGTATCGGCGGCGAGGAACGCCGGTCGGTCTGGCGGATCTGATCGAGTTGTCGACCGGTGTCCGCCCCGAGCTCATCGAGGGTGGTGGCGTCGCCTGGTCGCAAGCGCCGGAGGGCCCACTGCCCGGACAGGACAATGCCGAACTTGTCGTGCGATTGCGGATGACGACGCCGGACGAGGTGGTGATCGGACGGATCGATGCGCTGATCGCCGCCAACAAACCCGGCCATCTCCGCCACCGGCTCGAATTCACGACGCCACCTGCCGCTCCCAAACGATCTGTCCCACCGCCTCCTCCCGGACCCGTAACATCGGCATCACCACCTGCACCACCACCCGCACCCCCGGGTTGAAGACGCGATGAAACTCGATTGAAGGAGAGCACGACGAATGATCGTCTGCAAACGATGCGGCAACCACAACTCGGCCGAGGACGAGTTCTGTGGATCGTGCGGGGTGTTCCTCGAATGGGAGGGTGAGCGGATCGTCGACGACACGGCGCAGCCCGTTGCCACCCAACCGCTGCCTCCCCCGGGTGGGATCGTCTCCAAGATCAAACATGCCGTGCTCGGTGACGGCCCCTCGTTGCCGCCACCGGGGGCGAGTTCGACGATGGCACCACCTACTGGCTCACCATCGACGTCCGGCTCTTCCGGATCGTCCGGGACATCGGCTTCGTCGTCGACAGCGCGAGCACCGATGTCTCCGACCGGGGCACGGCTGCCGGGCCAGCAACCACTGGCGGCGCCGAGTATCGAATCGGCAGCGAGCGCACTCGTCGCCAAGCAGGGCCCAGCGCCACGGCCACCGAGCGGCGATGCTCCGACCGGGCGCGCTCCATCGGCCGAAGGTCAGCGCCCGAAGCCCCAGATCAAGCAACCGCCGACCAAGGTCATCAATCCCGGCGACCTCGTCTGCGGGACGTGTGGCGAGGCCAACAGCCCCGAGCGGATGTTCTGTCGTCGTTGCGGCACCTCGCTGGCCGAGATCGTGCCGATCAAGAAGAAGTGGTGGCAGCGATCGGGAGGCCACTCCCACGATGGCGCGGCAGGCGCCGCTGGTGGCGCTGGTGGCGTGCCAGCCGGCACTCGCAATGCCGTGCCCGCAGGCACCCGCAAGGGCCGCAGCAGTAGTGGTGCGCGCAAGGTCAAGAGCGGATTGTTCGGCGGAGTCAACAGCATCCGTCGTGTGCTCGCGTTGCTTGCGATCGTCGGTCTCGGTACTGCGATCGCGGTGCCCTCGTTGCGTTCGACCATCACCAACAAAGCCGGTGACATCTTCAACTCGGCCAAGAACAAGATCAACCCGTCCTTCACCCAGGTCAGTCCGGACAATTCGTTGTCGGTCTCGACCTCGGCTGCACCGGGCCACGAGGCGACCCTGATCGCCGACGGTGGACGCAACACCTACTGGATTGCTGCGCCGGATTCGGTCGATGCCACGGCCACCGTCACGTTCGCGCCGCCGACCAAGATCGCCAAGGTCCTGATCACACCCGGCGATCAGGAGAAGCCAGAGAACTTCAAGGCGATGCCACGTCCGAAGGATGTGTTCATCAGCGCGCTCGACGCAGCGGGCACGGTGATCAAGAGCAAGCAGATCAACCTGGAGGACAAGGCCAATCCGCAAGAGATTGAGTTCGAAGTCAGCAATGTCGTCTCGATCGCAGTCGTCGTCCAGAGCTGTTACCCGGACCCAGCACTCAAGATCTGCGCAATCAGCGAGATCGAGTTCTTCAAGGAGAAGTAGCTGCAGATCGGCGGCTGCTCACAACGCGCGGTGCCTCGTGGTGCGTCGTGCTCCCTCCAGAGAGCAGCTGCTGCACGTGCCAGATGTTTGCTGAGCACCCGCCCGGTCACGAAACACCCCCCACCGCACGTGCCAGATGTTTGCTGAGCACCCGCCCGGTCACCAAACACCCGCCGCTCGGACTGTGTCGGAGATTCGTCAGGAAACGCCCACGAATGCGGCATCAACCTCTGCCGCGCGCTCGGCGATGCGTCGTCGATCGTCGATGGACAACTCGCGACGAGCTGCTGTCGCAGCGACCACTTGCTCCCAGAACTGTTCGCTGTCCAATGACTTCGGAGACAACGTCATGGTCGAGGAGATTACCGGCCGGAACCGTCCCGTCAGGGCACTTGTTCTTTGGTCGCGCCGGGGTTGGTGATGGTGATGACACCTCCGTAGCTGCAGGCGCAGGTGCACGAGTTGTTGAGCGCCGGGGCACCGCCGACCATCACGGTCGGCGAACCCGGCGTCCACGGAGATGCCGTCATCGGTGTGCAGGTGCCCGGCGTGAGCACTCCGAGCGCGGCCGATGTCTGCGACGCCGTGATCGGGTTGGCGAGGCTCAGGCACACGCCGAACGGGGCGATGTTGACGAACGGCTTCGAGTCCTGGATGCTCGCCATCGGCTGATTCTCGGCCATCACCCGACCGGCTGGCAACACCGTGAGCGTGCCCGGCGCAGCGCCGAACGAGCAGGCGGTCATGGCTCCGTTGACGACAGCAATTCCCATCCCTCAACCGTAAGTCGACGAGGGTGCCGGCGTCGTGCCCGTCAGGGCAACCCTTCGTGTCGACAGTCGCCCACGCCCAAGACGGCAGCCACCGACTGCCCACAGTCCACCACGCCCGTCGACCCACCTGCCCACAGTCGCCCACGCCCAAGACGACAGCCACCGACTGCCCACACTCACCCACGCCCGCCGTGCGGGTCGGACGGGTGGCACCGCAGCGCTGGCGTGCTCACCGCTGCGATGGTGCCACCTTCGGCTTCGGTGCCGTCTTCGTCTTCGTCTTGGGCTGGGGCTGGGGCTTCGATATGGGCTTGGCCTCGGACGCGATCTGCTTCTTCGATGCAGCGAAGGAACAGATCGGACACATCGTCAGGTCGTGACGCAGCGCCGGACAGTATTCGCGCCCGAAGTAGATGATCTGGAGGTGACGTCGGATCCAGGTGTCCTCGGGGAACAGCCCTTTCAGGTCGCGCTCGGTTCGCTCGACCGAGTTGCCGTCGGACAGTCCCCACCGTTTGGCGAGCCGGTGGATGTGGGTATCGACCGCAAATGCCGGAACGCCGAACGCATGCGACATGACGACGCTGGCCGTCTTGTGACCAACGCCTGCGAGCGATTCGAGGAATGCCCAGTCAGCGATCACCTCGCCGCCGCCGTCGATGATCTGATTGGCAGCGGTCCACAGGTTCTTGGCCTTGGTCGGGGCCAAGCCGACCTCACGGATCAGCTCGAGGATTCGGGCTTCGCCGATCGCAACCATGTCGATGGGCGTGCCGCCGACGGCAAACAGTGCAGGCGTGATCTGGTTGACCTTCTTGTCGGTCGTCTGGGCTGACAGCGCCACCGCGACGAGCAGCGTGTACGGGTCGGTGTGATCGAGCGGAATCGGCGGCTCCGGATACAGATCGTCCAATATCTCGCCGATCCGGTCGGCCTTGTCCTGTCGTCGCATACCGGCGACGGTACCCGGACGCTGACGACGCCAGTGTCTCGGACCATCGGCCACCGTGGTCCACCGTCGGCTCGCATCGCCGATCGATTCGCTCAGGTGCCGCAGTATGTGCGGAATGTCGTCGCGAAACGCTCTGACGCTGGCTCGGCGTAACGCTCCGAATCGGGCTGCTCGACGAACGGATGGCTGACGACAGCGAGCAGCCGCTCGAATGGGGCCATGTCGCCGATCGTCGCCTGTTCCAGTGCCTCGTCGACGAGATGGTTGCGAGGGATGTACAGCGGATTGATCGCGTCGAGTCGATCCGCGAGCTGGGCCCGCTGATCGGCATCGACAGGAACGATCGCCAGCCAGCGAGCTGCCCAGTCAGCGAGTACGACGGGTGGGGTCTCTGCGCGAAGGAACGCAGACAACGACCGGAACGTCGCGGTGTGGTCGAGTCGGTGCTCGCGCATCACGTCGAGCAGATCGGCCGCGACCTTCGCCGCCTCGTCACTGCGATCGTCGGTAAGTCCGATCTTGGCCAACTGTCCGTTCGACCAAGCCCGGGTGAACCGATCGGCGAATGTCTGCAGCGTTTCGGTGGCGAGCGCAACGGCGACCTCGGCGTCGGTGTCGATCAGCGGTAATAATGCCTCGGCCAACCGGGCCAGGTTCCACTGGGTGATCGCAGGCTGGTTGCCGTACGCGTACCGGGCAGCGTGGTCGATCGAGCTGAAGACGGTGGTCGGATCGTGGGCATCCATGAACGCACACGGGCCGTAGTCGATGGTCTCGCCGGAGATCGTGACGTTGTCGGTGTTCATCACACCGTGGATGAAGCCGACCAGCATCCATTGCGCGACGAGCTGCGCCTGCACGTCGATCACCGCGTCGAGCAATGCAAGTGCCGGCCGTTCGGCGCCGGCTGCTGCTGGATGATGCCGAGCGATCGCATAGTCCGTCAGACGCTGCAGCAGATCGAGATCGTCGGTGGCAGCGGCGAACTGGAAGGTGCCGACGCGCAGGTGACTCGACGCGACCCGAGCGAGTACTGCGCCGGGCTGGGTGGGCTGGCGCTGCACGCCTTCACCGGTCGCGATGACGGCCAGGGCGCGCGTGGTGGGGATGCCCAGGGCGTGCATCGCTTCGCCGATCAGCAGCTCGCGCAGCATCGGACCAACGACCGCCTTGCCGTCGCCACCTCGGGCAAACGGCGTGCGACCTGAACCCTTGAGGTGCAGGTCGCGACGCCTGCCATGTGTGTCGATCAGCTCGCCGAGCAATACAGCCCGACCGTCGCCGAGCCGTGGCGAGTAGTTGCCGAACTGGTGGCCGGCGTAGGCCTGGGCGAGCGGGCTCGCTCCATCGGGAACGGCATTGCCGACCAACATTGCGACGCCTTCGGGCGTGCGTAAGGCATCCGGGTCGAGACCGAGTTCGACCGCCAGGTCGGCATTCAACGCCAACAGACTTGGCGTCGGCACGACCGCTGGTTGCCACGACTCGTACAGGTCGGTGAGATCGCGGGCGAACGTGTTGTCGAACACGAACGACGGACGGGCATCAACGCTCATCAGTGCAGGCTACGGGGACTTGCCCACAGCGTCGTTCTCGGCGCCAGTGAGCCAGATCGAGCTCCAACCATGCCGACCCGGAGTACCTCGGTCGACTCCGCCCTTTCGCGGCGGACGGGCTCTCATCAGACTGGCTCGCAGTATGGTTCGGAGCGTGGGGATACATGTCGAACCGTCCGGTCAATCGTGTGGAGCAACCGTCACCGGGGTCACTCTGGCCAAGCCGCTCGATAAGTCGACGGTCGCCGCCATCCGGGCGGCGTGGCTCGAACACCATGTGCTCGCCTTCCCCGATCAACCGCTCGACGATGACGGCCTCGAACGCTTCAGCCAATACTTGGGGGCGTTCGGCGACGACCCGTTCATCGCACCGATCCCTGGGCGCGAACACGTCATCGCAATCCGCCGGACAGCCGACGAAAAGGCGCCGCTGTTCGCCGAGAACTGGCACACCGACTGGAGCTTCCAGGCCCGCCCACCGTCGGGCACGTGCCTGTACGGCATCACCATTCCGCCCCACGGCGGCGACACGATCTACGCGAACCAGCACGCCGCGCTTGACGCCATGCCGTCTGCGCTGCGCGAGCGGTTGACGGGGCTGCAAGCGATCCATTCTGCCCGAGGCGGATATGCGCCGAATGGCACCTACGGAACCGTTGACCAACAAGCCGGCCGGTCGATGGACATCCGTCCGTCCGACACCGCTCAAGCGACCCAGTTGCATCCGATCATTCGTGCGCATCCAGAGACCGGACGGCTGGGACTGTTCGGATGCTTCGGTTACGTGATCGGGATCGAGGGCCTCGATCCGGAGGAAGAACGGGCACTGATCGGCGAGTGGTACGCCTGGCAGACGCGCGACGAGTTCTGGTATCGCCACCAGTGGCAGCCGCACATGTTGGTGATGTGGGACAATCGCTCGGTGTTGCACCGAGCGACAGGCGGCTACGAGGGCTACGAACGCCTGCTCCACCGCACCACCATCGCCGCCCACTGATCACCCAGCCCAGCTGACCGACCAGCCCAACTGGCCAATCAGCCCGGTGAAATCCAGCAGCACGGCTGAACCCAGCAGCCGGCCAACGCGCATCAGTCCACGACGCGAGCCCTCGGGGCGCGCCGAAGGCCCCGGAACCTGTGGGTTCCGGGTGGTTCGGGTCAGGCTGCTGGCCGGTGGTCCAGCGGGAGTTGCTGGTCGCCGGAGGGGTGTCCGGGCGGTTCACCAGCGGTAGCGGTGCTGCCTCTGCCGGTGCCGGTGCCGGTTTGGCGGTGCCGTTTGGGTGGGAGGTTGATCCAGTGGCCGTTGGGGAGTGTGATCGAGAGGTTGTTGGCGTCACCGTGCAGGACGGTGCCGTGGGTGTGTCTGAGGCGGTGGTGGTAGCTGCAGAACAGCACGAGCCAGTCGATGTCGGTCGGTCCGTTCTCGGCGTCCCATTCCAAGACGTGATCGACTTCACACCATTTCGCCGGGATAGAACAGTCGGGCATCCGGCAGAAGCCGCCGTCGCGGGCGATGATCGCTCGGAACTGCGCCTCCGACGCCAACCGTTGCTCGCGTCCATAGTTGAGTGGGATGTCACCAGCGGTCAACAGTCGTGACAACCACGCGTTCGGGAGCAGTCGACGGACGTATTCGGCGGGGACGATCTCACCTTTGTCGTTGATCCCGACCCCACTCCCGGTCAGGTCGGCGATGTCGATCACGATCGTGACATGTGGCGCTTGGCGCCCGCCGGTGATGGTGCCGGCCGCGTATGCGTGACACAGTTCGATCAGAGCATCAGCGTCGCGTTGATCATGGGTGCGGGGATCGTTGCGGTCGTTCCACTGGTCCACGATCGACGCCAGCGCGTCGCGGATCGTGCGCGCATCAGTCGTTGGGATGACACCGGTGATTGTCGTGGTGCCATCACCGACATTGTTCAACCGCAGGAACCGTTTCGCCCGCTTCCGATCCTCGGCCTCCCGATCTGTTTCACCGACTGGCTTGTTCAGTTCTTGGAACAGTTCACCAGCAGCTTTCGCTTCGGCGGGGGTCGCGCCGGCGCACGCATCGATGAGGTCGTCGATGTCACCGGAGTGGTCGGATCCGATGGTGGGCAACAGTTCACCGGCAGCATCCGGTGTGAGGGTTCCGTTCGTGACGGCGTCAGCGAGTTTCGGTGACGCGTTCAATGCTTCACCGAGTTTCTGTTGTCGGACTGCGCGCCCTTTGGACGTTTTACCGTTGGCAGCGAGCCAGGTGGCGAGATCGCGATGACCGGTGCCGGCGTGGACGTTCGCGTTGGCGGCTTCGGCACAGAACCGGGCGTGGATCACCGACAGTCGATCGACATGCTTCTGCAACTGCAACAACCCCTGCCCGATCTCGGTCGGTGTCATCGCTCCCGTGTCGACAGCAGCGAGCGCGTCCAAACCGTGTTGGTGGAGTTGCAGCGCTGCTTCCATGGTGATCAGTATAATCGAACATCTGTTCGATCCGCAACCGGTGTCGGCTTGAATGATCGACCGGATCGGCAGATTCGAGCGCCTCTGTGCCACTCCACGGCACGGCGCGGCACGGCACGGCTGGACTGCCGCTGTGACGAAACTCGACGTTCTGGAAATCGGCGTGCCGGCTCCGGCTCTCGGCCAGCGCGGGAACCAGACCCTGGGTTCGTAACGTCTGACCGACATGGCTGCACCACTGCGTTCGTTCTCCTTCGCCTTCGTCGCAACGGCGGCGTTGCTCTTTGCGGCCTGCGGGAGCGACACGACATCCATCACCGGCGGCACGGAGGAAACCGGCGCAACAGCCACAGCGAACACAGCCACGATCGGCAGCGACGCTTTACCAGATACCGAACCACTGACCGCCGACACCGTCGACACTCCGGCAACCACTGAACCATCGACCACTCAGCCGACCAGCGGAACGGGCTTCGGACAGTCCGACGCGGATCGGCAACGGATGCTGGCAACGAACTGGTCGGCCCGGCGTTTCATCACGGTGGGTCCGCTCGACGAGATCCCCACCGGTTCGACCGCCGGGTTCCGATTCCTCGACGAGCGCACGATCAGCGTCGACACCGGTTGCAACACCGGCACCGGCACGGTGACGTTCGGTCCCGGTGGAACGATGTCGATCAGCAAGCTCGGGCTGACGAAGAAGGCCTGCCCCGATGACACGGAATCGAAGTTGGTGGCTCTGCTCGGTCTCGATCTCGTCTGGTCCGTCGACGGCGACCAACTCACGATCTACCCGCTGTCCGTCACCGATCTCGGGTTGATCGTGGTCGATGCCGACACCATCGAAACCACGCCCACCGCCACGGCCACTCCAGAGCAGGCAGTCGCAGCGGACCGCGCCGACGTCATCGCCGCAGCGGTGCTCGCACGCGTCACGGTCGACAACAGCTTCGGCGGCCAGGACACATTCACCGCCGTCACCATCGTGCAGATCTTCGGAGAGCCGACCGCCGATGCGATGATCACCATCGAGGCGGACGGGCCGAGATTCACCGACGCCGAACGGGCGGCCGTCGAAGCTTCCCTGGCCCCACTCCCCGTGCATTGGACCGACGATCCGCAAGACCCGTCGGCTCTCACGGCCCAAGCGGCCGGGCAACGCGATGCCATCGTCACGATCTCCGAGCCGGTGGTCACCGGCGACTCCGCAACGATCGTGACCGGGCTGTTCTGCGGCGAGTTGTGCGCAATCGGCGGTGCCCACGAACTCGGACGGCAGGCAGACGGCACGTGGATCATCACCGGCCATCCCGGCCCTCAATGGATCTCGTGACCACCTCGAAATCGGTCAAGCCGCTGCCTGATCGCTTCGCCAGCCCGATCGAGCCGCTGCCCCGATCGAGCCGCCACCTTGATCGAGCCACCACGCTGCCCCAGCCCCGACGCTGATGGAGTGCGGCGGCCAGGCGTCGCTGATGGCACGCTGCGGTTGATCCACCAGCGTGATGTGTGGATGCACAATTCGTGGTTCGCCAACGTGCCCCGGATGAAACGCAACGGTCACACCACCAATCCGCTGTCGATCAATCCGGCCGATGCCGCCGAGCGCGGTCTCGCTGATGGCGACAAAGTATGGGTGAGCAGCGATGCCGGCGAGATCGAGACCATCGTGCGGATCGACGAGGATCTCCTGGCCGGTGTCGTCTCGATGGTGCACGGGTGGGGTCACCAGTCCAGCCCCCAACTCCGTGTCGCTCACCAGAATCCGGGCGTCAATCCCAACATGCTGTTACCCGTCGGGGCCGGCAGCTTCGAGCCGTTGTCGAGCCAGGCCCACATGACCGGCATCGCAGTCCGCGTCCGGTCAGCCGCATAGACCTGCCCGCAGTCCCATAGTCCCACAGGCCC
>JBDSDH010000265.1:0-3593 GCA_039920665.1 Ilumatobacteraceae bacterium
TCTCGATCCCGTGGTCCGAGCTGGCCGAGACCGTGAATCCGTGGACCTTCACCCAACTGCGACCCGAAAGCACGAACCCGTGCGCCGCGCCCGTGACGGTGACCGCCGCATTCGGTGCCGCAGTGAACGTGATCGGGCTGGACGCGGTACCCGAGGTCACGACCGTGACCTGCTCGCTGTACGTTCCGGCGGCAACCTGCACGGTTTTGCCTGCACTCGCGTTCTGCGCGCCGGCACTGATCGTGCAGAAGGGGACGGACGCGGTGCCGGTGCCACCGTTCGTGCAGTTGGGGTTGTTCCGGTCGACATACAGGACCGGACCCGCCGGGTTGACGACTTCGTTGAGTGGCGGGCTCGTGCTCCCGGTGAACTCGTGCGTCCCTGCATAGACCGCGGTCACGGTGTGCGTCCCGAACGCGAGGCTGGAGGTGGTGAGAGTGGCCTGACCGTTGCTCAGCCCAGCGGTGCCGAGCGTCGTTGCGCCGTCCTTGAACGTCACGGTCCCGACGGGCGTGCCGTTGCCGCTGTTGACGGTGGCGGTGAAGGTGACGGCGGCGCCGGCCGTCGTCGGGTTGGCGCTCGAGGTGATAGCGGTCGACGTCGTGACGGCGGGAAGTTGATAGGCGTGCAGCTTGGTGTCGTTCGACCCGACGTACACGATGCCGTTGGAGATCGCCGGTGAGGAGCTGATCGGACCGCCGGTCGCGGCACTCCAAATGGGAGTACACGTGCCGCCGGTGCAGTTGGCACTCGCGTCAGCGGTGAACGCCCGCACAGCAGCGTCGTCGGAGCCGACATAGACGATGTTGTTCGCCACCGCAGGCGACGACGTGATTGGACCGCCGGTGGTTCCGGTCCACAGCGGTGTGCAGGTACCGGCGATGCAGTTGGTGCTTCCCGCAGCGTCGTATGCGGTGAGCTTCCCATCGGTCGAGCCGATGAACACGCGACCGTTCGCAACGGCGGGCGACGATGTGACCTGACCGCCGGTGGTTGCGGTCCAGAGCGGCGTGCAGGTGCCACCGGTGCAGTGAGTAGTGCCGTCGGCACTGAGGGCAAGGAGAGTGCCGTTGCCGGATCCGACGAAGACGCGGTTGTCCACGACAGCGGGCGACGAGTTGACGGCCCCGCCGGTGGTCGCGGTCCAGAGCGGCGTGCAGGTGCCACTGGTGCAGTTGGTGGTCCCGTCGGCACTGAAGGCGTACAACTTGCCGTCGGTAGAGCCGACGTAGACCCGGCCTGCGCTGACGGCGGGCGACGATGCGATCGGACCGCCGGTGGTCGCGGTCCACAGCGGCGTGCAGATGCCACCGGCGCAGTTGGTGGTCCCGTCGGCACTGAACGCGTACAACTTTCCGTCGGTCGAGCCGATGAACACGCGTCCGTTCGCGACAGTAGGCGACGACGTGATTGGACCGCCGGTGGCCCCGGTCCACAGAGGTGCACAAGAACCATTGGTGCAGTTCACTGTCCCAGCTGCGTCGAACGCATACAGCTTGCCGTCCGGGCCCCCGACGAACACGGCGCCCGAGTCGTACGCGGGTGACGACGTGATCGCTCCGCCGATGGTCGCGGTCCACAGGGGGGCGCACGTGGTGGCAGTGCAGTTGCCGAGCCCGGCGGCGTCGAACGCGTACAACTTTCCGTCGTTCGCGCCCACGTACACATCACCCCTTGCGACGGCGGGTGACGATGCGATCGTTCCTCCGGTGGTGCCCGACCACGACTGACCCACGCTCGCCACATTGCTCGTTGATACCTTCGTGTCGAACGCAGCGAATCCGCTGTGTGCGCTCTCGCTGCGGAACTGCGACCAGTCGCAGCCTGCGAGGACGACCAGCAGCACCCCCATGACAACGATTCGACGCAGCACGCGAACTCCCTCGCAACCAGACCGGACGCGGCGAAGCAGAGCATCGGAATACCGGAGCGGCTCCGCCTGCCGCACCTTCCATCGCCACCGTAACGACGACTGAGTGCGAGCCAGTGAAAAGCACACGATCGCATTGTCAAAACTGGAATTATGACCACGCTGCGCGCGCACCGAGCCAGCCATCGCCATCGAGAACGCGCTCGTCGCCGAGAACGATCCGAGCGGTCAGGTGAACGTACGCGTCCGTCTTTCCACCCCAACGCAGTTCCCGGAGACTGTGCGCTTCTCGACGGACAACGGGACTGCGCGTGTCCGACACGGCTACGAGATGGCCCGAGGAACTGCACACCTGGGCGGGTTTTCCGGGCCTGAGGCAAACCGGTGGTATGTCCACGTGCCGATCGTCAACGCCGGGCGCCACGAACCGGTCGAGTACTTCGACATACGCCTCGCACGCCCACGAACGCCCGGATCGCACGGGATCGTGCGCGGGTCTAATCGGCGACGACGACCCCGCGTAGCTCCACCACCTGCGAATGATTTGTGCCTCGCCGACGATCACCGTTCCGGACTGGGGATCGACGTCAAGCTCCGCGAGCGCGCCGATCGCACCGACTGATCGAGTCGGAAACCCTTCGCACCACCCCGCCCGGCACGGGCAATGTGGTCGCCCGCTCGCGGAGCAGCTCAGTATCGACGAGCCCGGCGCCGATGAGCGCGGTCGCGAAGTCAAAATCCTTCTCTCGACCCGCGACCAACTTGGAGATCACGAGATCGTGAGGCTCCAGACACACCGCATGACTCGGCAACGCGTCGAGACGCTCGTACTGCACCGTTCGTTCCTCCCATCCGGTCGGCAGCACAGCAGTCGTGATCGTCACGCCCGGCGCGTAATACGAGTACATCTCGTGAAACGGCGAGCCCTCGCCGATCGCACCGTCCACCGAATCGCTCTTCGATCCATCGGCATCGGCACGGAAGGCAAGGGCGGCCTCCATAGACACGACGGCGGCGACCGGAAGTTCGTCTTCTCGGAAGCTCCCGAGAATCGCTTGACTGCCGACCACAATGATGTCCGGGTCGTCGACGATTTGAGACGCAGCCCGCAATACGTGAGCGAGCTCCTCGCGATTCACGATATGTCCGTAGCGGCCTGCGATCGCCAAGCCTCGAGAACCTGCGCTCGTTCTTCCTCATTGAGCACGCCCGCGAACGGGGAGTTCTGTCGGAGTTCTCGACTCTTAGGAGACGGCGACACGAGTGCAGCAAGCAACTTGTCGACGGAGCCGTGAAGCAGCCGCTCCCATTCATCGAGCCACCGAGTCGCCTGTCCGCGACTCGCCGCCCGCATGCGCTCGAGATTCTCGGTCGCCCGCTGGGTCACATCGGTCGGATCAACGACGATCCGGCCGGCAACAGCAAAGGCAAGCCACAGGCTCCGACGCTGGTCCCGGGTCAGCCGGAGACTCCGAGAGCGCAGCGCTTCGACATCGGTCCTGCGCACCCGTCGATGCTTTCCCACTGTCGTAAATGGGAGATCCCCTCGCTCGCAGAGATCAACCACGTGCTGACGCGACGAGTTGAGAATCGAGGCCACCTCACCGGTGGTCAAGAGATCCTCTCGGTCAGAGGTTGCGATCCGGTCATACGTTTGCGTTCGCATGACATCAACTGTAGCCCTCTAACCACAAGAAACGCAAGATAACTTCACTGGTTGTGT
>JBDSDH010000266.1:0-6216 GCA_039920665.1 Ilumatobacteraceae bacterium
GGATGGTCGGTGCCCACACGATCGTCACCGTGATGGCCAACGGCGATCTCGACCAACTGGCCGTTGTCCTGCGCGACAAGGTCGAAGGCGTCCACGAGGCCAAGCAGATCGGCAGCGAGCGCGATGCGCTCAGCGTTCGCCTCGCAGTTGCGACGCGATGTCGCGGTACTTCGCAAGAGCCTCAAATCATTCATGCCGCGCACGCTGATCCAGCCGTTCCTGTTGGTGTTCACGTTCACCTACGTGTTCCCCAAGATCGGCAACGGACCGACCGGTGCTGCTGGCAGCGTGTTCGCAACCACGCTCGTGGCCGGCGTGCTCGGTCTCAGCATCATGTTCCAGGGCATCCAGACCGTGGCCCTGCCACTCGTGCAGGAGTTCGGCTACACCCGTGAGATCGAGGACCGGGTCCTGGCCCCGCTTCCGGTCTCGATGGTCGCGTTCGAGAGGTCGTCGCAGGTGCGCTACAAGGGTTGCTCGCCGCGCTGATTGTGTTCCCGATCGCCGCAGTGGTGCCGGCCAGCACCGTGCACCTCAACATCACCTGGTGGATCCTGCTGACGCTGGCACCACTGTCCGCGCTCGCCTGTTCCAGTCTCGGTCTGTGGCTCGGCACCAAATTCGATCCCCGCTCGGTCCCGATCCTGTTCGGCATCGTCGTGCTTCCGCTGACGTTTCTCGGCTGCACCTACGACGCGTGGACCACGTTGACACCGGTCCAAATCGGTCAGGTCGGCGCGGTCTCCACCACCGCGATGTGGTTCCCGTCCGGATCGCTGAGCATGAACAGCATCGGGGCGCCTGGGGTGTCCATCGGAAGCATGTCGATCACCACACCGAGCGCCTGAAGGCGGCCCAACTCAGCCATGACGTCGGACGAATCGATGCCGATCGACCCGCCGCCGGGCTTGTTGCCCATCGGCGGATTCAGCGACAGTCGGCCCTTGGATCCGGGAGGCGCGACCTCGAGCCAGCGGTTCTCGCCGTTCTCTCCGAAGCGAACGTCGGCGCACACTTCGAAACCGAGCTTGTCGCAGTACCACGCTGTTGCGTCGTCGACATCGGTGACGGTGAACATCGTCACTCCGATGTTGGTGAGTGTGGACTTGGTCGGCGTGTCGTCGTTCATGGATTGATCGTGTGTCATGTCCAGACCGACGTCGTGTGTCGACGAAACTCATCGCCGGTTTCCGCAAGATTCGCGGAATCCGTCAGTGCGGCTTGGCTATGCAACCAAGAACGGATCGCCGGGCCGGGTGCCCGCACCAGCATGACCGAGTACGAGCGCGGCCAATTCGTGTCCGCGCCGGCACGACGCGGCGGCGTCGGCGCCCATCACACATGCCACGAGATAGCCAGCAGCGAACGCATCGCCGGCACCGGTGGTGTCGATGACGTCGGCCACGGGAGGCACATCGATGACGATGTCGCGCTCACCCGGTTGGTTGACGATCGTCGGGTGTGCGCCATGCTTGACCACGACCGTCGCCGATGCCCGAATCGATCCGGCGGCGGCGCCCAGCGCATCCATTTCATCACCATTGGCAAACACGATCGCCGGCGCGAGATCGACCACCATCTCCGCAAACCGGTCGGCGCCGATCGCGGTGATCAATGACGCAGCAGAAAGGTCGATACTGACCGAGCCGTTCGCCGAGCGTACGAGCCGAGCAAGTCCGCCGAGAACGTCGCGAGTGGACTGGTCGGCGAGGGAGTATGCCGAGATGTGAAGAAGATCGAGATCGGCCGCCCATCCGGTATCGACCTCGGACAACAGCGCCGACGCGCCACGATCGGGGAACATCGTCCGTTCTCCATCCGCGTCGACGAGCACCACGACGGTCCCTGTCCGACCTCGTCGTTGCAGCCGAACATCGACACCTCGGTTGACGAGATCGCGTTCCAGCGATGACCCAGCTTCGTCATCGCCGACACACCCGATGAAACGAACGAGCAGCGACGTCTCCGCTTCTGCCGCCATCGCCGCGACATTCGCTGCGCTGCCTCCCCGCACCCGGCTGACCAGCGCGGAGTTGTCGGTTCCCCGCTGCACCGGCCCGGCGAGCAGAACGATGACGTCTTCGACCAGATCCCCGACCACCCCGAGTCGTTGACGAACGTGCTCCACAGCCAATGATGCTATGACATCGAGCCAAGCGGAGCGCAGAGACAGAAGCTATACCGAAAGGAGAAGTTCGACAGCATTGCTAATGTGTCATGGTGAGCGATGTTCCCCTCTCCACTGGCATCAACTCGCTCGACGAGCTGGTCGGTGGGCTGATGCCTGGCGACAATGTCGTTTGGATCAGCGAACGCGCCATCCGCTACGAGCGCATCGAGCATAGTTTTCTGCAGTCGGCGCCATCACGCTCGGCGCTGGTCGTGGCCACGTCCCAGAGCGAGTTGCGGCGTGCGGCGGATGCCGGACTCGACGTGCTCGATGGGCTCGATGTGCTCGATGCAACGTCCGGCTCGCTCCACGGTCGACCGGCTGGGTTGACTGACGAACTCGAACGGCGGTTGGCGTCTCCAGACCCGCTGTGGGTCGTGATCGATGGCCTGGGGACCCTGGCCCGACGTTGGGGAGCCGAGCGCGCCCTCGCATTCTTCGCCCGGATGTGCCCGATGATGCTGCAGACCGGAGCACTGACATATTGGCGGGTGCCCCGTTCGCTCGGCCCGTCATTCATCGAAGGGATGCGCCAGATCACCCAATGCCTGTTCGAACTGCGCGATGACCATCTCCATGTGATCAAGGCCGAAGGCCGGCCGAGCGCCATGCAGGGGTCTGTCCACCGGATTGATCTCAGCGATCGGTCGGTCGAACTGGTCGCCGATCCGGCGGCCGGGCGACTCGCCCGCGGATTGATCGCGATCCGCAAGGATCTCGGCCTGACCCAGGCCCAACTCGCGCAGGCGGCCGGAGTCACGCCGAGTGCCGTCTCCCAGGCCGAAACTGGGCGACGCGGGCTCTCTCTCGACACGATGATCGTCCTGTCCGGCAAACTGGGCGTCAGCCTCGATCGACTCGTCGGCGCCCCCTCCGAGCCCGGATATCGGCTGGCCCGATTCGACAGGGCGCGAAGCCAGATGGGCATGGCTGCCCTCGCTGACGATGCCCAGGTCGGGATGCGGGCCTACCTCGTGTCGCTCGACGGCGGGGCCACCGGCACCCCTGCGTTGTTGCACTCGGGCGTCCAGATGGTCGCAGTGCTCAACGGCCTGGTGCAAGTGGAAACCGGCGGGGACACGCCGGTGCTGCGCGCCGGTGATTGCCTGCTCGTGGAGACCTCCCGCATCACCCGCTGGCGGAATCTGCGCCCTGAGACGGCCACGCTGTACTGGATGCTGCGCGACTGACATCGAGCGCCCACCAACAGCCCTGCTGTCACTCGGATCGGTCGGCTGCCGCGGATACATAACGTGGCGGCTCGTTTTCGTCATCACGGCGCTCCGGTCGTCGCGAGTCTTCCGGAGGTCGTTGTCATGTCTGCTCAATCGCAGGGCGAGCCCACCAGCGCGGCCTCTGGCTCCCAGCCAACGGTCCCCCCGGAGTCAGAACTCGACGCCGAGTTACACCGAGCAATCGCCCAAGTGCGTCTGCTCGAACCCGAGTACGAGCAACTCCTCGCCGATCCCGGCGTGATCCAGGAGGACCGCGACGGCGCCCGGCGCCTGCTCGAGATTGCCCGGGCAAACGTGGAGAGTGCGCAGCGGGCCGTCGAGCGGGCCGAGGCCGGAACCTACGGCCTCTGCACGGTCTGCCATGGTCCGATCGGCGACGAGCGACTGGCTGCGTTGCCGGATGTCGACATGTGCGTGGCCTGTCAGGCCGCTCGATGAGCGTGGACAGCGTTGATCTCGATCTCAAGCTCGAGGAAATCTACGACGAAGTCGTTCGGCGCAACGTCAGCGAACCCGAGTTCCACCAGGCGGTCCGGGAGGTGCTCGACTCGCTGGGTCCGGTGATCGACAAACATCCGGAGTTCGCCGAGCACAAGATCATCCAGCGGATCTGCGAGCCCGAGCGCCAGATCATCTTCCGGGTGCCGTGGCAGTGCGACAACGGCAAGGTCCAGATCAACCGCGGGATGCGGGTCGAGTTCAACAGCGCACTCGGTCCCTACAAGGGCGGACTCCGGTTCCATCCGTCGGTGAACCTCGGGATCGTCAAGTTCCTCGGGTTCGAGCAGATCTTCAAGAACGCGCTGACCGGGATGCCGATCGGCGGCGGCAAGGGCGGTAGTGATTTCGATCCGAAGGGTCGGACGGACGGCGAGATCATGCGCTTCTGCCAGAGTTTCATGACCGAGCTCTATCGCCACCTCGGCGAGTACACCGACGTACCGGCGGGCGATATCGGCGTCGGCGGCCGCGAGATCGGCTATCTCTTCGGGCAGTACAAACGGATCACGAACCGCTACGAGTCCGGCGTCATCACCGGCAAGGGCGTCGAGTGGGGCGGTGCGCTGGTGCGGCCAGAAGCAACGGGTTACGGCGCAGTGTTCTTCCTCCGCGAAATGCTTTCCGCACGCGGCATCGACCCGGTAGGCCGAACGGCTGTCGTGTCCGGGACCGGCAACGTCGCGATCTATGCGATCGAGAAGTTGCAGCAGTTCGGCGTACGGGTCGTCGCCTGCTCCGACTCGTCCGGATTCGTTCACGACGCTGACGGAATCGATCTCGACCTGCTCAAGCAGGTCAAAGAAGTCGAGCGCGCTCGCATCGAGCGGTATGCCGATCAGAAACCCGGCGCCTGTTTCATCGCCGACGGCAACATCTGGACCGTGCCGTGTCACCTGGCGTTGCCGTGCGCAACCCAGAACGAACTGTCACTCGACAGCGCCACGAGTCTGATCGGCAATGGCGTGGTCGCGATCAGCGAGGGCGCGAACATGCCCACCACGCCCGCAGCGATCAGAGCGTTGGCCGATGCAGGCGTGGCGTTCGGCCCGGGTAAAGCCGCCAACGCCGGCGGCGTCGCCACGTCGGCGCTCGAGATGCAGCAAAACGCGTCACGCGACTCATGGACCTTCGAGCACACCGAGAAGCGGCTCGATGCGATTATGACCAACATCCATCAGGTGTGCAGCGACACCGCTGAAGAGTTCGGCTCACCCGGCGATCTGGTCAAGGGAGCAAACATCGCGGGCTTCCAACGCGTCGCCCATGCAATGGTTGCGCTCGGACTGATCTGACCACGCCCCACGGTGCGAGCGGCTTCAGAGACAGATTGACATTGTCTATCATCTCGTTCAGATCAATTGATGTACGCGAATGGGGAACCCCTCCTACCCTGAAGGGCAGATACCCCCACCGACCATCGAAAGGTCCCTCATGTCGTTGATCAACACCGAAATCATGCCCTACACCGCCACTGCGTTCCACAACGGAGAGTTCGTCACCGCCACCGAAGCCGACGTGCACGGCAAGTGGAGCGTGTTCTTCTTCTACCCGGCCGACTTCACGTTCGTGTGCCCGACCGAACTCGGCGACTTGGCCGACAACTACGCCGAGTTCCAGCGTCTCGGCGTCGAGATCTACTCGGTCTCGACCGACAGCCACTTCACCCACAAGGCGTGGCACGACACGTCGGACACGATCGGCAAGATCCAGTACCCGATGATCGGAGACCCGACCGGCACCATCACCCGCAACTTCGATGTGATGATCGAAGCCGACGGCATGGCCGATCGGGGCACCTTCGTCGTCGACCCGCAGGGCAAGATTCAGATCGTCGAGATCACCGCTGGCGGCATCGGTCGCAACGCTGCCGAACTGCTCCGCAAGATCAAGGCTGCCCAGTACATCGCCGCTCACCCGAACGAGGTCTGCCCGGCGAAGTGGGAAGAGGGCGAGGCCACCCTGGCTCCGTCGCTCGACCTCGTCGGCAAGATCTGATCCGTCAGCGGATCACCCGCTGAACCCCCGCCGGATTCCCCCCCACAACGCTGTTTCGCGAAGGATCGTGCCCCCAAGGCGGTCACTTTTCCTTCGCGAAACACCTGGGGCGGGCCTGCGCCCTGTCCTCACGTTTTACTCGCTCCGACCCCCGGGAGTTCGTTCGCCATGCTCGATGCCAACCTGACCGCCCAACTCGACACCTACCTCGCCACCATCAAGCACCCGATCGAGCTCGTTGCTTCGCTCGACGAGAGCCCCAAAGCGACCGATCTGCTCGAACTCCTGACCGAGATCGCAGGACTGTCCGATCTG
>JBDSDH010000267.1:0-5170 GCA_039920665.1 Ilumatobacteraceae bacterium
CGCCGAGCGGTCGGTCCCAGCGAGAACCGGAGCTCGAACAGCGCGTCGCCCAGGCTTCTCGACAACGGCATCCGCGCTGTCGAACCGAGCGCAGCCAACCGGTCGATCACCACGACCGTCCGGTCCCACTCGGCATCATCGAGCGAGCGCATCCAGACCACCACCTCATCGTGGAGCTCCAAATCAGACACCCCTTGATCATCGCATACAAGTGATGATCGCACAAGAGCGATCATCGCCCGAGGCGACCGTCACACATGGTGAGGCCGTTGGTGTCCGACGTAGATTTGGTGCATGGTCGGTGTCCCACGTGAGGAGCTCGCTGCGTTGTTGGGGCGCCTTCGCGGCGATGGGTCGTTCGCCACGAGGCGGACTGCGCCCGCCGCTGATCTCGTGATCGACGTGAAGGGTGTGGGACAGCTCAAGCTTCCCGTGCCGGCCTCCCAGGCGAAGGAGTTGAGGCTTGTTGCGCGTCCTGCGAAGTACGGCCACGGCGAGCACACGATCCTTGATCGACGGATCCGTGACACCTGGGAGGTGCCGCGATCGCGGGTGCGGATCGATCAGCGGCGGTGGAACCTAACGCTGCGCCCGATGCTCGACTCGATCCGCGACGATCTCGCCCTGCCAGCGGCGAGCACCTTGACTGCGCAGTTGCACTCGATGCTCGTCTACGAGACCGACCAGTTCTTCGCGCCGCACCAGGACTCGGAGAAGAACGACGAGATGATCGGCACGCTCGTGGTGATGTTGCCGTCGCGATCATCCGGCGGCGATCTCGTCGTCGAGCATCGCAAACGCTCCGTTCGCTACTCGGGGTCGGCGACAGCATTGACCTTCGTCGCGTTCTACGCCGACACGCGACACGAAGTGCTGCCGGTCGAGACCGGCCATCGGGTCGTGCTCACCTACAACCTGCTCCTGACCGGTGACATCTCCGGGACCCGACCCGTAGCGACGCAGGCAGAGGAAGCGGCCGGGCTGTTGCACCGTCACTTCGCCCAGGTGTCTGCTGCTCGATGGCACAACGACCGCCAGTCCTTGGAACCGCCCGATCGGCTGGTGGTGCTGCTCGACCACCAGTACACAGAGCGGGGACTCCGTTGGTCGCACCTCAAAGGCGACGACGCCACCCGCGTCGAGACGTTGCATGCCGCAGCCCAACTCGCCGACTGCGAGATCGCGCTCGCCCAAGCGGAGGTCCACGAGACCCGCGAGTGCTACGACGACGCGCCGCCGCACTGGCGACGCCGAGGATGTGCTGACTGGGACGACGATCCCACCGACGTCTCGACCGACTTCGAAGTGGGCGACGTGCTCGACTCGGAGGTGACGATCACCCCCGCAGCCGGTGAGGCACAACGCTTCGAATCCAACGTCGATGCCGTCGAACTCGCCGAGGTGACCCCGACGGTCGAGTTGTCGCCCTACGACAGCGAGCACACCGGGTACATGGGCAACTGGGGCAACACGATGGACCGCTGGTACCGACGCGCCGCCGTCGTCATCTGGCCACGCTCACGAGCATTCGCGATCCGGGCGAAGGGCGACCCGTGCGGCGCGCTCGACGACCTCCTCGCCGACTCGGGCACCGACGAGTCATCACGAGCCAGCCGCGCCCAACGAGTTGAGACGCTTCTGCGCTACTGGCCCGATGCCGTCCGCACCGACACGGAGCATCGGCTCAACCCGAGGGCCCTGCGCCTCGCGTGGGAACTCACCGACGAAGATCTCGCCACACGGCTGCTCCAACCGTTCACCATCGAGGCGCTCACCCCCGATGATGCAACCGTGCTGGTCGCCCTCGTCGAACAACACGGCCTCGACTGGTATCACCTCCTGCTGTCGTCGTGGTTCACCTCGCCACGCCCATGGACCCCGTCGCCAGCATTGACGCGCACCGCCTGGACGGCGACCCTGCCGGACCTGAGCGCCGCACTCCGCGACGATCCACACAGCCCTGCCGGACTCGGCACCGAGGTGGCACGAGCCCTCGCGCAACGCTCCAGCGATTGGCTGCTCGACGCCGTCCGGCGGGCAGCCAGTATCGCCACACCATCGCGACGAGACGCCACCCTCGAGTCACTTGCCGTGCCAACCCTCGCCGTGCTGCGCGCCAGCGGCAGCATGGAAGCCACAGCACTCCGCGACCAGATCGTCGATGCCGTATGCGACCCGACCTTACGGCTCGTCCAGATGCTCGTCGACGTCGTTCGCAATGCGATAACAATGCCGCCAGGCGATCGACAGCTGGCCAAGACCGACACCATCGCAGCGACCTGCCGAAACGCACTCGACGCGGAGCTCTCACTGGCACTGCGCGCCCCGGACAACTGGTCGATCACCGGATTCCAATCGGGAACCTGCTGTGCGGACTGCGCTGCGCTTGCCGCGTTCTTGGCCGACCCGGCCGCCAAACAGGCCACCTGGCCGTTGGCAAAGCCCCGCCGGCAACACCTCCACCAGCGCATCGACGAAACCGAACTGCCCGTCACCCACACCACGATCCGACAAGGCAGCCCACACAAGCTTGTACTCACCAAGACCGCCGAGGTCCACCTCCGGGACGCCCAACGCCGACGGTCAGCACTGCAGGCGCTCACCGTCGTGCAGAGGTACCTCGGCGACTCCACCTGAACCCGCCCTGTGAGTACTCATTGACGCGTGATCTTCGGGTTGGTCCCGAACGGGTCAAGTGCCGATGACACTCGCATGGCTTACATCATCTCGCGCAACAACCGTTTCTATGTCGTCGCCTACGACGGGGTCGACCCTGCCACCGGTCGCGAACGTCGACGATGGCACTCGGCAGGCACCTCGCGAGCTGACGCTGAAGCGATCGCGTCGAGCATCACCGAAACCAACCGTGTGCCGATCCCGCGTGGTCGCGACGCCTTGACGCTCGGCGAGTACCTGACAACACATGGCTGCCCGAGCGCCAGCGTCGAGTCCGCGCCACCACCGCTTACCGGTACGGGTGGATGATCGAGCGCTACATCGCCCCGACTGTCGGCGCGTACGCGCTGAGGTCGATTCGCACCGAACACCTCAACGACTTGTACACCGCGCTCACCGCAACAGGCGGTCACAACGGCGACGGGCTCGCCGCCAAGACCGTCCACGAAGTCCATCTCATCGTGCGTAGCGCGCTCACTCAGACCACCGAGCAGGGGCTCACCCGCAGCAACGTCGCAATAGGCACCCAGCGACCGCGACCGCACGCCCGTCCGCGCCGCGGACCCGAGACGTGGACCGCCACAGAGCTCACCACGTTCCTCGCTACAGCATCCGCGCACCGCCTGTACCCGGCGCTGCATCTCACCGCCACCACCGGGATGCGCCGCGGCGAGATCGCCGGGTTGCGATGGGGTGACTGGAACGCGGCCTCTCATCAGTTGTCGGTCAGCCGGACGCGCCAGGCGCTCGCCGGACGATCCGCCGAGTTCGCCACCAAGACTCGCACCAGCCGGCGCTGCCTCGAACTCGACGCCAACACCGAACACGTTCTCGATCGATGGCGAGATCGCCAACGCAACGACGGGCATCGCGTTGAAACGCGCGACTCGATGTTCACGAACACGTGCGGCGAGCCGCTGCACCCTGAGTCGATCAGTCAGCTGTTCGCCAGGATCGTCGAGCGTTCCGGTCTGCCTCACATTCGGTTTCACGACTTGCGCCACACCCATGCGAGCCTGCTCGTCGCCGCTGGCATCCCCGTCAAGGTGGTGTCCGAACGACTCGGACACGCCCACCCGTCGTTCACGATCCACACCTACCAACATCTGCTCCCCGGCATGAGCGCCGAAGCCGCGCACCGCTTCGCCGACCTGATCAAACCGGTAGACGACGACTAGCTGCGCCCGACCGCGAAAGCCCAGCTCACTGACCATGCGGACCGCTAGCTGCCGAGTCGGTGTCTACCGGACCGCTAGACACACCCGGTAGATGACCCTCGATCCCGAAAACGAGAAACGCCCGGAAACCCAATGTTTCCGGGCGCTTCATTTCGTGGCGGGGGCAGGATTTGAACCTGCGACCTTCGGGTTATGAGTGGACGCATGTGCTGCCTGGTCAATGCCGGTTTGAGGCCGCCGTGCAGTCTCCGCTGTTCCCCGAGGTTTACCGCTGTGCTGGTACATGGAAGGCTCCTCACCGGCGACCACAGACCGTGGCCGACGAAGGATGTGTGGAACGGGCGGGCCTGTTCGATCTGGTGCGATCGTACCGAACATCGACGATCGCGACGCGCGCACTGACGGGTGTCGGCCAATCGTGGTCGAACTCCCGGCAGGAGTCCAGCCTCTCCGAACACATCGATGATCTCCGCCGACGTGGATGCGGATTGCTGAGGTTTCTGTTACGATTTCCTCTCATGAGTACAGCGCAGGCAGTTCGAGGGCACGTGGCGCGCACGCCAGTGCGGCGTTTCATCTGGCCGGCCCAACTCGAGGGGTCGCGGCGAGCGATCGAGGTCGAGATGTCGCGTCTGGCCGCCGAGGGCGAAGTGATCCGGGTTCGCAAAGGTCTGTACTGGAAAGGACCCAAAACACGGGTCGGAATGCCGTTCCCGCGACCATTGGCCGTCGGGTTGGAAATCGCCGGTCCGGGCTCCGGCCCGGCTGGGGTGTCTGCCGCCCACGGTCTTGGACTCACCACGCAGGTTCCGGCAATCGAACAGGTCGCAGTTCCCGGGCGGGTCCCGACAGCAATCGCCGGGGTTCGGTTCGTGTCGCGTTCGATAGAACGTCGCATCGGCGGGCTGCGTCCGGTCGAGATTGCTCTGATTGAAGTGCTCCGCGACGGCCCGGCCATCGTCGAGCAACCGTGGGCGAACGTGGGCACTGTTGTTGCGCTGCTGGTCGCTGCCGGTGAGATCCGACCCGAACTCGTGGCGACCCAACTCGGGCACGAGCATCACGTCGCTGCCCGGCAACGCTGGAACGAACTCGGCCTCACAGAACTGGTGCACACATGACACGCCTGCTGCGTGCCGATCCCGACGAACTCGATGTCTATGTCACCCGGATCGCCGCAGCGACCGGGATCCCGGCGAACCACATCGAGAAGGACTATTGGGTCACCGAACTCCTGCGCGGCGTCACCGCAGCATCACGCGACACCGGCTGCTCGGTGGTGTTCAAAGGTGGCACAAGCCTGTCCAAAGCACATC
>JBDSDH010000268.1:0-22888 GCA_039920665.1 Ilumatobacteraceae bacterium
CATCGGCTACACCTGGGAATGCGACCTCCAACTCTTCATGAAAAAAGCGTGGGCACTCATCCCAGCCTGGGGCAACGCCACCACCCACCGCCGCCACGTCGCCGACACCATCCTCGGAAAACGCTGAGAGTTGCCACTGTGAGCACTATCATTTATACTATTGACATCTTAGATGGTGGCGCACCATGATGGTGCCACTGGAGCCTGGCTCCTCGACGACAGGGGGTGATTCGATTGCGTTTCTGGAGCAGTGCTGAACTCAGCCCAGATCGGATCGCTCTCGTCGACCCACGCGGGATCGAGTGGACAGCCGGCGAACTGCTGGACGCCTCCAACGCAATGGTCCACAGCCTGCGATCGATCGGAATGCGAACCGGCGACGGTCTGGCCGTCGTCCTGCCCAACGGCACGGAGATGGTGGTGGCCTACCTGGCTGCGATGCAAGCCGGTTGGTACCTCACCCCGATCAACCACCACCTCGTCGGTCACGAGATCGCCCACATCCTGCAGGACTGCGAAGCAAAGGTGCTCATCGCCCACGAGCGTTTCGCAACCCAGGTCTGCGCGGCGGTCGAAGCCCTTGGCGGCACTGGACTTCGGTGCTACTCGATCGGTGAGATCGAGGGCTTCGAACCAATCAAGGACCTCCTCGCCGACGCACCGAGAACGAAGCCGGACCATCTCGAAGCGGGCACCGTGATGTACTACACATCCGGAACGACCGGTCGCCCCAAGGGCGTTCGTCGTCCGCTGCCGGGCACCCACCCCGAGGATGCGACGGTTCCATTCGCAGACATGTTGGCGCTGTTGGGCATCGAGTCGCATCCGGACGACGTCCACCTCTGCGGCTCGCCGCTCTATCACACAGCTGTCCTCGCATTCGCTGCATCGGCGCTGCACACCGGCCAGACCGTGGTCCTGATGGACAAGTTCACGCCTGCCGCGATGCTCGATCTGATCGATCGATATCGGGTCACCAACTCACATATGGTGCCCACCCAGTTCCACCGACTGCTGTCGCTCAGCGACGACGAGCGCGCCGAATTCGACATCTCCACGCTGCGCTACGTGATCCACGGCGCCGCGCCATGCCCGCCCGACGTCAAGCGCAAGATCATCGAATGGTGGGGCCCCGTCGTGTACGAGTACTACGGCACCACCGAAGGCGGTGGCACGTACGTGACATCGCAGGATTGGCTGGCGCGGCCCGGCACCGTTGGACGCCCGTGGCTGGGTGCCGACATCAAGATTCTCGACGACGACGGCAACGAGGTGCCGCCTGGCACCGAGGGCACCGTGTACATCCTGCTCGGTGATGCAGGTTTCGAGTACTACAAGGACGAGTCCAAGACGTCGGCCTCGCGCATCGGCGACTACTTCACCGTCGGCGACATCGGTCTGCTCGACGAGGACGGCTTCCTGTTCTTGAAGGATCGCTCGGCCGACCTGATCATCGCCGGTGGCGTGAACATCTATCCGGTCGAGATCGAGAACGCGCTGCTCGGCCACCCCGCCGTCGGCGATGTGGCGGTGTTCGGAGCCCCGGACCCGGATCTCGGCGAACGCGTCGTTGCCGTTGTCGAACCGACCCGCGGTTGGGTTGCCGATGACGCACTGCGTGACGCATTGCTCGAACACTGCACGTCGACACTCGCTCGATTCAAGGTGCCACGCGAGTTGACATTCTCGGACGCCCTGCCGCGCGACCCGAGCGGAAAGCTCTACAAGCGCAAACTGCGCGAGGCCTATCGCCTCGCTGCGACTGCGCCGACAGCCTGACCGGCGACGCCGGACCAGAAAATGTCCCGGGGGGATCCGGGCAGAGACAAAGGACACCAACATGGGGATTTCACGACGCGAGTTCTGCTCGTTGGCACTGATCTCGGTCGCCGCTGCCGCGTGCAGCAGCGACAAGGCCAGTACAGACGGCACGACAGCAACCACAGCCGCCTCGACGACGACGGCCGGTACCACGGCTGAGACCACTGCTGAGACCACTGCGACGACCACTGCCGACACGGCAGCGGGCACCACGGTTGGCTCGTCCGCCGCGCCCGAGACGACAGCCGGCAGCGCCGCCGGTGATCTCGATCCGACCGCAGTGCTGCGTTACGCCTGGGTTTCGCCGACGAGTCTGGACCCGCACAAGTCGTCGATCTCGGCTGACCTGTACGTCTTGTCCGTCTTCTACGACCGGTTGATCCACCAGAGTCCGGATGTCGAATTGGTGCCGGGTCTCGCAGAATCCTGGACCTTCGCCGATGACGGCAGCTACATCGAGCTCAAGCTCCGCAAGGGCGTGAAGTTCCACGATGGGGCCGATTTCGACGCTGACGTCGTCAAGGCCAACATCGAGCGCGGCCAGACCTTGGAGGGATCGACGGTCAAGGGCGACCTGAAGATCGTCACCAGTGTCGTCGTCATCGACCCGCTGACGGTCCAGTTGATGCTCGGTGGGCCGGCTGCGTCGTTCCCGACCATCTTGTCCAACCAGGCCGGCATGATGATCAGCCCCAATGCGCTCGCCGATCCGAAGCTGGATCAGAATCCCGTCGGCGCCGGAATGTACCGGGCCACCGGCTACGACCCGGGTGTCAAGCTGTCGCTCGAGACGTGGGACGGCTACTGGGATCCCGAGGCTCAGTTGCTGGGCGGCATCGACATCTCGTTCATCTCCGACTTCGCAGCTCGTCTCAACGCACTTCGGAGTGACGAAATGGATGTCGCTCGGATCGGACCGTCTCAGGTCGCGGACGCAGAAGGCGCCGATTTGGGCGTTCTGCTCCAAGACTCGCTCGAGATCGGCATGCTGTCGTTCAACCGGGCCAAGGCGCCCCTCGACGATGTCAAAGTACGCCAGGCTCTCAACTACGCGATCGACCGCCAAGGAATCGTGGACGGACTGTTCTTCGGTCTCGGATCGCCGTCGGTTCAGGTCTTCGTCGAAGGTCTTCCCGGCTATTCCAAGGACGTGCCTGCCGATACCTATGCCTACGATCCCGACAAGGCTCGGAGTCTGCTCGCAGAGGCCGGACACGCCGATGGCTTCGACCTGGTCGTCAATGCGGCAGCGATCGAGTTCGTCATCACCTACGCCGAAGCGATCCAGGCTCAGCTCGGAGAGATCGGCGTGAACGTCACGATCAACCAGGTCGCGCTCGCGGACTATGGCAAGGTCGTCTATGCGGATGCAAACGGTGACGGCACGGCCGTGATCGGCGCGTCTCGCGCAGACGCCAGCCAGACTGCGCTGCAGTTCCAGCCGGGTGCGTTCACCAACCCAGGTGGGGCATCGTCGCCAGAGGTCGAGGCGCTGTACAACCAGAGCCTCGATCAGACACTGAGCCTCGACGATCGCAACAAGGTGCTTGCCGAACTCGGCAAGACCCTCGTGGATCAGGCGTTCGCGCTGGTCATCTTCCACCCGAGGAACCCGTACGGTTACAACAAGCGGGTCGTGGGTCTCGAGAACTGGCGCAACATCATCGAGCTGCGCGGCGTCGGCATCCTCAAGTGACGATCGAAAAACTGTGACAGTGCGAGCGAGTACACGATGATCCGAACGATTGCAAAGCGGTTGCTGGCTTTGGTGCCGATGCTGTTCGTGGTCTCCTTTGTCGTGTACTCGCTCGTGTTGCTCGTCCCCGGCGATCCGGCGGTCACGCTGGCGGGTGACAACCCGACGGCGGAACAGATCGCCGAGACGCGAGTCCGCCTCGGACTCGACGACTCGATTTTGGTCCAATACGGTCGTTGGGTGAGCAACGCCGTGCAGGGTGATCTGGGCGAGTCGCTGTACAGCACCCAACCGGTCTCGACATCGGTCATGTCGCGACTGCCGACGACGTTGTCGCTGACATTTGCCGCGATCGGCTTTGCCCTCTTGGTGGCTGTTCCGGCAGGGCTGCTCGCCGCTCGACGACCACGCGGCATCGTCGACCGACTCACCTCGGTCGGCTCGTCGATCGGCGTCGCGTTACCGAGCTTTTGGGTGGGTCTGGTCCTGATCGTGATCTTCACGATCAAGTTCGACCTCCTTCCCCCCGTTGGATACGTCGGATTGAGCGACAATCCGCTGGAGTGGCTGTCCCACATCGCGCTGCCCGCCGTGGCGCTCGGATCAGTGGCCGCCGCCGAGACCACTCGTCAACTGCGCGGAGCAATGGTCGACGTGTTGAAGACCGACTACGTCCGCACGGCCACCGCCGCCGGCATTCGCCAACGCAGCGTGATCCTTCGTTACGCGCTCAAGAACGCCGCCAGTCCAGTCCTGACCGTGGTCGGGCTGCAGGTGACGTTCTTGCTCGGTGGGTCAGCGATCGTCGAGCGGATGTTCAACATCCCAGGGCTCGGCTCGCTGGCCATCGATGCCGTGCTCAGTCGCGATCTGCCGGTCATCCAGGGGGTCATCATCGTCGCCGTCATCGTCTCGGTTCTCGCCAACCTGCTCGTCGACGTCGCGTATGGGATGCTCAATCCGAAGGTGCGTGTCTGATGGCTGTTGTCCCGGCTGACATCGCAGCACAGACGCCGCCATCTCACGGAGGCACCGACCAGGATGCACTCCCGGATCCCGGGCGCAGTCGCCGCATCGGCTTCGTCGGCCGATACTGCGGTCGCCCAGCAGCAGTCGTCGGACTTGTCTTCCTCGCGATCGCCGCCGTCATCGCGATCTTTGCCTCCCGCGTCGCCCCCTTCGATCCAGCGGCGCAAAACCTGCGGCTCGCCCTCAAGGGGCCCTCCGGTGATCACTGGCTCGGTACCGACGAACTCGGCCGCGACGTTCTCAGCCGGCTGATCTTCGGCGCTCGGGTCTCGCTGTTGGCAGGCTTCGAAGCGGTCGGCGTCGGTTTGCTGCTCGGTGTGCCGTTCGGCCTGATCGCGGGATACTTCGGTCGCTGGTCAGATGCAGTCATCAGTCGGGTCGCGGAGGGGGTTCTCAGCTTTCCGCCACTACTGCTCGCCATCGCGATCGTCGGGGTGCTCGGCAAGGGCATCACCAACGCAATGCTCGCGATCGGTGTGGTCTTCGCGCCGAGGTTCCTTCGCCTGGTCCGTGGAAGCGTGCTCGCCGTGCGTGAAGAAACCTATGTGGAGGCCGCACGCAGTATCGGGTGCACCCACCGCAAGATCGTGGTCCGTCACATCTTGCCGAACGTGATCTCGCCGCTGCTCATCCAGGTCATGTTGACGGTCGGCCTGGCGATGCTGTCCGAAGCCAGCCTGAGCTTTCTCGGTCTCGGCGTGCAGCCCCCCGATGCAAGTTGGGGCGCAATGATGGGTTCCGCCTATCGCCATGTCTCGCGTCAGCCATGGCAGGCGGTCTATCCGGGCCTTGCGATCGTGCTCATCGTGCTCTCCTGCAACTCCGTCGGCGAGGGCCTGCGGGCGTCGATCGGACGACGATCGGAGCGCCGGTCGTGAGCGAATCGGAATCGAGTCAGGCCAGCGGCGCTCCAGCCCGAACGGTGCTCGAGGTCGATGGGCTGTCGGTCGATTTCGGCTCCGGCAAGAGTTGGGTGCGCGTCGTCGACGATGTGTCCTTCACCGTTGGTGCCGGCGAGATCGTCGGTTTGGTCGGCGAGTCGGGATCGGGCAAGACGGTGACGTGCTTGTCGATCACACAACTGCTCCCTCCGCGCACCTCCAAGATCAGCGGTGGCGCGATCCGACTCGGTGGTGTCGATCTCACCCAGCTCGGACGGCGTGCACTCGAAGATGTTCGAGGACGAGACATCGGGATGATCTTCCAGGAGCCGATGACCAGCCTCAACCCGGCCTTTCGGGTCGGCGACCAGATTGCCCAGGTCGTCCGACGCCACCGCGGTGTGACCAAGCAAGCAGCGTGGAACCGGGCGGTCGAGATGCTCGACGCCGTGGGAATCCCCAGTCCTGCCGGACGAGCCAGGAGCTATCCGCACGAGTTGTCGGGCGGCATGCGACAACGGGTGATGATCGCCATGGCACTCAGCTGCGAGCCCCAGTTGTTGATCGCGGACGAGCCGACGACCGCGCTCGATGTGACGGTGCAGGCCCAGGTACTCGATGTCCTGCGAAACATGGGGCGAGAGTTCAACACGGCGATCTTGTTCGTGACCCACGATCTCGGAGTCGTTGCCGAACTCTGCGACCGGGTCGTGGTGATGTATGCCGGCCAGATCGTCGAGCAATCGGGCGTCGACCCGATCTTCGAGGCGCCGCAACATCCCTACACCGGCGCACTGCTGCGGGCGATGCCGCAGATCGGCGCCCGGCGGGGGCGTTTGCCGGTGATCCCCGGGACCGCCCCGCGACCGGGCCTGATGCCGACGGGCTGTCGGTTCTACGCGCGTTGCGAAGAAGCCGAGCAACGGTGCACCGAAGGCCCGATCACGCTGTCGGTGACGGCAGACGGACGGATGGCGCGTTGCATCCACGTCGATGGGGTCGAGCAGCAGGACCAGAGTGTCGAGGTACTCGTCCAATGAGCAACGAGGAACTGGTGACCGGTCATCCCCTTCTGACCGTCGAGGGGCTGCGGGTGTCGTTTTCGACGCGTGGCCTCTTCGGTCAACGCACCCGGACGGTGGACGCTGTCAGCGATGTCTCGTTCTCGGTCGGCCGTGGCGAGACATTGGGTGTCGTCGGTGAGTCCGGCTCCGGCAAGAGCACCACGGCTCGTGCCGTGATGCGACTGATCGATGCCGATGCTGGTTCGGTCGTGCTCGATGGTGTCGACCTCACCGCACTGCACGGCGACGCACTCCGCCAGCAACGATCCGCCCTGCAGATGGTGTTCCAGGACCCGTACTCCTCACTCGATCCGTCGATGACGATCAGCGAGGCGGTCGAGGAGCCGCTCGAAGTGCACACTCAGCTGTCACGTTCGGAGCGGCGCGAAGCTGCAGCCGAGTTGCTCGATCGGGTCGGGCTGGGCGTCGGCTTTGCCGATCGGTATCCGGACGAATTGTCCGGAGGCCAACGGCAGCGGGTCGCGATCGCTCGGGCGATCGCGCTGCATCCCAAGTTGGTCGTTTGCGACGAGTCGGTCAGCGCACTCGATGTCTCGACCCAGAATCAGATCATCAACCTGCTCGATGACATCCAGGAGTCACTCGGCACGTCCTATTTGTTCATCGCTCACGACCTGTCGGTCGTGCGTCACATCGCCCATCGAGTCGCCGTCATGTATCTCGGTCGGATCGTCGAAGTCGGACCGACGGAACGAGTCTTCTCGGCACCGGCGCATCCGTACACAGAGGCGCTGTTGTCGGCGATCCCGCTTCCACTGCCGAGTGCGCAGCGTCGCCGAGGCCGGATCATGCTGGCCGGCGATCCACCCGACCCGAGTCGGCAGCCGAGCGGCTGTGCTTTTCATCCTCGCTGTCAGCATGCGCTGGACCGGTGCACGACCGAGGCCCCGGTGCTGCAGCCCGTGGCCGGCGGCGGTGAGGCCTCGTGCCACCTGCTCGACCTGTCCGATCCGCCCCGCCTGCTCGGTGCGTCCGATCCCGCGTCCGATCCCGCGAGCGACGAGCATCCCGACGCATCCTTGCTCGAGTTCGCTCCCGAGACGTCGGCGTGAGGATCGAGTCCGGGTCAGAAGCGCCGCCCGTGATCACATCGACGCAGGGTCGGATCGCGATCATCACGCTCGACCGCCCTGCTGTGCGCAACGCAGTGAACTCCGAGATGGCGCGGATCATCGGAGCCGCCGTCGCCGCTGCAGAACACGACCCGGAGATCTGGGTGATCGTGATCACCGGCAACGGGCCCGCGTTCTGCGCCGGCGCCGATCTGAGGATGATTGCCGATGGTGGTTCAGCAATGACCGACGACGGCGGCTTTGCCGGCATCACCGCACTCGAGCGTACGAAACCCTTGATCGCAGCAGTCGACGGGCCGGCGCTGGCAGGTGGGTTCGAGATCGTGCTGGCCTGCGACATGGTCGTGGCCGGAGAATCGGCCTCGTTCGGAATCCCGGAGGTGCGCCGAGCGTTGTTGGCCGCCGCCGGTGGGGTCATCCGACTTCCGCACCGGATTCCCCGCAACATCGCCACCGAACTGGCCGTCACGGGCGGCACGATCAGCGCGGATCGGGCCCATCAACTGGGATTGGTCAACCGTCTCGTTCCGACCGGAGCAGCGCTCGCAGGGGCCTTGACGCTCGCTGCCGAGGTGGTCGCCAACCCGCCGATCGCGGTGCGGCTCGCGCTCGAAATCAGCCGACTCTCGAGTGAGCACGGCGAGCCAGCGGCGTGGGAACGCAACGACGCAGCAATGGCCGAGATCCAGCAGAGCGAAGACTTTCGGGAGGGCCCACTCGCCTTCCTCGACAAGCGTGAGCCGGTGTGGACCGGCACATGACCGCCGACGCGGCGATGACCGAGAGTTCGAGATGACCCAACCAGTTTCCGATCACCGAGACTTCCGAGTGCCGTCCGCCGCAGATCGTGAGGCGTGGTACGGCGCCGGCTATTGGAGCGACCGCACCCTGGCCGACCACGTCCGTGGACACGCCGACTCGAGCAGCGAGTCGATTGCATACATCGGCGATGCCCGATCACTCACGTGGGGCGAATACGACGGATACTCGACCCGCCTCGCGGCTGCCCTCGGCGCCGCGGGGTTCCGGCGCGGTGACCGCCTCGGGGTGATGCTGCCCGACGGACCACTGGTGCATCTCGTCTACCTCGCAGCCGAGAAGGCGGGGGTGACGATCGTCGGCGTCGGTCCGCGAGCCGGCACGAACGAGATCCGCCATTTGCTCGGGTTGACCCGCGCCAGCGGGCTGCTCACGCTCGCCGAGCACCGCGGTGAGGCCTCGACCGAGATGATCGACCGGCTCCGCGGCGAGGGCCTCGATCTGGATCGCCATGTCGTGATCTCGTGGGATCACGAGGTCACCATCGCGATCGACGGTGACGCCGTTTCGAATGTCGATCTCGCGACAGCGCAACGCTCGATCGCCGGCCAACAGCTCGGCCCGGACGATCTCTTCCTGCTCAATTCCACCTCGGGCACCACGGGCCTGCCGAAGTGCGTCACCCAGCATCAGAACCGGTGGTGGTACTTCCATCAACTGGCGGTTGCCGCCGGCGACCTGAACTCCGACGATGTGGTGATGAGCGTCATCCCCGCCCCGTTCGGATTCGGGCTGTGGACGGCGCACTTCACGCCGACATACCTCGGCGCTCCGACGGTGCTGATGGAGCGCTTCTCGGCGAGAGGAATGCTCGATGCCATCGAAACCCATCGAGTGTCGGTTCTGTGCTGCGTGAGCACCCAGTTCATCATGCTGCTCAACGAGCAGTCGACGCGCCAGGCGGATCTGTCGAGTCTGCGGGCGATGTTCACCGGTGGAGAGGCAGTGCCGTATGAACGGGCTGCCGAGTTCGAGCGCACGACCGGTGCGTCAGTGCTGCAGTTCTACGGGTCCAACGAAACCGGCGCGCTCAGCCACACCGCCTACTCCGATTCGCGCGATCAGCGATTGCGGACTGCGGGTCGGGTCATCCCGGAGATGCACGTGCGACTGTTCGCAGAGGACGGCTCCGAGGTGACAGGCTCGGGCGAGCGTGGGCAGCCGGCCTGCAAGGGACCTGCGATGTGCATGGGCTACTACCGCGACGATCGCGCCAATGAGCAATTGTTCACCGACGACGGATGGATGCGCACGGGTGACATCGCTGTGATCGACGCCGACGGCTATCTGTCGGTGGTCGGCCGAGTCAGCGACTTCATCATTCGCGGCGGCAAGAACATCAGCGCTGTGCAGGTGGAGAACGAAATCGGCACCCATCCCGGTGTTGCGATGGTCGCAGTCGTCGGCATGCCCGATCCGGTGTTCGGAGAACGGGTCTGCGCATACGTCGTCGAGCGGGCCGGCCATTCGATCTCGCTCGAACAGATCTGTGCTCACCTGGCCGCGCGCGGACTCGGCAAGGAGCTGTTCCCCGAGCGCCTCGAACTTGTCGACCAACTCGAAGCGGCGTCGGGTGGCAAGGTCGCCAAGCAATTGCTCCGAGACGACATCGTCCGCAAGTTGGCCGACTCGCGCTGATGTCTCGCTGATGTCGCGCTGAAGCGGCTGCCGGTCAGCGTCGGGTCAGATCCACCTGACGGGCAGTCGATCCAAGCCACGCACCACGAGTGAATCCCGCCAGCGCACCTCGGCACCCGTGGGCTCGAGTCGGCGTGGCTCGCTGATCAGAGCGGTGAGCGCCGACACCGATTCCATCCGGGCCAGGTTGACACCCAGGCAGTGGTGCAGGCCGGTGCCGAATGCAATGTGGTCGCGTGCGTTGGCGCGGGTGATGTCGAACCGATGCGGGTCCGGGAACCGATCGGGATCGCGATTGGCCGCACCCTGGGAGGGGATGACGATGTCACCTCGAGGAATGACCGTACCGGCGACCTCGATGTCGACCAGCGCATATCGCGGCAGCGGCCCGGTCGAACTGAACCGGAGCACCTCGTCGATCGCGTTCGTGGACAGCGACGGATCCGATCGGATCAGATCGTGCTGGGCGGTGTCGGCGAGCAGGTGGAACATCACGTTGGTGATCCGGTTGGCCGTCGTCTCGTGGCCGGCGACGTGCAACATCATGCACATCCCGATGATCTCTTCTCGTGAGACACGCTCGTCGCGCTCGCACTCGAGCAGCAGCGAGATGATGTCGTCACCAGGTGCGGTTCGCTTGACGCGAATCAGATCGTCGAAGAACGCGATGCAGTCGTCGAGCAGCCGCTCGGCTGCGGCGGTGGCTTCGCTGGGAGCACCTGGCTCCTGCAACGTGATCAAGGCGCCGGACCACTGGACGAACTCGTCGAACCGCTCGGTCGGCATCCCGATCATCTCGCACATCACCGTGGCCGAGAGTTGGTTGGCGTAGTCGTGGCGGATGTCGAACTCGGCCCGCTGGCGCAGATCGGCGAGCAGGTCGGCGATGATTTCGTCGATTCGTGGTTGCCAGCCGAGGATCGCTTTCGGCGCGAACGCCTTGCTGACCAGGCGCCGCAGTCGCGAGTGCTCGGGCGGGTCGGTGTACAACATCCAGGTCGAAAAGATCGAGGTGGCCATCGACGGAGCCACTTCCTGTGAGTCCGGCCCGACCGCCGGTTGCTGGAGATGAGCGTTGTGGGCGTGGGAGACATCGCGGCTCCAGCGCAGGTCGCGCAGGATCGCGAACACGTCGTCGAACCGGGTCACGATCCACGGCCCGACTGCACTCTTGTAGACGGGGTTGGAGGCGCGGATTCTGTCGAACAGAGGATACGGATCAGCGATCAGCGAGCCACGGTCCGGGTGCCCCGGCGTGAGCCACCGCTCGACATCGCGTTCGAGCAGCGCGTCATCGGCGAACGGGGTGCTCGTGTCGGTCGTATCCATGGTCTGCCCTCGTCTCGGTCCGTCTCCGCTAAAGGTTATATCATAGAGATGAAAGTGAGGAGAGAGCAGATGGAGATCACCGACCGACGTTTTCGAGTTGCGATGGCCCGGCGGATGTTGTTCCGGAACGGCTGCGACACCGGCATCGCCCAGCACGTCAGCGAGCGCTGTGATGGCGAGGAGGCATTCTGGGTGACCGCACTCGAACACGGCGACATGACGACGCCACGCTCGATCGCCAAGTTCGATTTCGCCAAGCGGATGCTCGAATCAGGCGAAGTGTTGGACCCGCCGCTCGAATACGCCCCGGACTACATCGAGGTGTACGAGGACCGTCCTGATGTGATGGCGGTGGTGCACACCCACTCGTTCTGGACGATGGTGCTGTGCACGCTGGGTGAGACGATCGGGATGTTCAACACCACGGCCAGTCTGCTCGCGGACCAACAGTCGGCGTGGGCAGACGATCTCTTCGATCCACGACCTCGTGGTCGACGGATCGCCGAGGCGCTCGGTGACCGTTCCATCCTGCTGATGCGCAATCACGGTTTGGTGGTTGCTGCAGGTTCGCTCGAGGCAGCGACCGTGCTTGCCTGCGTGGTCGAGGAGCAAGCTCGACTTCACCTCGAAGCCACCGCTCGCGGTGGCACCGAGATGCCACCGGAGCACATCCGTTCGACCTTCAAGGCCCACGACCGGACCTACGTGCGTCACACATGGGCCGCCAATGTTCGTCGGCTGCGGGTGACGGACCCGGACCTGTTCGAACACCTCGGTGGCTCGTCGACAGCCGACCCGGGCGAGGTCGCTACAGCTCAGTGAATCGTGGCGACCGCTGCGTGGGCCAATGCGACGAACTGGTCGAGTTGATCGGCGTCGAGGGTGTCGTAGACCTGGCCGACGATCGTGTCGGTCATTGCGTCCGCCGTTTCCCATCGGGCGACGACGTCGTCTGCCACCTCGCCGGGATCCCAGCCGAACATCGCGGTCATCGTCGGCTGACGATGTCGCACGGCATCGCCGATCGGGACGCAATGGGTCACAAGTGCGGCAGCGTGACGCGCCATCCGGAACTCGCGAAGGGCGTTCATCAGGTGCACGGTTTGGCGGCGGACGCCATCGGGCTCGGGCAGGGTGCGCCAACCCGCGAACAGCGGCGCCAGCGCCGCGTCGGCTGCGTCGACGATGCGTCGCGTGAGCACCAGCAGCGTGTCCCAGTCGAGGTCGTTGCCGATATCGCTGTCGAGGTCGTTGTCGAGGTCGTTGCCGAGGTCGTTGCCGAGGTGGTTGTCCGCCCAGTCCCACGCGCACGATGCGAATGCCGCTGCTGCCTCGCGTCGTGACATCACGCCGGCACTGCGATTCCATGCTGCGAGCACGACGTCGGGGTGGAAGAACACCAGCGCTGCCGTGGCAACGTTCGAGTCGACCTCTCCAACGACGCCTGCCCGGCCGACCAGGTAGAAGTCGATCCCGTCGAAGCCGAGTTCACGCCCTCGGGCCGACATCGCCGGATCGGACATGAAGCTGGCACCGAGGCTGCTGACGGCGCGAGCGGTCGCCGCTGCCGCAGCAGCTCCGGTGCTCATGACTCAATTCCTCATCGCTCAGTAACGAAGGCCCGGTGCGACGTTGCCGTACAGATCTTGGTTGATCCGGGCACCTGCGGCCTCGGCCGTCCAACGCTTTTCGTTGTTGTTGACTTCTGGCCCGTAGCTGAGCGGCATGATCCGGGCGAGTCGATCGCCGAAGGCCCGGATCACCTGGCCGGTGATGTGGCCGGCCTGATCGCTCGCGAGGTAGGCGACAACCGGGGCGCTCGACGACGGATCCATCAGATCGAATTCGGTGTAGTCGTTCGGCTCCTTGATCGGGATGCCAGCGGTGGGAATCGTGGCCGCGATGCGGGTTGTGCCGGTCGGCGAGATGCAGTTGACGGTGACGCCGAGGCGCCGCAATTCCACGCTGACCGTCTGGGTGAAGGCGATCAGCCCGCCCTTGGCAGCGGTGTAGTTGCTCTGGCCGGCGTTGCCGAACACGGCCGCGCCCGACGTCGTGTTGATGATCCGTCCAGCCACGGGTCGACCGGCCTTGCTCTCGGCGCGCCAATAGACCGCAGCGTGATGCGTCGGGGCGAACGTGCCCTTCAGGTGGACCCGGATCACCGAATCCCACGCTTCCTCGGTCATGTTGAAGATCATCGAGTCGCGGGCGATCCCGGCGTTGTTGATCAGAATGTCGAGCTTGCCGTAGGTGTCGATGGCTTGCTGGACCATCCTGCCTGCACCCTGGAAGTCGGAGACGTCCTCGTAGTTGGCGACCGCCTCGCCGCCGCGCTCGGTGATCAATGCCACCGTCAGGTCGGCGTCCATGCCAGTGCTCTCACCGTCGACCGAGCAGCCGAGGTCGTTGACAACGACCTTGGCTCCGTGGCTGGCGAGTTCCAGTGCGTGACCGCGGCCGATGCCGTGTGCCCCACCCGTGACGATTGCGACCTTGCCGTCGAGCAGACCCATGTGTTCCTCCGTGTTCGATTCGATTGGTTGTTCGTGTTGCGAGTGTTCGGGGTGTTTGTGTTGTGGATGTCGGTGTTGGTGTTGCGTGCGTCAGAACGAGTTGGGGTCGCGTTGCACGCTGGGCGGCACCGGGTGACGGAACAGCGCCGAGGCGGTCCGCCATGTCATCTTCTCGATCTCGTCCGGCGCGCACATGTTGATCTGGTTCCACAACCGATCTTGGGTGTCGGGCCAGGTGGTGTCGCAGTGCGGGTAGTCGGACTCGAGCAGGATCTTGTCGACCCCGATCCGCTCGCGCAGCGCGAACGAACTCGTGTCATCGATCGCGCAGTGCCAGAAGGTCCGTTGGAACACTTCGGCGGGCGACTCGGTCTCATCGTTCCAGGTGCCGTACATGTCTTGGTAGTGGGCGACATGATCGAGGCGGTCGAGGAGGCCGGCGACCCAACTGATGCCGCCCTCGGACAAGCAGATCTTCAGATTGGGGAAACGCAACGGGATTTTGGAGTACAGCCAATCGACGGCAACGAACAGAGCCTGGGCGAAGAACAGCACACCCACGGCATCCGGTGGAGCGTCGTCCGACGCTGCAGGCAGGGTGCCGGACGACCCGACGTGCAGGCAGATCACGGTGTCGGTCTCTTCGCACGCGCGCAGCATGGGATCCCAGTAGCCGGTGTGCAGCGACGGGAACCCGGCCTTGTCGGGCGCTTCGCAGAAGCTGATCGCCTTGAAACCTCGGGCGGCATTCTTGCGAATCTCCTCGGCTCCGATGATCGGGTCGTACATCCACGGAATCTGGAGTGGGATGATCCGATCGGGATACGAGCCAGCCCATTCCTCGATGTGCCAATCGTTCCAGGCGCGGACCATCGCCAGTCCGAGTTCGGGGTCGTTGGTGTAGGTGGCGAGGCGCTGACCGCCGAAACCAACGAGCGAGGACGGGAAGTTGATGGATGCGTAGACGCCGTTGAGATCCATGTCCTTGATCCGCTCGTGAATGTCCCAGGATCCGCGGCGCATGTCCTCGAAGCGGGTCGGTTCCATGCTGTACTCGGACACCGGGCGACCGACGAGCGCGTTGAAACCCACGTTGGGGTGCACGTTGCCATCCACTGACCACCGCTCGCTGCCGGTTTCGTCGGTAATGACGCGCGGTCCCCGATCGCCGAACTTCTTCGGGATCCGACCCTCGAACATGTGGGCCGGCTCGACGATGTGATCATCGACGGAGATGAACGGGAAGTGGCGGCGGCGGCGCTCCGGCTCCGGAAGGAACGTGATCTTGCCGGTCGCCGCGCGACCCCCGACCGTGAACCCGGTGTTCTCGATGTTCTCCAACTTCATGGCGACCCCCTCATCAGATGCTTCAACATCTCCATCATATATAAGATTACACCCTCGCCGCTACCAGCCCTGCCAGACAGGGCTGCGCCGCTCGACAAAGCTGAGCACACCTTCCTGGGCGTCGGCGGTGGTCATGTTGAGATCTTGGAAGACTGCCTCGGCATTGAGCGACTCGGCCCGATTGAGATCCATCGAACGGTTGACGAGCGCCTTGCAGAACGAGATCGCGCGAGATGGTCCGGTCGCCAGCCGGTTCGCCCACTGGGCAGCTGCATCGAGCAGATCGGCGGCCGGCACCACCCGGTTGACGAGCCCGAGGGAATGGGCCTCGTGAGCATTCACCGCGTCACCGAAGAAGAACAGCTCCTTGGCCTTATGAGGCCCGAGAATGCGTGACAGCAGATAGGCGCCGCCGGCGTCGGGCACCAGGCCGCGTCGGACGAACACCTCCACGAACGAGGCATCATCGGCGGCAATCACCAGGTCGCAAGCGAGCGCGAGGTGTGCACCCATGCCGGCTGCGACGCCGTTCACGGCCGCGATCACCGGCTTCTCACAGTCCATCACCGTCGTGATCAGACGTTGGGCGTTGGTCCGAATACCACGCGACACTTCGCCGGCGACTCGGCTCGGTGCACCCTCCGGTCGGGGACGAGGTGGACGCGGCGAGCGCAGATCGGCACCGGTGCAGAAGGCCGAACCGGTGCCGGTCAGGACCACAGCTCTGACGTCGAGGCGTTCGGCAGCTTCGTCGAGGTGGTCCATGATGGTGTCTCGGTGGTCAGGAGACAGCGCGTTCTTGACCTCTGGCCGGTTGATCGTGATCCACGCCACGCCGGCGTCGATCCGGAATCCGATCGGCTCGGCGACGGGCGTGTCGATCGCGGGGGAGGCGCCGGAGTTGGGCAGGGAGGTGTCTGACATGTGAGTCGCTCATTTCTGGGGGCCGGAATCGCTATAGAGTCAATCATTACTATGTTGGACCACTCGGAGGCCGAATCGGTCGCTCACTGGACCGCGACCGCTGAGATCGATCTGCCGCGGACGACGGTCGGCCAACTCCTCGGTTGTGCTGCGACGACGGTGCCCGATCGGATCGCCCTGATCGATGCGTGCGGCGAGGTCGATGATGCCCAGGTGCGTCGGCGCTGGACGTATGCCGAGCTGCTCCGCTCGAGTCGAGGCATCGCCGCCGAACTGCTGCACCGATTTTCTCCCGGTGAACGCATCGCGATCTGGGCCCCCAACAGCGCGGCATGGCTGCAAGTGAACCTCGGGGCATGCCTTGCGGGTCTCGTCGTCGTGCCGATGAATCCGCTGTTCCAGCGAGCCGAAGCCGCCCACGTCGTCCGGTCGGCGCGGCCGGCGGGCATCGTGCACGGAACGATGCACCGCGATCTCGACATTGCATCGATGGCGCGCTCCCTGGCGGGGGAGTTCGACTTCGTCCGCTGCACGATCGACATCGAGGCAGCGATCGGCTGGGACGATTCGATCGACGACTTCGATCTGCCCGATGTGACGCCGGATGATCCCGTCCAGATCCAGTTCACGTCGGGGACAACAGGCCCTCCGAAAGGCGTTCGACTGCACCATCTCGGTCTGACCGGGATGCCGGCGATCGCGGTCCAACTGATGGAATTGGAGCCGGCACCGGTGTGGCTCAACGTGATGCCGCTCTACCACATCGGTGGCTGCGGGCTGAGCACGATGGGGCCGATGGCAGCGCTCGGGACGCAGGTCCTGGCCGATCGGTTCAGCGCCGCCGCGACGCTGCGCCTGATCGAGGCCGAGCGGGTCACGGTGATGGGCAGTGTGCCGACCATGCTCATCGCAATGCTCGAACATCCAGAGCGGGCCTCGCGCGATCTGACATCGCTGGAGGTCGTCATGTCGGGCGGAGCGACCGTCTCACCGGATCTCGTCCGCACCATCGAGCGCACGCTCGACGTCCGGTTCGTGGTCGCGTTCGGTCAAACCGAATGTCACGGCCACATCACCCAGACCCGTCCCGATGACACCGACGTCGACAAGGCCGAGACTGTCGGCCGCCCGATTCCTGGTGTCGAGGTGTTGATCGCCGACCCCATGACGGGCGCTGCCCTCGGCTTCGACGAACCAGGGGAGGTGCTCACACGCAGCGAGCTGATCATGCACGGCTACCTCGACGACCCGGCTTCGACTGCAGCGGCGATTCGCCCGGACGGCTACCTGCGCACCGGCGATCTGTGCACGATGGATCGCCGCGGCTACCTCCGTGTCGTCGGCCGGGTCAAGGACATCATCGTGAGAGGTGGGGAGAACATCTCGCCGCGTGAGATCGAAGATCGGATCAGCAGCCATCCATCGGTGGCCGAGGTCGCCGTCGTCGGTGTGCCCGACGAACGACTTGGTGAAGCGATCGCGGCGTTTGTTCGTGCTGCCCCGGGGGCTGTTCTGGACCTCGAAGACGTCGCCCGATGGACCGGTGCCGAACTGTCACGTTTCAAGGTGCCGGTTCATTGGCGTGAGGTGGATGCGCTGCCGCTGACACCGAATGGCAAGGTGTGCAAGCCTGATCTCAAGGCTGCCTGGGCCTCGGAGCACCAGGCGCCGAGCTGACAATAACTCGCACCTCGCTTGCTCCAACATATCTATCATGTATATGATGCAGATGTTGCGAGATCGTGGTGGTCGAGCAAGGAATGCAAACGAATGCAAACGAGTGCAGACGTAACCCATCCGTGGTGCACGGATGATGGCGATGGAGGGAGAATCGGGCCAATGAACGACATCCGCTTCACGCTCGCTGCCTCGCGTCGGATCCTGTACCGCAATGGCTGCGACAGCGCGGTCGCAGGCCACGTCACCGCTCGGGCCGGCAGCGACGGCTTCTGGATGACTCCGTTCGAGTACTTCGACGAAACGACTCCCGATCGAGCGATCCGCCTCCGTTGGGATCTCGTCCCGACAGACGATCCCCACGCGCCGGCCAGTTCGCCCGCATCGGCATTCCATTCGGTCATCTACCGTCGCCGCCCGGACGTGGGAGCGATCATCCACATCCACTCCCATTTCGTCTCGGTTCTGGTGAGCACCGATCGCAATGTCGGAATCTTCAACGTCGGCGCTGCACTGTTCCACGACGAGCAGGCCCAGTACGTCGATGATGGCGAACAACCCTCCGTCGATGGCAACCGGATGGCGGACTGCCTCGGTCAACGGAGCGTCCTGCTGATGCGTAATCACGGCGCCCTCGTCGTTGCCGACACGCTCGAGAACGCAACCGTGCTGGCGATGATGTTGGAGAAGTCGGCCCGGTACGACATCGAATGCCGGGCGATCGGTGGGAACGAGATTGCCGATGCCGAGGCTCGCCGCTTGAAGGGTCAGTACCACCGGTACTTCCTGCCGCAGATGTGGGAAGCGAACCTGCGCCGTCTGCGCGTCAGCGATCCGGGACTGTTCGAGATCGAGTCGTGACGAGCGTGCCCGTCTTACTGCCGCCGCGCCGCGTTCGCAGCGCGCTGTTCGTGCCGACAGGCCAACCGCGGTTCCTCGCCGGGATCGATGGGCGGGACATGGACGCGGTGATCCTCGATCTCGAGGACTCCGTGGTCGATGGCGGCCGCTCGATCGCTCGCGAGAACGTCTCGGCGTGGATGCAGTCCCGCCAGCAGGGTGTCGGTCCCGTCGTGTTCGCCCGGATCAACCGGCTCACCGCTGGTGAACTCGACGACGATCTCACTGCGGTGGTCCATCCGGCGCTGCAGGGGGTGCTGCTGCCGAAGGTGTCGACAGTGGCAGAGATCGGCCAACTCTCCGAGGCGCTCGCATGGCACGAGGGTCGTCGCGGGATGCCGCTCGGCACGATCCGGATCTGGCCGCTGATCGAGACGGCCGAGGCACTCAGCCTGATCGATCGAATTGCGGCGTGCAGCCCCCGAATTGCGTACCTGGGTGGAGCCACTGCCCCGGGAGGCGACTTGGCGCGTGCGGTCGGATTCGAAGTGACCGCCGGCGGTCTCGAGACGCTCTTCCTGCGGAGTCAGGTGCTGATTGCGGCCCGTGCCGCCCGGGTCGCGAACCCGATGACGGGGATGTTCACCGTGATCGACGATCTCGAAGGATTCGAACGCTTTGCACGGGAGTCGCGGTCGCTCGGCTACGAGGGCCTGATGATCATCCACCCCGATCACATCGCTGTCGCCAACGCCGTGTTCTCTCCAGATGCCGAGGCCGTGGCCGATGCTCGGTCGGTGATCGAGGCATTGGAGGCGGCCCGACGCCACGGTGACGGAGCAATTCGCCACGGCGGTCGGATGATCGATGCCGCAATGGCCGACACCGCTCAACGGGTACTCGACGAGCACGATGCATTGTTGCAGCGGCGTCGCTCGGCCGTCGATCGACAGAACACGACGGTGACTGGCTCCGATGCATTCCGATGACCAGCCGCGACCGCAGCCACAGCCGTGTGCCGAGTTGCGAGTCGTCGACCTGACTCAGGGCATGTCGGGTCCCATGGCGACGATGATCCTCGCCGACTACGGGGCGCGAGTGATCAAGGTCGAACCGCCAGGTGGCGATTGGGCTCGACAACATCTCCGTGGATTCCACATGTGGAACCGCGGCAAGGAATCGATCGTTCTCGATCTTGCGCGTCAACGGAGTGATCTGAGCAGACTGTTGCGCTGGGCCGACGTGGTGGTCACCGACGCTCGTCCGTCGATCGCTACCAGGTTCGGACTCGACCGGGCTGCGATCGAGGCAGACAACCCGGCCATCGTGCACTGCCACGTCGGCACGTGGGCCGGCGCCGACGATGATGATCGACCCGTCTTCGAAGCCCAACTCTCGGCCGCGACCGGCCAGATGACGGGTCTCGACGTGTTGAGCGGTCGGATCGTCGATCCATCTCGCTCCGACCCGACATTCACGCTCCCGCCGACCAGCAGCTACGGGGCTGCGATGCTCGCGGTCCAGGGAATTCTGGCAGCCTTGATCGCTCGTGGCCGCGAGGTCAGCAGCTCGACGCAATCGTCCAATGGTGAGTATCTCGAGACCAGCCTGCTCCAGGGGGCAATGACCTTTCTGATGCGTCAGGGACTGGCGAGGCCCGTGCCGCGATCGGTCGAACCGGCCGACGACCTGATCCACCGCGGCATCGAACTCTGCTTCCTGACTGCCGAATGCGCTGACGGACGATATGTCCAGATGTGTGCTCGCCAGGACCACCACTTCCGGCTTTGGCTGCGGGCGCTGGGCCTTGAATCCGTGCTCGACGAACCGCGCTTCGCGCGGGCCCCGATGGGCATCGGCAGCCTTGCCGACGTCGAATCGCTCGAGCGGTTGCTGCGAGAGCGGATGCGCACCCGCACCCAAGCGGAATGGATGCATCTGTTCACCACCGAGTACGACCTCGGCGCAGATCCATTCCTCACCCCGCAGGAGTTCCTGGCCCATCCGCAGATGGTCGACAACGCGAGGGTTGCCACGATCAACGATCCTGTGCTCGGACGGGTGACGGAACTCGGGATGCTGGTCGAGATCGACGGATCGACCCGAACCGAGTTCGATCCGGCTCCAGAGCTCGGCCAACACAGTGCAGACATCCGCGAGGTTCTGCTCAGCCAGCCCGCCGAGCAGCCCGTCGTCCCGACGCACGCCCTCCGAGCGTTGCCGCTGGAGGGCGTCACGGTCTTGGAGGTCGCCTACTTCGTCGCTGGCCCCTTGGCAACCACGCTGCTGGCCGAGATGGGAGCGCGTGTCATCAAGGTCGAACCGCTCGACGGCGACCCCTATCGACGAACAGGTCTGCAATCGACCAAGTTTCTCACCGGCAAGGAAAGCATTGCGCTCGATCTCAAACGACCGGGGGGGCAGGCGGTCCTGCACGAACTCATCCGACGCAGCGATGCCATGGTGCACAGCTTCCGCGCAGGCGTTCCGGAGCGACTGAGCATGGACGAGGCCACAGCCCGCTCATTGCGGTCTGACATCGTGTATCTCAATGCGGCCTCGTACGGATCGCGTGGGCCGGAGTCGGGCCGAATCGCGTTCCATTCGACTCCGACCGCGCTCAGCGGTGCCGGGATTGCGCAGGCCGGGCGTGGGAACAAGCCTGTCGATGACTCTTTTCCCGACCCGGCCGCAGGTCTCGGCGCCGCCACGGCGCTGATGCTCGGCCTGTTCGCTCGTGGTCGCACCGGCGAGGGTGCCGCGCTCGAGACGACGATGTTGAGCAGCGCGGGCTACGTCATGTCGAACGACACCGTCATGGCAGATGGTCGGGTCGACGCGCTGATCGCCGATCACGACCAACTCGGTCTGTCCGCCTGCTACCGACTGTACGAATGCTCGGACGAGTGGATCTTCCTTGCGGCGGTCACCGCCGCTCACACAGCCGGGTTACGCGAGGCCATGGACCTCGACGAAGGCGACTTCGCCGACGATGATGCCCTGTCGGGATTGCTCGCCAAGCGCTTTGCTCAGGACACGGCCCAGTCGTGGGTGGCACGATTGGGGCGCCACGGCGTGCCCGTGTCCGCGACCAGTTCCGATTCGTTCGACCTGTGGCTCGAACAGCACGACATGCTCACCGCAGCCGAACACGAAGACTTCCCACCCTTTTATCAAATGGTCCGCAAGGTCGGCTTTGCCGACCGCCCCGCAGTTCCGCGACCCGTGTGTAGCGTCGGTGAGCACACCCGCGACATCCTCGTCGAACTCGGATTCGACGACCTCGCGATCCAAGCGCTCGTCGAGGATGGCGCCGTGGGCGGGGTCGAGTCGGTGCGGATGTGAACTTGACAGGACGAATACGATGACAGCAATCGCAGCAACCACGTCAGCATCGGGCTCGGTCGCACCGAGCGGCGAAATCGCACTCGTCGATCAACGCATCGAACAGTTGCTCGAGACATACGACCCGGCGACGACGCCCCGCGAGACCATCTGGGGAGCGCAATACGACCTCGGCTTGGCCTGGGTGTCGTTCCCGGTCGGGCTCGGCGGGCTCGGTGTGCATCCGCTACTCCAGGAGCGGGTCAACACTCGACTCGCTGCGGCCGGCGTCACGAGCAACTATCTCCACAACTTCGTCGGTGTCGGCACGGCTGCACCCACGATTGTCAGCTACGGCACGCCCGAGCAACAACAACGACTGCTTCGTCCGCTGTTCACGTGCGAGGAGGTCTGGTGCCAGCTGTTCAGCGAACCAGGTGCCGGATCAGATCTGGCTGCGGTCTCCACCATCGCCGAGCGTGATGGCGACGAGTGGATCGTCAACGGACACAAGGTGTGGACGACGATGGGACACATTGCCAAGTGGGGGATCATGGTTGCCCGCACCGATCCGCAGCGCGCCAAGCATCAGGGCCTCACCTACTTCCTGGTGGACATGAAGCTTCCGGGCGTCGAGGTCCGCGCAATCCGCCAGATCAGCGGCGAGGCAGAGTTCAACGAGGTGATCTTCACCGACTGTCGAGTGCCCGATGCAATGCGGGTCGGTGAACCCGGCAGCGGCTGGAGGGTCACGATCGGCACGTTGATGAACGAGCGCGCCCACAACGGCGACTCGGCCAAGAAGCCGAAAGGATTCGGCCCGATTGCCCATGCGGTCCGTACCTGGCGTGAGAGCGGCAGCACCGATCCCGTCAAGCGCGACCTGCTG
>JBDSDH010000269.1:0-7997 GCA_039920665.1 Ilumatobacteraceae bacterium
GCGACCCGCACCTGGTGTGGCGAGGTCGATCTCCACCACTTGCAACCCTGGGTGACGGCTCCGAAGCGTCGCGCACCGATCTCGGTCGCGCCCACGTCGAGTTCCTTGCCTGCAGCCGCAGTCCCGCCGAGCTGCTCTACCGCTTCGACCGGCTCGAACCTCTCCTCCACTTCGGCAACCGAACACGATGCACGCCGCACGAGCAGTCGGTGGAAGTGCGCCACGAAGGCCGCGACCACAAAGGACCGGGGCTGCCGGAGAGCCTCTTCGTGGTGGGTGCGCAGATCGGCATGCTCGAACGCATCGGCGTCCGCGGAATCAAAGCCGTCGTCAACGAATCGCTCACCGTCTGGCCGCGCCGAGCGCGCGTCGATTTCGCAGCGAGCGGTGTCCACGCGCCGACGGCCCAGCGGGACCGAACAGTGAACGCATGGATCGTGCGATGGCGATCAGCACCTTCGAGCGGTGCTGCAGAGTGCACAGGTTCGCTCGCGTTCGACATTCGCCGCTCCGTCGCCGATCAGCCCGCTGCCCGCTGGATACTCACTGACGCCGCCGAACACTTGGGTATGTCCAGCCGCACCCTCCAGCGCAGACTCCGCGCCGACGGGCACCGATTTCCAGCGCTCGTTCTCGAAGGCCGAGTCGACGCGGCCGAGGCGCTCCTTCGTCGCACTCGACTGCCGATCACCCACATCGCCTACCTCTATGGCTTCGCCGACCACGCCCACCTCGCCAGAACGTGCAGACGACTGCGCGGCGCGCCGCCATCAGCGCTGCGCACCGACACAGTCCAGACATGGTCTGACATTCCGATTCCCACGTCAGAGGCTGCCGGACGTCTGGGCTTTGGCGACGGAGGCGCGCACGACGGGGATCTCGTCGTCGGCGAGCGGCTGCATCCACGTCTTGCGGGCAAGTGCGGCATCCATGAACGGCGCGAGCACGGCGGCCTTGTGCGTCTGGCGATCGGCCTCGCCGCCGGCGAATTCGGGCAGCACTTCCGCGGCGAACAACTCGAGTGACGAGCAGATGTCGGCGTGCTGATTCCGTCCGGCCTGCTGGATGAAGATCACCTGATCAACCCCGACCGCTTGCATCTGGCGCAGATATCGAGCAGCGTCGTCGGGGGTGCCGATACACCCAGCGTAGAAATCACCCTGCTCGGTCGCAGCAGCGATCTTGCGCTCGAGGCTGTGGGGATCGCGGCGCTCCTGAAACTCCTGCCACACGGTGGTGCGCCCGGGCACTTGATCGTGGGCGACGAGTGCGTTCAACGCGTACCCGAAGAACTCGAAACCCTCGAGACCGCGGCGGATCGCCTCACTGCGATCCTCGTGCAGCGAGAAACCGGTGACCAGCGCAAGGTTCGCATTGACGGTGTGGCCGAGCGGGACGCACTCCTCGCTGCGGATGATGTCGTCGTAGACGTCGACCCACGACTTGGCCTCGTCCGGGTCGACGAAGCTGAAGGCGAGGGCGCCGAGCCCGTTGCGGGCCGCGACCTTGATCGTCTCTCGGTTCGTACAGGCCATCCACATCGGTGGGTGCGGCTTCTGGCGCGGCTTGGGCAGCACGTTCCGGCACGGCATCGTGAACGTGTCCGAGGTGTATCCCGGGTAGGGGTCGAGGACCATCATGTTGGCGATCTGTTCGGCCGTCTCCAGCGCCATCGCCCGTTTCTGTTTGGCCGGAATGTCGAAGCCGTGCAATTCGAGCCGCGTCGCACCCTCGCCGATGCCGAAGTCCACCCGGCCATCCGAGATCAGGTCGAGCGTTGCCAGCGCCTCCGCCGTTCGCGCTGGATGGTTGTACTTGGGAATCACCTGGCGAATGCCGTGACCGAGCCGGATCCGCCGGGTACGCGCCGCCGCTGCGGCGAGGAACACTTCGGGTGCCGACGAGTGGGAGTACTCGTCGAGGAAGTGGTGCTCGACCTCCCACGCATAGTCGAACCCGAGCCGGTCGGCCAGCTCGACCTGTTCGAGTGCATCTCGGAGCAGACAGAACTCGTCGTCCTCGCTCCACGGCTTGGGGAGTTGATGTTCGTAGAAGACGCCGAACTGCATCGCCTCAGCTCAGCAGACCGACGCCGGGTATCTACGACGCAGCCGTCACCGACCCGACGTGCCGCGCGAAGAGTCGTTCCACGACAAGCGGTGAGTGCGGACGACCGACCGACTATCGCTGGACCAGCTTGGTCTCGCTGTCAGCCGGTGCTGCGCCGAAGTCGCCGAGGTAGTGAGCCTGCATCAGCCCGAACTCGGAATCCAGCGACCTACGGAACTCTGTACTGAAGCGCCCGTTGCGGACCTGGCTCTCCGCGGTGACTCGATCACCGATCGGATCGACAGCGCCCCGGTCATCGCATTCACGTGCGACCAGCAGGATCTGCCCATCGGGTTCGCCGACGGCATTCTGATCGAGGAACCGCACCGTTCCAGTCGCCCACGACAGTTGAACTTCTTCGAATTCGACGATCACCGCTCTTCCGGCCCCGACGCTGATTCCGGCGCCGCCGGTCAGGGTGGGTGCTCCGCAATCAGCAGGGAACGGTCGCTCTGCCCAGCCTTCGATACTGACTTTGTTGTCGATTCCCCACAACTCCTCGATGTCGCCGTCCACGAGATCCCATTCGGGGAAGCCGTACAACGCCTCGTCGAAGATCTGCACCATCCGATTCTCGCCGGCGGGCACTCGAAGCCACGTGTGATCGATGTAGACGCGGTGCATTCGGTGCGTCTGGCGCACCACGGCGCTGACGAGCGTCGACTCCTCGAACGGGTTCGCCAACGCGACCTGGGCAACGGCTCTCGACGAAGGTGACGCCGATGCCGAGACGAAGCGGGTGTAGTTCGTACGCGCTTCGTTGTTGAAGATGTTCGTCTCGACCACGCCTGCCAGAACGGGGTCCTGGTACAGCCGGATGCGCACAACGATGCAGTAGTGGCCCGCATCCGACGGCGGCGACCAACCAGTCGTGAACTCGGTGGTGGCGTTGGGGGCGATGTCCTTGGTGTCGCTGCCGATAGGAATCATCGGTCCGTCCCCGGTCGAGAACTCGACGGCGAAGAAGTCGACCACGACGCCCTTGCACAGCAGGTCGCCGCCGTTGCGTACCTTGGCGACGAGGGTGTTGGGGTTGCCCGCCCACGGGACGTTGAACCATCGGGCCGGGTCGGCCATCGACTTTGCGTTGCGCACTTCGATGTCGGGGCTCTGCCAGTTCGGACCGCCGGTCCACGGCCGGATGCCGGGGTCTGGCCGCCCGTTCGATCCGTACTTGACCGTCACCACCGCACTGTCGTCTGTGGTGGAGATCACCGTGACCTGCAGCGATTTGTGAGTTGCGGGATCTTCGTCGTCGTAGTCGAAGCTGGCGTCCAGGATCGGCCCGTCGCCGTCGGCATCATTGGCGACGAACATGATCGGCGGGCGAGAGTTGGGGGTGACGAACGCGTCCGAGGTGACGTCGGTGATGACGACCCGCCGATCCGTCGGGACGGTGTCGGCGATTTGAGTGCCTTGCGTCGAGCGGTATTCGACGTAGGTGTTCCAACCGTCGGCCAGTCGCATCTCGATCCCACGGACGCGTCCGGCCGGCGGGGCACCCAATTCTGCAGCGTGCAAGGTGATCGTGTCGTTGACCGCACTCTGGCCGACGAAGTTGTACAGCTTGAGGTGTCGTGCTTCGACCCATCCCTGGCGCATCCGATTGGAGAGGGAGTAGTGGGGGAGCGTGTCGCGGCTGCCGCCCATCATGTCCCAGCCGGGCACGAGTCGGCTCGTGACGTTGGGTGCGTAACTGGGGAAGCTGTAGAGATCGGGGAGCCCCAACGTGTGACCCAACTCGTGCGAGACGGTGCTGTGGAGTTGACGTCCGTCCTGCGTTGCAAAGTCCGGTGGCGCGAAGATGAAGCCGAACATCCGCTGATCCTTCGACACGTTCGTCCCTGCTAGGAACGACTGTGCCGAGTTGGCGTGCGGCCACACGAAGCGCTTCGAACCGGTACCCGGGGCATCCGGCGAGAACGGCACGATCAGCACGATGTCGATGTTGCCGAAGTCGGCCGTGGTGAGCAGGCCCTCGCTGATCGTGCGGGTGACGATCGTCTGCACGGTCGCCCCCTTCGATGACCATCGATCGTCGATGACGGCTCCCGCCGCATCGGTCTTTTGAGCGAAGTAACTCGTCCACCCGCTCGGCAGGTCGAGCGGTCCGTAGACCTGGTTGTTGTAGGCCTGGATCGTCAGCCCGCGGCCGGTCGCCGAGTTCCAACCGGACAGTTCCTCGTAGTAGTGCCGCGCCGACCGAGTCTTGCCGTCGAAGGCCACGCCATCTTGGACCTCGTCGAGGATTGCTTTCCGTGCGGCCGCCAGATCTGCTGCCGCTGTGGGATACGAACCATCTGTCGTGTTGACCATCAACACGAGCACCCGCCAGCGACCGTTGTGCGCCTGCGACCCCAAGTTCTGCGGCACGTTCGGGCCGCCACCCCAGTCACCTGCCGGCGGAGGTTGGCTGTCGCCGACCAACATCTTGGAAGGCCCGTGGTCGGGATCCTGCCAAAGATCCGTGACTTCGAAACGGACCCGATCGAGCTCGGACCCCGAGTTGGTCTCGAGCATCACCAGGTCGAACTCGCCGAGTAACCCACCAGCGACCAGCATCGGGACTTTGTGACCGCCTGGTCCTGACGTTGTCGAAGAGTGCGAGATCAGCGCTGCGTCTGGGTCGCCGTCGACGACGAACGAGATGTCGTCGTCGGTCAGTGCGGATCCGGACAGGTCGTATTGCAGCGGCACCCACGATCCAACGAACAGTGGAGCGCTCGGCGGAACGAGGCGCGGTCGGCTCTCGAGGTCGGAGAGGTCATCGGCGACAGCGAGCCCCCTTTCGGTCAGGAGCAGGAACCGGCCGTCCGCGAGCGCATGCATCTCGACGATCCGACCATCGAGATCTGGGCTGTCGGTCGCGCAGATCGTCACCGCGCCATCGCCAAACCGGTAGACCGACACACGATCTGCTGCCGGATGGGCGACGAGCAACAACTCGCTGTCTGGACTGATCGTCGTCGACCCGGTCGGCAGGAGTCCACCGACCAATCCCCGCGAGATGCCGGTAGCGACCTTCATCAGCCGACCTTCGCCCGCAGTCGTCGCGGCGCAGTAGACGTCACGCGCGCTGGCGCAGACACCGGACACCCCGGAGATCTGGGCGAGGGACCGCTTTTGACCGTCGCTCAAGCGAACAGCGATCAACTCGGCCGAGCTCTTCGACACCACCAACGCGTGGCCACGGCCCGACATCGGGGTTGTTGCTGCCAACTGTCCGAGTGTGTGTGGCACGGTCGCCACGGCGTTGAACCCACCCGGGTCGTCAGCGTCAACGGACACGATCGAACCGTCTGCGAGGGATATCAACACCTCCGATCGATCACCGCTGAGGGCGACACCCGTCGGCGTCGACCCCAGGCTCAGATGGTGTTCGAGCTGTCCAGAGCTCAGCCCGAACGAGGCCAGCGAAGGCTGCGGACCTTCGACGATCCATATCCGATTTCGAGCTGTGTCCTCGATGGCCGCAAGCGGACCGTCGAGCGCTGTCAGTTGACCAATCATGGCGTCCTCCCGATTTGCCCGCTCAGTGTGAGCCGGTCATGGAAGGATCGAGAGATCGATCGTCTGTCCTTTCGGGCAGGGATCTCAGCCCGCGAGCTTGGCCTGGACTACTTGCCGATGGGGTAGCCGCGCTTCACGGTGCGGGCGAGGATGCCGAGCGTCGAGCGCAGGGCGAGTTCGGAGATGATCGGGAAGATGTTGCGCTCGCGCCACACTGGGTCGATCGTCGCCCAGTCGTAGTAGCTCGTCACGAGGGTGCCACCCTCGGCGGGCTCGAGTCGGTATCCGTAGATGTGTCCGATCGGCGGCTGGAGTTGGCTGATGATCTTCCAAGCAATGTCACGGTCCTGCTCGAATGTGCAGATCTTGACGGTGACGTCGTACTTGCCGAGCGGAAAATCGTTCAGCGATTCACGGTCCATGTGGACCACGAACTCGTCGCCGACCTTGGTCGCGGGCGCGCCTGTCGCGTCGATCAGCATCCCCGTGGCGTCGATCGAGACGTGACCCTGCGGATCGCACAGGATCGGGAAGATCGCGCTCGGCTCGGCCTCGATCAACCGGGAGACTTCGATCCGTTCCGATGCCATCTGTTCGTCTGTCATCACGGCATCATGGCACGTTCGCACTGGCGGGGCCATGACGCGGGCTGTGACCGCGGCGGCGGGGTTGCGGACCGTCAGCCGCTGTTGCGCAAGCCCGTTGCGACGCCGTTGATCGCAAGTTGGATGCCGCGCTTGATTAGCTCGCTCTGATCGCTCGCACGCCAGCGTTCGAGCAGCGTGACCTGCAGATGGTTGAGCGGCGCAATGTACGGAATCCGGTAGCGCATCCCGCGGGCGAGCGCCGGATTGTCGTAGATCAGGTCATCGTGGCCCGACACTGCAGTCACCGCCCACACCGCGCGTTCGTGCTCGGCCGTGACGGTCGCGAACAGTTGGTCAGCACCGTCCATTCCTTCGGCCAACGATTGGTAGCGGGCGGCGATGTCGAGATCGGTCTTGGACAGGACCTGAGCCATGTTCGAGACCACGGTTCGGAACCACGGCCACTGCTCGTGCATCGCCTGCAACTCTGCCAGCCGCTGAGGATCGTCGCTCGTCCAGTCGGCGATCGCCGTGCCGACGCCGAACCAGCCGGGCAGCATCAGCCGGCATTGGCTCCAGCTGAACACCCAGGGGATCGCGCGCAGGTCCTCGATCCGTCCGCTGTTGGTGCGCGAGGCGGGCCGGGAGCCGATGTTCATGCTCGACAGTTCGGCGAGCGGTGTGATCAGCCGGAACCATTCGACGAAGCCCGGGGTTTCGTAGACCAGCGTGCGGTAGGCGCGCTGCGATGCGTCCGACAGTTCCGCTGCGATCTCGAGGTGACGCACGTCGACGTGGTCGTCTTGCGGACGTCGTGTCACTGGTGCTTCCAACGTCGCAGCGACCAGCGCCTCCAGATTCTGGCGGGCCCGTTCGGGGTCGGCGAACTTGGCCGAGATCATCTCGCCCTGCTCGGTGAGCCGCAACCCCACCTGCACGCTGCCGGCCGGCTGGGCGACGATCGCGTGATAGCTCGACCCACCGCCACGGCCGACGGTGCCGCCCCGTCCGTGGAACAGCCGCAACTTCACCCGATGGGCGGCGGCGACATCGACGAGTCGTTGCTGGCATTGGTACAACGCCCAGTTCGACGCCATATAGCCGCCGTCTTTGTTGCTGTCGGAGTAGCCGAGCATCACCTCTTTGCGGCGACCGCGGTGGCTCAACCATTCGTCGTAGAAGGGGTGCGACCAAAGCGCGTCGGTCACCGCGCCCGCCTGGTGCAGATCGGCGATGGTCTCGAACAGCGGCACGATGCCGATGGCGAGCCGGGTCCGCGTCGCCGAGTCGGCGGCCGACCTCAGCAACCCGACCTCACGGAACAGCACCGCCACCTCGAGCATGTCCGACACGGACCCGCATTTGGAGATGATGTAGTTCTCGATCGAGTTCGGGCCGAACGTGCGCAACGTGTCGGCCGCCTCGCGCAGGATCGCCAGTTCACCGGCCGCCAGGTCGCTGAGGACCGGATCGACGCCGAGCAGCGGGCGCGCGACGGCCAGTTCGCTGAGGACCGGATCGACGCCGAGCAACCTGACCCGACCGGCTTCGTCGAGGCAGAGGTAGTCGGCGCACACGCCGCCGCGACGGAACAGTTCGTCGACGACCTGTTCGTGGACCGCTGAGTTCTGGCGCAGGTCGAGCGTGGCGAGGTGAAAGCCGAACGCCTCGACTGCACCGCGCAACGAGGCCAGCCGACCGCCCGCAACAGCGTCGGCGCCGTGGGCACGCAGCGCGCCGTCGATCACGTCGAGGTCAGCCAACAGTTCGCCCGGCGACCGGTAGGGATTG
>JBDSDH010000270.1:0-2573 GCA_039920665.1 Ilumatobacteraceae bacterium
AGATGGTGATGCCTGGTGACAATGTGGCGATGACGGTGGAGTTGGGGAAGCCGATCGCGATGGATGAGGGTTTGCGTTTCGCCATTCGTGAGGGTGGTCGTACCGTCGGCGCCGGCCGCGTCACCAAGATCTTGAAGTGAGCTGAACGACCATGGCACAGAGCATCCGCATCCGTATCAAAGCGTTCGACCACGAGATCATTGACCAGTCGACCAAGAAGATCGTCGAGACGGTCACCCGTACCTCGGCAACCGTCGTCGGCCCGATCCCGCTGCCGACCGACAAGCACCGCTACACGGTCATCCGTGGACCGCACATCGACAAGGACTCCCGTGAGCACTTCGAGATGCGCGTCCACAAGCGGTTGATCGACATCATCGATCCGAACCCGAAGACGATCGACAGCCTGCAGCGCATCGAGCTGCCCGCTGGCGTCGACATCGAGATCAAGATCCAGGGCACCTGAACCACCAGCCCTGAGCAATGAATTGAAGAAGGAGGATGGTCCGAGCGGCCATCCTCCTTCGCCGTTTTCGGCGCCTGCAGGAGGCCGTTGGCATTGCGCGAATTCGGCGCCCGACGAGTGCATTGCACCGGCGCACGCTAGACAGAACGGATGCCTCCGATGCTGCCGCCGCCCCGGCACAGTGATCCTTTCGTGCCGATGCCCCCGCCCGTGACGCAGGCCGGACCAGCGCGTCCGTTCTGGCCAGAGGCCAGGACCCGCTGGTGGAAGCGGCCGATCAAACACACGGCTGCGGTCTGGACCGCTGCAGCGATGTTCGCGGTCGCGACAGCGGGCGTGTTCGGGGTGTATGTCGGCGCTCGAATCGAACGCAATGACGGATCTCGTCCGGCGTCCGCTGTGTCGAATTCGCCAGTCGTGGTCGCCGCTCCTCGAGACGAATCGCTGGATGATCGACTCGACGTCGCCGCGGTCAATGATGCGCTCGCGCCGAGCGTCGTCGCCATCTCGTCCGCCATCGGCCAAGGCGACACCGCTGGCGAAGGTGTCGGCACCGGGGTCGTGCTCACAGCCGACGGACAGATCCTGACCAACGCCCACGTCGTCGCAGATGCGACCAGAGTCCGGGTGCGGTTGCACGACGAACTCGATCCGATCGATGCGGATGTCATCGCGATCGACACCGACAATGACTTGGCGCTGCTCCAAGTCGATGCAACGGGCCTCACCCCGGCCACGCTCGCCGATCCGGATTCGACTCGCGTCGGCGACGAAGTCGTCGCGATCGGCTACGCGCTCGACCTCGACGGTGAGGCGAGTGTCACGCTCGGCATCGTCAGCGCGTTGAACCGGACGATCCTCACCAAGTCCGGAGCGCTCGACGGTCTGATCCAGACCGATGCAGCGATCTCGTCGGGTAACTCGGGTGGTCCGCTCGTGAACGCGGCTGGCGAAGTGGTCGGCATCAACACAGCGGTCGCGCTCGGCGGTGGTGAGAACTCGGCCAACAACATCGGCTTCGCGATCTCGATCAAGCAGGTGCTGCCCGAGATCGACATCCTCCGCACCCAGGCTGCGGGTGGCGGCGAGTTCAAGAGCGGCTTCCTCGGGGTCCAACTCGGCGAACGCACCGATGGTGGTACCGGAGCGATCGTCACCGATGTCGTGCCCGGCTCGGCAGCCGACAAAGCTGGTATCGAGGTCGGTGACATCGTCATCGAGGTCGACGGACAACTGATCTACGGCAGCGGCGGACTGATCGGCGCGATCCGCGACAACGCACCCGGCGACACGGTCACGGTGGTCATCGAACGCGACGGCAAACAGCAAGAATTCGAGATCACGCTCACCGACCGCCCACCGGAATCCGGCTGACTCACGAGAACACCAATGGGAAACGTTGATCGTCGAGTGGCCCGCCCTCGACCAGATCGCGCTGATCGAACGGCGGTGAGGGCGTCCACGGCCGCCGCGTGAACGTTGCGTCGTCACCGACGTAGCGCATGCTGACCGCCCGTCGTCGACCAGTCGTGAGGCCCGCCGTGCCCGGTGCAGAGTGCAGCGTTCGGTAGTGGAACGCGATGACATCTCCGGGTCGTACGTCAAAGCGCAGGATCTCGTAGTCGTTGCGGTCGGCATCGATATCGGGCACCGGTTGGTAGCCGGCGCCCGCACCCTCGGCGGTGACGTAGCCACTGCTGTCGATGAACTTGCGAGGGATGAACTGCTGTCCCCAGCGGTGCGATCCCGCCACGAACTGCAACCCCGCCGCCGCCGGGACGGCATCGAGCGAGATCCAGAAGCTGACGTTCTGATCGCCGTCGACGCAGTAGTACGGCTGATCGTGGTGCCAAGGAGTGACCTCGGCCGTGTCCGGTTCCTTGACCAGGACGTGGTCGTGGAAGAACCTCACGGTCGTACTGTTCATCAAAGCGGATGCGGCAACGGGCAACGCCGAGTAGAGCGCGATCTGTCGAAATGTGGGGATCCGCTCCCAACTGACGTAGTCGCCGAAGAATCGACCGCTGTGGCCGGCGGTTGTCGAGTCCGTGGCCCACGGACTCGGGTTGGCGATGTTGTATTCGACTGCTTCAGCGAGCGCGTCGAG
>JBDSDH010000271.1:0-16085 GCA_039920665.1 Ilumatobacteraceae bacterium
CGGTGTCGGCGAGTGCAACCGGCGGATCACCCAGGGCTGATCACCCGATCGGTCGAGATGGCAGCAGGATCTCGCGGATCAGCGCCGCCATTTCGACGGGACGGTCGCCCTGGATGCTGTGCCCGGCACCGTCGACCACCTCGACCCGGATCGTCGGCTGACGACGCTTGGCCTCGGCGACATCGGCGTCGTCGACCACCGGCGACAACGAACCGCGCAGCAGCGCAATCGGACTCTGGATCTGCTCGAACCGCTCCCACAATGGCGAAACCATCGCCTCCACACCGTCGACCGCGTCCGGCTCGACATCGCGTGACCGGGCGTGGCTGCGGCGGTCGTAGTTCCATTCCCAGGCACCGCCATCGGTGGGATGAGCGTTGTGGAGGATTCCACGGCGCAACGACGACTTGCTCCGGGTCGGATTGTGCTCGATGGTGCGGGCCAACAATTCGTCGAAGCTCGGGAAGCTCTGCGGACCGTTGATGAAGTCGGTGACTGCTTTCGCCTTCTGGGCATTCACACCCGGCGTGATGTCGACCAGCATCAGTTGGCGAACGAGTTCAGGATGCCGGCTGGCCAGTTCGATGCTGGTCATGCCACCGAGCGACATCCCGATCACTGCCGTTGCATCCGGAGCGAGAGCGCGAATGACCTCGGCGACGTCAGCGGCAAGGTTGGCCGGCGTGTAGGCCCCGTCGTCGCGCCAGCCAGAATGGCCGTGACCCGGCAGATCGACAGCCACGAGCGCCACTCCGAGCGCCAGCGCGACCGTGTCCCAGGTGTGTGCATTCTGGGCGCCGCCGTGGATGAACACCAGCGTCGGCGGACCTTCACCCCACACGAGTGCGCTGACCGACCGATCGGGATCGGATCCGAGCGGCACCTCGACCCGGCGCACGGTCGGCTCGACCGACACCCTGAGATCGAACTCGTCCACGTTTTCGGCGAACAACCCGAACTCGTCGTAGTGGCCGTCAGCGGCAGCAGTACTCATGCTGGCCATCGTTGCACGCGTTCGCCGTAGCGGCGAAGGTCGACGGTCAGCGTTGGACAGTCAGCCATCGATGGTCAGGGCGTGGTGGCCGGTGCCGATGTCGCCGGCGGGGCCGTCGTCGGCGCAACCGTCACGGCAACGGTGACCGGCGCTGCGGTCGTGACGGGTGGGTTCGTCTTGGCCGTCGTTGTGGCTGTCGTGGTGGCTGTCGAGGTGGTGGTCGCCGGCTTGGCGCTCGTCGGGGTGGCTGCGACCTTTGTCGAGGTGGTGGTCTCGATCGTGGTGGTCGTCGTGGCTGTGGGATCGTCCCAATCGAAGACCGGCAGCGTCTGGTTCTTGGAGTACTGCTCTGGCTCCTTGCCGTCTTGGCCCCAGACGTACACGACATCTCTGAGGTGCACGTAGGACTGGAATGTGTCGGAGATGGTCTTGTGCATCCGGATGCAACCGTGCGAAGCAGGTTCGATCGGAACGTTCTGCGCTCCGTGCATCGCAATCCCGAAGTTGAAATAGATCGGGTTGTCCATCCCACCGAGGGCGCCGACACGATGGCCTTCCACTTTGCGCTTGAAACGGAACACACCGCCGGGGGTGTACGAGACGCCGCAGACCCGCTTCTCGTTCGCCTCGGCGATGGCATTACCACTGTCGTCAGTGTCGATCTTGACGTTCTGGCACCAGGTGTTGGCGGCATCTCGAGAGTTGGTCAAGGCTTCACCGCTGGAGATGTGGATGATCAAGGTCGGCGAGTTGTCGGTGAACACGATCGCGACCTGCTCGGGCAGATAGATCTCGACGTGGGTACCCGGGTTGGGGCGACGCGGCGCGATGGTGACCGCATCCTGCATGCCCTGCCAGGTGTCGTTGGTGATCTTGCCGGTGGCGTCAGCCCGGGGCACCTTGAGCACCAACTTCTCGTACGCCCACACAGCCTGCTGGGTCTGACCGCCGAACGCACCATCGACGACCCCAGGCGCGAAACCGAGCTGGGTCAAGCGCGTCTGCAGCGCCTTGACGTCATCGCCGAACACGCCGCTGTAGAGGTTGCGGCTGAGGGTGGTCTTGTTGACCACCGGCACGGTGGTGGTCGAAGCCGGAATCGTGGTGGGCGGCACGGTCGGGGCATCGAGCACCGTGGTGGCAGTCGGATCGATGACCGAATCAATGGAGGTCTGGTCGGGCGCGGTCGCGTTGCTGGTCTCGTCGCCGCCCGACACCGCCCCCGCAAAGACCACGATCGCCAGCACACCGACCGCTGCGATCGCAGGGATCCACCGGCCGGCCGGGGTCGAACCGGATTTCGACGACCTGGCCGATGGCTGTGTGGCCGGACGCTTGGCGGTTCGAGTGGAGCTGCCGGTCGAGCTGGTCCGACGTGGCGACGGCGGTGCCTTGTGACCAGTGCGCTGGGGCGGCTTCGATGCAGCTGATCGGGACCCGCTGGACCCACCCGAACCACCTGCGGAGCGCTGTGCACCAGGAGAACGCTGCCCGGCCACGCGCTGTCCGGCCGGCACAGGCCGAGTCGAATCGTTGCGTTCGGAGGGGCGTCGAGGTGAAGTCATACAGATCAGGGATGCGGCGAGGCCGTTCGGATGACGCTACCAATCGAGGCTGATACTCAGCTCCCCGTTTGATTGCAAATTACTTCCATGTGATTCAGGTGTCTGGTCAGACGACCTTCGTGATGTTCTGGAGTTCGCTGCGCAGTTCGCGCATCTCGCGCAGGATCTTGGCGATGATCGCTGGGCTGCTGAGCGTGGACACCCCACGCGTGCGCGGGAAATAGTCGACGCCGAACTGGGTGACCGTGTACCCGAGCTTCTTGGCCCGGATGACCAGCTCTGCGTCGATGAACGAGCCCTCGCTGTGCAATTCGATGTGGTCGAAGATCCGCCGCTTGCACAGCTTGAACGCAAAGTTGATGTCGCGCATCTTGACACCGAACATGATCCGGATCAGCAGGTTGTAGAAGAACGTATAGATGGCCCGCGACGAGCCCTCTTCGGTGCGGTCGTGGCGATAGGCGCTGACGATGTCGCTCTCGTACAGACGCATGATCCGGATCGCCTTGTGCAGCTCCTCGAAATCGAACGGCAGATCGGCATCGGTGTACAGGACCAGGTCGCCGGTTGCTGTTTCGAACCCGGTTTTGATACTGCCGCCGAGCTTGCGGTTGAGCGGGTGGTGCACGACTCGCACGCGTGGGTTCTCGGCCGCTGCCAAATCCGCGAGGCGAGGCGTGTCATCGGTGGATGCGTCGTCGACCACGATCAGCTCGTAGTCGGCGATCTCGCCGGCAGCGACGAGCTCGTCGCAGACAGAAGAACCGGCGGTCAGCGCCCGTCCGATGTACTCCTGCTCGTTCCACATCGGGAAGAAAATCGACAGCTTCGAAAAGGCGGGCTCGGCCATGGGTTCCACAGGGTACCGGCCGAGGCGATCGGGTCGCGAGCGGGCAAGCGGATCGACGCTGTGTACGCTGCGAATCGATGGATGCCGACGCGCCGAACACCGCCGATCCGGCACCTCACCACATCCCGCTCCCCCCGCCACCCATGATGGACTCGACCGGAGCGATCACCGCCCCGGCCGAGCCAGTGGTCGCCAATCCGTTCGGCTGGGAAGATGTTCCGTTGCGACCCGGCCAGTTGGCCCCGGGCTGGCACACGCTGTTCATCGCTGGATGGGTGCTCGTGATGGTCAGCTTCGGCTGTGTCTGGCAAGCTGCCCGTGTTTCTGGGATTGCCCCGTGGTGGCTCGGACCGGAAACGAACCCTCGGTTCGTCGGCCTGATCATCCTGCCGTTCATTGGTCCGCTGATCGTGATCGCCGCCGAACTCGTCCGCTGGAAGGCATCGGTGTTCGTCGGCATCGTCGTCGGCCTCGGTTCTGCTGCGTTCGCACTCGGCGACCTGCACTTCCCCGGGCTTGCGATCGTCGAAGCGATCATTGGTCTGGCCGGTTTACTGGTGTCACTCGCCAGTGTCGGCGGCCGGATGCGCCACCCCGACCGGGTCAGCGGCTGACCTCACGCTCGTGAGCTGGCGCTCGCGCAGGCCAGTCCGTCTGCTCAGGCTGCGGATTCGGCGCGGATCGCCTGGGCCGGTTCCATCTCGATGAAGATGCATTCACCCGGGCAGTCGTCGGCGGCGTCCACCACAGCCTGCCACTGGCGGCCGGGCACGAAGGCCAGGCTGCCGGCACCACCGGGATCGTTGAGCGCCACGCCGAACTCGGCGACGTAGGCAATCCCATCCTCGAGTTGGACGAACACGTCGGGGCAATGGTCGAGGCACAGGCCATCTCCCGTGCACAAGTCCTGATCGATCCACACCCGCATGACGATGGCAGGGTATCGAGCGTTGGGCCGACGCAGACACGCGACACCGGTACTGTTCCAGCCGATGAATGCTCCTCGTGCCAAGCAGGTCCCCCACATCTGGTCCCGTCCAACGGGCGACGTCGACGATCCATTCGCCTGGCTGCGCGACCGCGACGATCCAGACACCATTGCCTACCTGGAAGCCGAGAACGCTGCGGCCGACGAGTGGTTCGCACCCCTGTCGGCCACGATCGAAACCGTGTTCGAGGAGATCAAGTCCCGGGTCCTGGAAACCGACCTCGCCGCACCGGTCCGCAAGGACGGCTGGTGGTACACCACCCGCACCCAGGAGGGCTCGAGCTACGCCATCCACTGCCGGGGCCGGTCTCGCGAGACCGCCGGTGACGAGGTGTTGGTCGACGAGAACATAGAGGCCGAGGGCCACGACTTCTTCGATCTCAACGTGTTCGACGTCAGCCAGGACCATCAGCTGCTGGCGTGGTCGAGCGATACCGATGGCGGCGAGCGCTACGTCACCCGGATCCGTGATCTCGCGACCGGCATGGATCTGGACGACACGCTCGACAACACGTCGTGGGCCGGATCGGCTTGGTCGAGCGACAGCAGCCACTTGTTCTACGTGCAGTCCGACGACGCGATGCGACCCAATCAGGTCTGGCGCCACCGACTCGGCACCACCCAGGCTGACGACGTGCTCGTGTTCGACGACCCAGATGAGCGGTTCTTCGTGTCGGTCGATCTGTCTCGCAGCGGCGAATGGATCATCATCGACAGCAGCAGCAAGCTGTCGTCGGAAGTGATGCTGATCCCGGCCGCCGATCCGACCGCCTCGTACGTCGTCGCGCGCCCTCGGGTGGACGATCTCGAATACCACGTCGATCACTGGGGTGACCGGTTCGTGGTGATGACCAATCTCGATGCCGAAGACTTCCGCGTGATGACCGCGCCGCTCGACGATCCGGGCACCTGGGCCGAGTTCCTCGCTCACGAGCCGGGCCGGCGGATCATCGCCGCCGAGCCGTTCGCGTCGCACCTCGTCATCCACGAGTGGCACCAGGCCCAGCAGCAGGTACGGGTGGTGTTCACCGATGGTTCGGAGCGGGTCATCGATCTCGGGACCGAGCCGCACGAGGTCGAGTTGGAGTCGAACCCGGAGTGGCAGACCGACACGATCCGCTTCGTGTACCAGTCCTTCACGACCCCCGCTTCGGTCTACGAGGAGAACGTTCGCGACGCGGAGCGCACACTGCTCAAGCAGAGCCCGGTGCTGAACGTGGATCTGGCGAAGTACACCGCGACGCGCGAATGGGCCACTGCACCGGACGGCACGTTGGTGCCGGTCGACATCGTCCGCCACATCGACACCCCGGCTGATGGAACGGCACCCTGCGCGGTCTACGGCTACGGCTCGTACGAGGCGAGCATGGCGCCGTGGTTCTCGGTCGCCCGCTTGTCGTTGCTCGACCGGGAGTGGACCTGGGCGCTCGTACACCCGCGCGGTGGTGGCGAGCTCGGTCGCCGCTGGTACCTCGATGGCAAACTGCTACGCAAGATCAACACCTTCACCGACACGATCGCATCCTGCGAACACCTCGTCGCCAACGGTTGGGCGGCCCCGGGTCGGGTGTCGCTGCGCGGTGGCAGCGCAGGCGGTCTGCTCGTCGGGGCATGCATCACGATGCGGCCCGATCTGTTCGCCGCAGCGGTTGCCGAAGTGCCGTTCGTCGACGTCGTCTCCACGATGAGCGACCCCACCCTGCCGCTGACCATCACCGAATGGGAAGAGTGGGGCGACCCGCGCGAGGACCCGGCAGCGAGCTACATGCTCAGCTACTCCCCCTACGACAACACCACCGCGCTCGACTACCCGGCGCTCTATGTGACGGCCGGGCTCAACGACCCGCGCGTGAGCTACCACGAGCCGGCCAAATGGGTTGCCAAACTGCGCAGTCTGTGGCGGACCGAGCGCCCGCTGGTGTTCAAGTGCGAGATGGGCGCCGGCCATGGTGGCCCCAGTGGCCGCTACGACCGCTGGCGCGACGAAGCCCGAGTGATCGCCTTCCTGACCGCCACCACCTGACCGAGCACTGTGTCGGCCGGCCCGCCCGATGGAGGTCGCCGGCACTGTGGAGGTCACCCGCCCGATGGAGATCGCCGGCACTGTGGAGGTGGCCGGCACTGTATGCAGATCGAACGGACTGCCGGGCGTATTTGCAAACGGTCCTGACCTGAGCGGAGCGTGGGACGCGTCTGTCTTGGCAGGCTTTGGCAAGACCGCTACAATTCCGCCATGACGACGATGAATGTGTCGCGTCGGTAGGACCCATACCGACGATTGCGCCTGCGGCCGTCACGGAACCGACAAGTGATCCGCGGAAGCGGTGGGTGAGGAGTCCGGCATTCACGACGGGGCCGTTGTCGAAGCCGTTGAAGTAGATCAGCACCGACGAATCCGGGAGGACGGCGACATACAGCGCTGCTGCGGCGTCGCCCGCAGCTGCACCGGCCAAACCGTTCGCTGCCGAGAGCACAGACGCAGTCGCAGCGTTCCCGTTGCCCCAGGCGACGGTGCCCGTGTCGGCCAGCGCACCGTTGTTCCAGAAACGGACGGGCACGACGAAGTTGCCATCCGGCATGGCCACGACGACCTCTCCCACGCGGTCGGCTGTCGTCGAACCGACCATGCTGTTGGCTGGGCGATGACACCGGGAAACGAGCCGGATCCGTTCCGCCACGCGACCGCTCCGGCGTCCGACGCCGGCCCGACATCGACTGCGCTCGACGCAACGACGTAGTTCCCGTTCGCCAGCGCGATCACCCCATACCCGACGCCGGCTTCCTCATGCCCGCGACACCAGATCCGCTGTGCAACCGCCTCGGACGACCACTCGGCACTATGGTTCGGCCAAGGTCGATCGGGTGACAGGGGTGATCGGATGGTGCAGCAGGCAGCCACGGACGTCGAGCGACGATCGTTCGCCGCCGCGCTCCGAAGCCGCCTGACACCGAGCGACGAGACGCTCGGCCGCATCGTTCGCGGCACGATCCGCCCGCTGTACCGAGTGTGTACGCCCGTGCGGGTGGAGGGGCTCGAGAACCTGCCTCGTACCGGACCCGTGATCGTCGCCGCCAACCACATTTCGTTCTACGACACCGTCGTGCTGATGCTGGCCACACACCGCCAGGTGTCGTTCATCGGCAAGGCCGAATACCTCGATTCGTGGAAGACCCGCCGCCTGTTCCCAGCGCTCGGGCTGATCCCGATCGATCGCCAGCAAGCCAAGAAGGCAATGAGCGCGCTCGACGTCGCGGCCGGCGTGCTCAACAACGGGCACATGCTCGGTATCTATCCGGAGGGCACGCGATCACGCGATGGTCTGTTGCACCGCGGCCACACCGGCGTCGCCCAACTGGCGATGATGACCGGAGCGCCGGTGGTGCCGGTCGGGATCGTCGGCACCGACCGGATCCAGCCGATCGGAGCGAGGGCACCGCGTCCGTTTCGACGTGGCATCGTGCGGTTCGGCACGCCGATCGACCCCGCCCACTATGGCGGGGCTCCCCGTCGTCGGCGCCAGCAACTGACGCTCGACCTGATGGATGCGATCCACCACTTGAGTGGGCAGCAGGCGTCGGACGACTTCGCGAGCGGCGAGCCGCCGCTGATTCGCGGTGGCAACGAGAGCGTCTACCAGGTGCATCATCTGTCGGCTGCGGCCGCCTCATGGCAGCAGGCCGCCCGGTTCGCGGTCGGTCGGGTGTGTCTGCGCCACGACGACGCGCGCGTCGGTGAAGTGCGAGGGCTTCGTTGCGAGCTCGAACCCGACGGTTCGCTGCGCTTCGCCGCGACCATGGCGATCTCGGTCAAGTACCGACCGTTCGAGTCCAACCCACAGCCCCCATCAACCGACCAATAACCGACCATTAGCGGACATCGAACGAACACGAACAGAACCAGCCAGCCAGCCAGCCAGCCAGCGAGGGAGCAAGTCGATGAAAGACAGCGTTTATCAGGTGATCGAACTGATTGGTTCGAGCAGTGATTCATGGGAGAGTGCCGCCCAGAATGCTGTGCGCGAAGCGGCCAAGAGCTACCAGGACCTGCGGGTCGCCGAGGTGATCGAGATGGACGTCCTGATCGAGGGCGGCGTGATCATCGCCTACCGCACCAAACTCCGAATGAGCTACAAGTCGTCCGCCGCCGGCTGAGCTCGGGTTCGCGTCAGGACGCGACAATCGCGATCACGGCGGCTGTGATCAGCGCCGAGTTGCGCGCCAGGTGACGCCAACTGAGTGGCTTCGCGCTCCACGATCCGAAGCACGCGCATTGCGGGTGTTGCCCGCGTGACAGGCGTAAGGCAAGCAGCCCGCTGAATACGACCAGCATCACCAGCGCCAACACTGCAGGAATCGGTCGAGCGATCTGGGCGCAGAGCAGTGCTCCGACGACGATCTCGATCCATGGAACAAACGGAATCACCGCGGCTGGCGCGCCGAGTCCACGAGCCTGAACCGGCCACGCAGGACCCGCGGCGATCTTGGCTCCCCCCGCCACCAACAACGCGGCTCCGACAACGATCGATGCGATCACACAGATCACGTTCACAAGCTGCTCACACGTCGACGGTGAGGCCCTCGGCGGCCGTGATGACTTCGACACCCTTGCGCTCGCCGGCATCGCGCGCTTTTGCGAACAGGGTGTCGAGTGCGTCGTCGCCACGGCTGGGGTCGTGGTGGAACAGCGCCAAGGTCTTCACCCCTGCTTCTGCTGCAAGCCAGACGGCATAGCCGATCGTGCAGTGCCCCCACGTGCTCTTGTGGGCGAATTCGTTGTCCGTGTACTGCGAGTCGTGAATCAACAGATCAGTTCCACTCGCAAGTTCGATCGCCGAATCGGATGCGCTCATCGAGCCGTCGTAGGGCATTTGATGATCGCTCATGTAGGTCACCGAACGACCCTGCCAGGTCACTCGATACCCGCACGTCGGACCGACGTGCGGAATCAGCCGGGCCTTCACCTGCACGGCGCCGACACCGTCGGCATCGCCATCCATCAACGTGAAGTCGGTGTCGCTGACATCGTGGAACGTGAGCTTGCCGGGGAACTCGGTGAGCCGGATCGGGAACAGCGGCGGCCGGATGGTGTCGAGCAACACCTCGCCGACGGTGCGGCCGTCCTCCTGCGCCGGGCCGTGGATCGACAGGTTCGCACCAGAACACAGGATCGGGCTGAAGAACGGCAATCCCTGAGTGTGATCCCAGTGGAGATGGCTGAGCAACACGTGGCCGCGGAAGCTGCCGTCGACCGGTTGCATCGCACCGAAGTACCGCATGCCGGTCCCCATGTCGAACAGGATCGGGTCGTGTCCGGGGATCCGCATCGACACGCACGACGTATTGCCTCCGTAGCGCGCGACATCGCTGCTGTTGCAGGGGGTGGACCCGCGTACGCCGTGAAACGTGACCGCCATCGAATGTTGTTGTTCCACAGAACCCCCGAACCCCCCAACCTAAGCATTACCCGATCGGTTGTAAATGCTGGACCCTTGTGACGTCGGTCGCAGGTACTACCGTCGACGACGGAGCAGGTGTCACCGATACCCGCGTCCCAACGCCATCAGACGGCATCGACCTCGATCGACGGGAGTCATACCATGAACCAACGACCGGTTCCACCGCCAGCTTTCCTCGACGGCGCGGGATCGCCGATCACCGATGGGCTCGTCGCAATCGTCAAACGCGAATGCGCGACCTGCGTGATGGTGGTGCCGGTTCTGCAGCGGCTCGTCGAGTCCGCCGGACTGGTCGTGTACACCCAGGACGACCCGACATTCCCTGATGGGATCGACGCGATTCACGATGCCGATCTCGGGATCAGTTGGCATCACGACATCGAGACGGTGCCGACCGTCATTCGACTGGTCGACGGTGTCGAGGCCGAACGCACCGTTGGCTGGAGTCACGTTGGGTGGCGCGACATCACCCACATCGACGATCTCGGAGCAGACCTGCCCGTGATGCGGCCCGGCTGCGGCTCGTTGTCCGTCGATCCAGATCTCGAAGACGAACTGCGCGCCCGGTTCAGTGGCAGTGCGCTGCGCGCCCGTCGGGTGGAGGTGGCCGAAGCCGAGGACGAGATGGAGGCCTTCTTCGATCGCGGTTGGACCGACGGGCTGCCGGTGATCCCGCCGACCGAGGCGCGGGTGTTGCGGATGTTGACCGGCACCGACCGCGCCCCCGGCGAGATCGTTGCGATCGTGCCCCCTGATCTGGTCGAGGTCACGGTCGAGAAGATCGCGATCAACGCGGTGATGGCCGGCTGCCGGCCCGAGTACCTGCCCTGGGTAATCGCCGCGCTCGAAGCCTGTTGCACGCCAGAGTTCAACATCCACGGCGTCCTCGCGACCACGATGCCCGTTGGACCGGTGATCATCTGCAACGGTCCCGGGACGCGGGCGATCGGGATGAACAGCGGAATGAACGCGTTCGGGCAGGGCAACCGGGCCAACCTCACCATCGGTCGCGCCGTGCAACTCGTGATCCGCAACGTCGGCGGCGGTCGACCCGGCGAGGTCGACCGGGCCACTCACGGCAATCCTGGCAAGCTCAGCTTCTGCTTCGCCGAGGACGAGATCGGATCGCCGTTCTCATCGCTGGCGGTCGGACGTGGATTCGACCCAATGGCAGACACGGTGACCGTGTTCGCCGGCGAAGGGCCGCGCTGCATCGTCGACCAACTGGCCCGAGATCCCGACAGCCTGGCGACCAACATCGCTGCGTGCTTACGAACCTTGCACAATCCCAAGGCGATCCTGGCGTTCGATGTGATCCTGGTGGTCGGTCCCGAACATGCGCGGGTGTTTGCCGATGCCGGGTGGGACCGAGAACGGGTGCTCGCCGAATTGCACGCCCGGTTGCAGATCCCCGGCAGCGAGTTGGTACGCGGCGCCGGCGGCATCGCCGAAGGAGTGCCGGAACGACTGGCCGGTTTGACGCTGCCGAAGTTCCGTCCCGACGGCATCCTGCTCGCGCACGCGGGCGGAGGAGCCGGACTGTTCTCTGCCATGATTGGCGGATGGGCCAATGGTGACATCGGCAGTACGCCGGTCACCCGCACCGTCAGCCCACCCCCGTCGACAACGGCACTCGCCCACTCGCCAGACAAGCAGGAGACCGCATCATGAGCAGCATCTTCCTCGACCCATCCAGCGAACGGCAGTTGGCCGAGCGGGTCCGCTGTGCACGCCCGGCATCGCTGTCCGGCAAGACGGTTGGTCTGCTCGACATCTCCAAGGCCCGCGGCGACATCTTCCTCGACCGGCTCGAAGAGCGGCTGGTCGAAATCGGCGCCGAGGTCAAGCGGTTCAAGAAGCCGACTTTCACCAAGCCGGCACCAGTCGATCTGCGCCACGAGATCGCCAGCCAGTGCCAGGTGGTGATCGAGGCGCTCGCCGATTGAGGCAGTTGTACGTCGTGCAGTGTGCACGACATCGTTGATCTCGAACGCCGGGGCATCCCGAGCATGTTCATTGCGTCCGAGGAGTTCGTCTCCGCAGCGGTCGCCCAATCAGCATCGCTCGGTTTCCCGACCGTGGGCCGGGTCTACACACCGCACCCGGTGCAGGACCGCACCGACGACGAGATCCGGGCCTACGCCGACCTCGTCTTCGATCAAGTCGTCGCCGAGGTGACCGCCTCCGACTGACGCCGATGCCGAGCCCAGGAACGCTGTCACCGAATGTCGCCATATCCGGATATTCGGTACCAGCGATCGGTAGAGCACGCACCGGCCGCTACGGCAGTCGGTAGGTCGTGCCGTCGAAGACGGCGAGGCGGTCGGTGACGAGGGTCGCGGCGATGCGGTCAGCGCGATCGGATTGGTCGGGCCAACCCATCGATGTCGCCACGTCTGCCACCGAGACGGGCCCAGTGCCGAGGCTCTTCATCAGCCGACCCCTCCCCTGCCGGTCCGATCCGTCGAAGCGGCTCTGCTTGCCGCTCACGCCTGCCGACCCGATCGCCGGGTCGTCACCGACGCCCCCGTACGCGCAGTCTCCAGCAAGCGGGCACTCTCCACAGCGCGGGTTGAGCGGCCGACACAACATCGCGCCGAGGTCCATCAGACACTGGTTCCATGCCCAGGCCTGCTCGCCCGGCAGCGATGCATCGGCAGCAGCCTGGACCTCTTTCGCCGTCAACCGTCGGCCGGCGACACGGGCGAAGACTCGGGCGATGTTGGTGTCCACGACGGCGGCATCGAGTTCGAATGCGAACGCCCGCAGCGCCCGACCCGTGTAATTGCCGACCCCGGGCAGCGCGAGCAGCGCGGGGAGCGTCGACGGGAACTCGCCGAGTTCGGTGATCATCGTCGCGGCGGCGTGCAGATTGCGGGCACGACGCGGATAGCCCAGGCCTTGCCACAGCCGCAACACGTCGCCGAGCGATGCGTCGGCGCAGGCCGCCGGTGTCGGAAACGCATCGAGGAACGCGAACCAGCGCGAAATCACCCGCTCGACCTGGGTCTGCTGCAGCATCACCTCGCTGACGAGCACCGCCCACGGGTCACGGGTGTGGCGCCACGGCAGATCTCGGAGTTGTGCCAGCCCCCAGCTCAGAACCCGCTGCTGGGCAGCTTCCTGCATGACCGACCCGCGCCAGCCGAACTATTCGCCCCAGACCTGTTCGCCGTCGTACGGGCGGACCCTAGTGGGTGCGAACTCACGCTTCCAGATCAGCACCTTGCGCTTGAAGTAGCAGACTTCCTTGCCGTCCTGGTTGAAGCCCTTGGTCTCGACCGTGACGATTCCGCGGTCGGGCTTGGAGGCCGACTCCTTGACATCGAGCACTCGCGTTTCGGCGTGGATCGTGTCACCGTGGAACGTCGGGAACTTGTGCTGCAGCGTTTCGATTTCGAGGTTGGCAATGGCTGCCCCGCTGACATCCGGCACGCTCATGCCCAGGACCAACGAATAGACGAGGTTGCAGACCACCACGTTGCGGCCCTGCACGCTCTGCTCGGCGAACCAGTCGTTGGTGTGCAACGGGTGATGGTTCATCGTGATCATGCAGAACAGATGATTGTCGTATTCCGTGATCGTCTTGCCGGGCCAGTGCTTGAAGATGTCGCCGACGGTGAAATCTTCGAGGTGACGGCCGAACGGCCGCTCGTACGTGCTCATCTCGCCGACGCTACCGGAGCGAGCTATTCATCATCGTCGCCGATGTCCCACAACTCGGGGTGGGTCCGAGCGAGTTCGATCGATTCGTCGCTCTTCGGCGGGCGGCGAGCGAACCGCTCGTGGAACGCGAGCGACGTCTCCATCTCGGTGGTCGAGTCCTTGGCTTCGTCGCGCAGACGTTTCAATGCCGACGAGCCCTTCTGGATCTTCCAGGGGCCGACCCGCAACGTCAGGTAGAGCAGCCCGCCAAGCGCGATCGGGAAGAAGAACTGGGCCAGGCGATACGACGCGACGCCGAGGCTTGCGTTGCCGCGGGTGAGGCCGAACCACACCAGCGTCGGGATGTAGACGCTCTCAACGATGCCGAGTCCGCCGGGTGTGATCGGCACGACGGCGGCCACGTTGGCGAGGCCGAAGCACACGATCAGCCCGTCGATGCTCAGCGATCCACCGAAGGCGCGCAGGAACACCCAGAGCGCAGCAGCGTCGAGCAGCCAGTTGGCAGCCGCCCATCCCGCCACCCTCCCGAGCAACACTTTGTCTTTGATCATGTCCTCGAGACGAGCGCCGACGTGGCGGACGGCGTCTCCGGTGCGCTCCTCGTTGAGCCGCAACTTGCGAGCGATCCAGCGCAGGACCTTCTCCGCTCGCTGCTGTCCCTGCATCAGCCCCACCACGATCGCGGCAGCGAGCCCCATGATCAACACACCGGCGATCGCTGCGCTGACGTAGAGACCGTTGACCCCGTTGAGCGGGATCGAGATGATCAAACCGACCCAGAAGATCAGGTTCAGCACGACCGCTGATCCGAGACCTGCCGTCCCGAGGGCGAACCCGGCATCGGGACCGGGTACACCGGACATGGTCATCAGTCGGTAGCCGAGCGCCGAACTCGCCGCGCTGCCACCTGGCATCACGCTGCCGAGCGACTTGGTGCTCATCTGGATTCGGAACATCCGCCACGACGAGACGAGCTTGCCGGATTCGCCGAGTGCCGCCCGAGTGAGCAGGGAGTAGGCATAGAGCGCCGCGACCTCGAGTCCGAGGCCGACCACGAGGAGGAAGGGATTGACCTGGCGAAGCTCGGTCGCCGCTTTGCGGAAGCCAGGGATGAGAGGCAGGACGAAGAACCAGATGATCGCCGCGAACGCAATGACCTTGATGCCGGACCGGAGCGGACGAAATGGCTTCTTGGTCCCCACGTCGACATCGAGCCGCAACTGGCCCTCCGCGACGGCGGGTTGAACTTCGCCGATCTCGCGTGCCACCCCTCTTTGTTAGCACACGGCGTTTGCGAGGAGACGGAGTGTCAGCCGGCCCGACCGGATGGAAATGCTGCAACGATCCGGCGAAGTTGATCGACCAAAGGCGGACGCACATCGGTTGGAACTTTGCTCAGTTGCACCACCACCAGGTCACGGTCGGGCACGACGATGATGTATTGGCCTTCGTAACCATGAGCGGCGACGCTGCCGTCGAAGTCCGGCCAGATCCACCAGTGCGAGCCGTAGCCGAAGTGTGGCGGGTTGTCATCGACCGAAGCGACCGCTCGGGAGTAGTCGACCCAACCCTCGGGCAGTAACCGCTGGCCGTCGCATTCTCCGTCGTGCAGGTACAACGCGCCGAAGCGGGCGAAGTCGCGAGCGGTTGCGTAGACGTACGACGAGCCGACGAACGTGCCGGCCGCGTCGAACTTCGGCGTTGCACTCGTCATCCCGAGCGGACCGAACAAACGGTCGGCGAGGAACGAGGCGATGTCCGGCGTCGCGTCGTCCGCGTGGGCCGAGATGATCTCGCCGGCGAGTCGACTGAGGATGTTGGTCGTGCCCGACGAGTAGTTCCATACCGTGTCGGGTGGATGGATCAACGCCAGGCTCGCCGCGTAGTGGGCGTGGTCGTCGATGCCGGAGCCGAACAACATCTCCAGACAATGCGACACCGAGTCATCCACGTAGTCCTCGACGAACTCGAGTCCGGACCGCATTGCGAGCAGAGTGCGGACGGTGATCGCGGCCTTGTCGGTGCCGGCGAACTCGGGCACTGCGGCCGGCGCATCGATGTCGAGCAGGCCGTCGCCGACCAGTATCCCGATCAGGGCCTGGGTGATGCTCTTGGCCATGCTCCACGAGATCAGCGTGGTGTCGGCATCGACGTCGGGGCCGTACTGTTCGGCGACGATCTCACCCTGATGCACCACGAGTGTCGCCAACGAGACACCGCCGTCGCCTTCGAGCGCAGCGATCGCCGCAAGTGCTGCATCGAGTGCGCTTCGGTCGATGGCGGATTGGTGGGAAGGTTCGCTCACGCTTGCGAACGTAGCGCGAGCGCGCGACGCATTTCGTCAACACGTGCCAAGCTCGGATCCATGGCCGAGATCGGAGCATGGTTCGAGACAGCACAGGCGTGGATCCGGACAATGGACGAGATCGCCCCCGAGGTCGTCGAGGGGGTGTACGTCGTCGGCTCGATCGCGCTCGAGGACTGGCAGCCGCACAGCAGCGATATCGACATCATTGCGATCACGGCCGAGCCGGCAGACGACGAGATGTCCGGAACACTGCGCACC
>JBDSDH010000272.1:0-63385 GCA_039920665.1 Ilumatobacteraceae bacterium
AGCACCTGTTCGTCGGTGATCGGCCGGAAGTCCCAGACATCGACGCCGACGTTGACCTGGTGACCGTTCGCCTGCCACTTCTCGTGCACGTGACCGTGGAGAAGGAGTTGGCCGGTGTCGACCGGGCGGGCCGAGACGTATCGATCGGCATCGTGGCTGTCGCCTGCATACGGGAAGTGGCATGCGAGCGCATCGATACCGCCGATGACGACCGGCACCACGCCCTGGTGAATCTCCGCGAACCCAGCCTCGCGATAGATCTGCAGCCAGTGCTCGCTCTTGGCGCCATGACCCGACCAACAGCGGTCGTGGTTGCCCGTGACGAGCACCTTGCGGCCGCGCAACCGGCGGACGAATCCGAGCGATCGCTCGATGTCGCCCATTGCAACATCTCCGAGCACCCACACATCGTCATCGTTGGTGACGGTTTCGTTCCAGCGTGCAACGAGGAATTCGTTCATCGCCTTGACGTCGACGAACGGACGATGGCAGTAGCGGATGATGTTGGCGTGCCCGAAGTGTTGGTCGCTCGTCCAGAAGCGGCGGTTGCTCACTCGTTCGGGTCGCGCTCGGCTTCGCCCCGGTTGGCGCGGTACCAGCCGAGCGTGCGTCGGAGGCCATCGTCGAACGCGACCTGTGCCCGCCAGCCGAGCAATGCTTCGGCTCGATCAGCCGAGACTCGACGTCGTGGTTGGCCGTCGGGCTTGCTCGGATCCCACACGAGTTCGCCCTTGAAACCAACGAGCTCGGCGATCGTCTCGATGGTCTCGCGGATGGTGACCTCGTGGTCGTTACCGAGGTTGATCGGGTCGGTACCGACGTGTTCGGCAGCGGCCAGCACGATTGCTTCGGCAGCGTCCTCGACGAACAGGTATTCGCGACTGGCCCGGCCGGTGCCCCAGACGTCGATCTTGTCGGCGCCGGACTCCTGGGCCTCGACGCACTTCTTGATCAGCGCCGGAATGACGTGCGAAACCGACGGATGGAACTTGTCGCCGGGTCCATAGAGATTGGTGGGGATCAGGTAGACAAACTGCTGGCCGTACTGTTGGGCGTTGACCTGGGCATGGATCAGCAGCGCCTTCTTGGCGATGCCGTACGGTGCATTGGTTTCTTCCGGGTAGCCATCCCACAAGCTGGCCTCATGGAACGGCACCGGCGTGAACTTGGGGTACGAGCAGACGGTCCCGACAAGCGTGGTCTTGGGCTGCGATGCCGCCGTCCGGGCGGCCTCGATCACATAGGTGCCCATCATCAGGTTGTCGAGGTACAGCGGTGCGGGTGCGACCTGGTTGTAGCCGATACCGCCGACCCGGGCCGCAAGGTGGATCACGTGTCGGGGGTGATGGTCGGCCAACATCTGCTCGGCGGTGCCAGGCACGGTGAGGTCGTAATCAGCGCTGCGTGGGGCGACGACGTCAGCGCCGCGGGCCCGCAGTTTCTCGACCACAACTCGACCGAGAAATCCGGACCCGCCGGTGACCACGACCTTGACGCCGTGCCAGGAGCCGGCCGCCGGAGCAGGCTCATGGGCCGAATCGAGCGCGGGTTCGCAAGCAGGTTCGAGGCTCATTGATTGACGATGCTACGGGCCGAGCAGTCATGATGGAGATCGTGAGGGTCGCCTACACCTTGGAACAGTGCTGGCACCGGGTGCCCGGGGGCACGGGAGTCGCTGCATTGCGAACCGCTGAGGCGATGGATGCCTTGGTCGGCATCGAGTTGATCGGCGTTGCCGGTCGACACGCCACCGCTCCGCCCGACGAGTGGCTCCCGACCATCCCGTGGCGCGAACTGCCGATCGGTTCGCCGTGGTTGTACGAGAGTTGGTTGTACGCCCGGTGGCCCAGGCCCGAGTCGGTCACTGGACCGGTCGACGTCGTCCACGCCACCACGCTCATCCCGTGCCCGACCCGCAAACCGTTGGTGGTCACGCTGCACGACCTGGCGTTCATGCACCGGCCGGAACAGTTCACTCGCCACGGCAACCGCATCTTCCGCCGCAGCCTCGAGCTCACCAAACGGTGGGCGGACCTGATCCTGTGCTGCTCGCAAGCCACGCTCGACGACTGCCTCCACGCTGGCCTGGCGGCCGATCGTCTCCGCCACGTGCCGCTCGGGGTCGACTTCGAACACGCCTCCCCGGCCGACATCCATCGGGTGCGCACGAGCTACACCCTGCCCGAGCGATACCTGTTGTTCGTCGGCACGGTGGAGCCGCGCAAGAACCTCAAACGCCTGACCCAGGCAATCCAACTGCTCGACGAACCGTTGCCGCTGGTGGTCGCCGGTGCCGAGGGATGGGGCGATGCCGCGGCCGGTGTGTCCGGCGATGTGCGGTTCCTCGGATTCGTGCCGCGCCAGGACCTGTGGGCGCTGTACGCGGGAGCGCATGCCTTCTGCTACCCGAGCGTGCACGAGGGCTACGGCCTCCCGGTGCTGGAAGCAATGGCCCAGGGAACGCCTGTCGTGACGAGCATGGACACCGCCACCGAGGAGGCTGCCGATGGCGCCGCTGTGTTGGTCGATCCGAACGACACCGCGGACATCGCCCGCGGCATCGCCGAGGCGATCGGCCGTCGCGCCGAGTTGGCCGCCAAGGGTCGGCACCGGGTCGCGCAGGCCACCTGGCACAACACGGCTGAGCTGACACTCGCCGCCTACCGCGAACTTGGCTAGGTTGTCCGACCATGTCGGGCTCACCTGTTCCGGTGGCCGTCAACCTGCTGTGGTGTGTGCCCGGTGCGGTCGGTGGCAGCGAGGAATACCTCGTCCGTCAACTCGTCGGGCTCGCTGCGATCGAGTCGGCGGTGGTGCCGACGCTGTACGTCCTGCCGGGGTTCGCCGCGGCTCATCCCGAACTGGCCGCCGTGTTCCGGATGGTCGAGGCCAAGGTCGACGGAGCGAACCGTGCCCGCCGGGTGTTGGCCGAACACATGTGGTTGGCCCGTGAGACGAGCGGCAGTCGACTCGTCCATCACGGTGGCGGAACCCTGCCGGGCAAACCCGCCAAAGGATCGGCCACCGTCTTGACGATTCACGATCTGCAATACCGCACCTTCCCGCAGTACCTCAGCAACAACAAGCGCCGTTATCTGCAGTGGACGATGCCTCGCTCGGCCAAACGGGCCACCGTCATCGCGACACCCACCGAATACGTGCGCCAGACGGTGATCGAGGCCTACGCGATCGATCCGGATCGGGTGATGGTGGTGCCGCACGGGATCGAGCCGACGCTCGGGCACCGGGCGACGGGAGAAGCCGAACTGCGCGAGAAGTACGCGCTCGGCGACGGGCCGGTCCTGGTTCTGCCGGCAATGACCCATCCCCACAAGGGGCACCAGTTTCTGCTCGATGTGATGGCGACCCACTGGACGGACCCGGCGCTGCGGCTGGTGTTGATCGGCGGTGCGGGCTCGCACGAAGGGGCCGTGATGCGTTCGATCGAGGCGCTCGGATTGGGCGACCGGGTGTTGCGGCCGGGGCGGGTCTCGGCCGAAGATCGCGACGGTTTGCTGTCGCTCGCGATGGCGATGGTGTTCCCCAGCGAGTACGAGGGTTTCGGCGCTCCGGTCATCGAGGCAATGGTGCTCGGCGTGCCGGTCATCTGCAGCGACCGAACGTGCCTGCCCGAGGTGGCGGGTGACGCGGCGATCGTGGTGCCGTTGGAACTCGATGCGTGGGCCGGGGTGCTCGACGAAGCCCGTTGGCGACGATCGGAACTGAGTCGCGCAGGTCGGGCCCGGGCCACCCGGTTCACGTCGGTCACATCGGCCGAGGCGCTGCTCGATGTCTATGCCCGGGCGCTCGGATGACCCGCCGTTCGCGACCGGGACTGAAACTGGCCGTGCTCTGTCCCCACTTCGAACCCGACACCGCTCCGACGGGTACGGTGATGACCCGCATTGTCCACGAACTCGCTGCGCTCGGCCACGAGATCCATGTCGTCACTGCCCTGCCGTGGTACCGCCATCACGCAATCGAGCCGGGATGGACCGGGAAGTGGATCCGTCGCGAGCGCACCGATTGGGGCTCGATCACCCGGGTCCATCCGTTTCCTGGTGACGACAAGGCCAATCTGGCCCGCCGTGCGCTGGGCTTCGCCGGGTTCAGTGCGCTGGCCGGCGTTGCCGGTCTACGTGGCGGACGGGTCGATGGAGTGCTGTCGATGTCGCCGCCGCTCACGAACGGTCTGATCGGCTGGTCGATGAAGGTGGTGCGCCGCGGACCGCTCGTGTTCAACATCCAGGACATCTTCCCCGACGCCGCAGTCGAGACCGGGGCGATCACCAACAGCAAGATCATCGCCGTGGCCCGTTGGCTCGAACGGGTCAGCTATCACCGCAGCGACGCGGTCACCGTGCTCAGCGACGATCTTCGGGACAACGTCGTTGCCAAGGTGCGACCCGGGTTCGCCCAGCGTGTACGCGTGATCCCGAACTTCGTGCTGACCGAACAGATCCGGCCGCTCGACCGAATGACGTCGTACCGGGCCGAGCTCGGGATCGGCGGCGAACCGGTCGTGCTCTACGCCGGCAATGTCGGGTTCTCCCAGTCGCTCGAACTGATCGTTGCTGCAGCAGTCGAGATGCCAGGCGTGACGTTTGTGATCAACGGCGAAGGCTCGGCACGGGCCTCGATCGAATCGTCAATCGCTGGGCTGGCCAATGTTCGCTTGGCCCCGTTCCAACCGGCTGAGCGGCTGGCCGAGGTACTCGCCACGGGCGATATCCATGTTGTGCCGCTGCGGGCCGGATTGGGCCGGGTGAGCGTGCCGTCCAAGACCTACTCGATCCTTGCCGCAGGTCGTCCGGTGCTGGCGGCCATCGATGCCGGCACCGAAGTACCGCGAATCCTGGCCGAGTCCGGCGGCGGCGTCGCGATCGCTCCGGACGATCCAGAGGCGTTCGTGGCTGCGTTGCGCTCGATGTTGGCCGATCCGACCGGGCTCGCTCTGATGGGCAGAGCAGGGCGGACGTGGGTCGAGTCGGCAGCCTCGCCCGCAGCGGTCGCATCGACCTATGTCGACCTCTTCGTCGAACTCTCGCGACGGGGGATCGGATCGATCCGGCGCTAACCTCGCATACTCGTGGCTCCTAGTTCGTCTGCCAATAAAGTCGCCAAGCTCGCTCAGAAGGGCAAAGGCAAGAAGGTCCGCTTCCAAGGCGGCGTCGTCTTTCCGGCTGTCATTGTCGGTGTGCTCGTGCTGCTCATCCCACTCATCGTCTACGCCCGCCAGAGCCGGCCCGGACCTGGTGAGGGCGAGCCGACCATCAACCAGCACTGGCACGCGGCGTACAGCACGTATGTCTGTGACGAGAACGGGTTGCTGACGCTCCCGATCATCGCTGGCACGCTCGAGGAGCAGGACACGCAAGGCAACTTGATCAGCCAGAAGTTCCAGCGTTCGGGGATTCACTCCCATGGCGACGGTGTGATCCACTGGCACCCGTACACCGGCGCCGCGACCGGCACCAACGCCAGGCTCAAGGTGTTTCTCAACAACTACGACATCAAGTTGTCCGACAAAAAGCTCGAGCTGCCGGCCAGCCAGGGTGCGCAGGTGTACGAAGAGGGCACGTCGAAGTGCGCCATCGATGGTCAGGACAAGGACGCTTCGCTGAAGCTGTGGGTGTGGAGCAACTACTCCGACATCGGCAAGACCGATCCCGCGGTGTACACCGCCAACATGGGCGATGTCCGAGTCGATCGTGATGGCATGGTGTTCGTCGTCGCCTTCGTTCCCGACGATGTCGCGCCCGTCGCTCCCGACTACGCCTCCCGACTGCCTGAATTGGGTGCAGCCGACGGCAGTGGCCCGGTCACGCCGGACACCACCAGCACCGGCGACTCGGTCGCCCCCGACGGCTCCGTCGTGGTTCCCGAGACCGGCGACTCCACACCTGGCGCCGGTTCCACCGCGACTTCCACGGTGACCACCGGTTCGACCGACACCACGACCGGCTCCACCACGCCGAGCACAGTGTCGGCGTCGAGCACCGCCACGTCCGGCGGCTGATGCGAGCCGTCGTCCTCGTCGGCGGGTTCGGGACGCGGTTGCGTCCGCTCACCCTGTCGGTTCCCAAGCCGATGCTGCCGGTTGGGCACGTCCCGATCATCGAGCGTCTGATCGGCAATCTCGTTCGTGGTGGCGTCACCGACGTGATCCTTGCGCTCGGATTCAAACCGGAACCGTTCGTCGAAGCCTTTCCTGATGGCACCTGCGCCGGAGCAACGCTGACCTACGCGGTCGAGCCAGAGCCTCTCGACACCGGTGGCGCGATCCGCTTCGCGGCACTGTTCGCCGGCATCGACGACACGTTTGTGGTGGTCAATGGTGACGTGCTCACCGATCTCGACATCGCCGCGCTGATTGACTTCCATCGATCTCGTGATGCCGAGATCACCCTGCATCTCACTCCGGTCGATGACCCGTCGGCGTTCGGTGTCGTCGACCGCGACGACAGCGGCCTGGTCAGCCGGTTCATCGAGAAGCCACCGCCGGGCACCGCGCCGAGCAACCTGATCAACGCCGGTACGTACGTGTTCGAGCCGACTGTGATCGAGCGGATCCCCGGTGGGCGACGAGTGTCGATCGAGCGTGAAATCTTTCCGTTGGTTGCCTCCGAGCAGCGGTTGTGGGCGATGCCCACTGACGACTATTGGGTCGACACCGGCCAGCCCGACCTGTATCTGCAGGCCAACCTCGACGTGATCAACGATCGCCGAGCCGTGCACCACCGGGCCCAGCCGATCCACGACGACGCCCACATCGGTGCCGATGTCGAGATCCTGACGTCGGTGATCGCGGCCGGGGTGGTCATCGGCGACGGCGCCTATGTGAGCAACTCGGTCATCCTCGGTGGCGCAGTGGTCGGGGCGGGCGCGACGATCAGCGGTTCGGTTGTGATGGGCACCATCGGTGCCGGCGCCGGGGTGTCGAACTGTGTGATCGGCGCCGATGCGACGATCGCCGATGGCGAGAGCCATGCCGACGAGCGGATTCCAGCACCCATTGCCTGACCTCGCGCACCCGGTCTGACAGCATGTCGACCATGCATCCCATGGTGGTCGGCGGCGCTGGGTTCCTCGGCTCGCATCTCGTCGATCGGTTGCTCGCTGAGGGCTGCGCGACCGACGTCGTCGATGACCTGTCGACCTCGTCGCTCGGCAACCTCGCCGATGCGCGCGCCGCTGGCGGGGTGCTCAAGATCCACACCCTCGACGTACGCGCCGGAGACTTCGCGTCGCTGGTAGGGATGCGGCGACCCGATGTCATCTACCACCTCGCGCTGCTGACGCCCGGTCAGCTTCGCCACGACCGCGACGGCACAGCGATCACGAACGTGCTCGCGGTGCTCGAGGCCGCCCGGCTGCATGGGGTCGCCAAGGTGGTCGTCGCTCTGCCTGCTGGTCACCTGTACGGCGATGTCCCAGCGCGAGAGTTGCCGGTCAAGGAGAGCCGCCCGTTCCAGCCGGTCGGCCTGCGGGGCGTGCTGGCCGCCACAGTGGTGAACCTGTTGTCGGTGTATCGCGACGAGTACTCGGTCGAGCACACCGCGCTTGCGATGAGTTCGGTCTACGGCCCGCGCCAGCGGCCAGCTGATGGTGTCGTCGCCTCATTTGCTGCCGCTGTCGCTGCCGGCCAGCCGATCGTGGTGCACGGCGATGGTCGCCAGACCCGCGACCTGCTGTACATCGACGATGCCGTCGATGCGCTGGTCCGCGCCGGTCACCGGGGCGGCGGACTCGTGGTCAATGTCGGCACCGGGGTCCAGACCTCGATCCGCGATCTCGCCGCCCTCGTCAGCCCCGCAACGCCGATCAGCAACGCCGCCCGCCGCCACGGAGACCTGACCCGAATCGCCGTCGCCCCCACCAGAGCGAGAATCCACCTCCAGTGGTCCCCCTGGACCGACGTGGCCACCGGCGTACGAGCCACCCTCGCCGCCCCCTGACCCGTCCCCGCCGCCCGCTCACGACGCTTGCCGCTGGCAGCAGATGTTGTCGTCGGTGCAACATCTGCTGCCAGCGCCCGTCGCAGCCCTGTCTGTAACACCCGAGGTTCAAACTGTCGCGATGGATCAGCGATATCGGTGGGCGCTCGCAACGGCCGGCAAGCAGTTCGGTGCACTGAGCACCCAGCAGTTGGAAGCGTCGGGTGCCGATCGCCACGTTCGCGCGCGATGGGCCAGGCATGGCCTGATCGAGCGAGTCGGCACGTCGTCGTACGCCGTCGTCGGGTCGAGTCCGACATGGCAGCGGGCCGCGTGGGCGGCGGCCGCCGATGTCGACGGCGCAGGATTCCTGGCCGGTCGCACGGCTGCCCGGCTGCTGGGGCTCGACGGTTTCGTCAGCAACGAACCGGAGGTGCTCGTCGTTCGGGCACATCGAGGCTTGCGCACGCCCTTCATGCTCAGATCGACGGGCTTGCCGCTGGGGCTGCAGGACACGGTGATCGTCGATGGCATCAGGTGCCTGAGCGCTGAGCGTTTGATTCTCGACTCGCCGTTGTTCGGCTTCACCCAGGAAGAGACCGAGAACGCGATCGATTCTTCCATCCGACTCCGAAAGGTCAGCGAGCAGCGGCTGCGAACTCGCGTGGTCGCTCGACACCGGACCGGGATCAACGGAAGCCGCCAGTTGCTCGATGCGTTGGTCGACACCGGTGGTGAGAGTCGGCTCGAGCGGTGGTTCCTCGGCATCGTCGGCCGCGCCGGGATCCCGAGACCCGAGTTGCAGCGAGTGGTTCGAGACGGCCAGCGCACGGTCGCTCGTCTCGACGCATTCTTTCCTGGCAACCTCGTCGTCGAGATCGCCGGCCATGGCACTCACTCCAGCCGCCGTCAGCGCCAACACGACGAACAACGCCGAACCGAACTCACACTGCGTGGCTTCCGTGTCATCACGTTCACCTACGACGACGTTCGCAACCGTCCCGCCTGGGTGATCGCGCGCCTTTCCGAAGCGCTAGAGATGGCGGCCTGACCATCGCTGGCATCACATGTTGCCTTGGGCGCAACAATTGCTGCCAGCGACGCGCCCGCCGGCGGCGGTGGCGGTCGCGGTCGCGGTGGGTCAGGAGAGGTGGAGACCGGCGGCGGCGAGGGTGGTTCGAGCGAGGGTGGCGGAGATTTCGGCGGTGGACATGATCGATGCGACGATGACCGGACGGATGCCGGCGGCAGCGACCCGGTCGGCGAGGTGGGCATCGACCGGGTCGATGACCAGCGACGATGCGATCGGGGCGTACAACCGTGCGACGCCGACCACGGTGGGTTCGTGGCCGAGTTCGATCAGCATCCGGTCGGCCGGCCCCTTGAGTGCTGCCCCGCCGACGATCGGTGAAACGGCTGTGACCGACTCGCGGCGGGCGCTCAGGATCTCGTCGACTCCATCGATCGCCCGCAACGGCCCGATCGACACGAGTGGGTTCGACGGCGCGACCACGATCGCGTCGGCTGATTCGAGTGCGTCGCGGGCCGATGCCGTGAGCCGAGCGGTCGCCGCGCCGACAAACCGAACGGCGCTGATCGGTACGTCGTGGTGTCGTTGGACGAAGTATTCCTGGAAGCTGATTTCACCATCGGCGGTGGTGACACGGGTCGCGATGCGATCGTCGGTGACCGGAAGCAACGTGACGTCGAGCCCGAAGGCCCGGGCGATCTCGGCAGTCACGTCGGTCAATGTGGCTCCCTCGGCCAATCGGGCCGTGCGATAGAAGTGGGTCGCGAGGTCTTGGTCGCCGAGGTTGAACCACGTGGGCGCAGCCGTCGAGCCGGGTGGACGAATGTCTGCAAAGCGGGCCAGTGCACCCATTGCGCGCCAGGTCTCGTCGCGCAGACCCCATCCGCGTTCCGGATCGATTGCTCCAGCGAGGGTGTAGGTCACGGTGTCGATGTCGGGCGAGATCGACAGTCCGTGCATCACCGTGTCATCTGCGGTGTTGACCACGGCCGTGACATCGTCGGCCGGTGCGATCAACAACAACGCTCGCAGGAAGCGAGCAGCGCCGACGCCGCCCGCGAGAACTGTGATCATCAGGTTCCTTCCCGCACGGTGCGGTGGTAGAGGTCGGCGAGCGATGTTGCGGTGACCTCCCACGAGAAGTGGCCGACGCGTTCGCTGCCGGCAGCGATCAACGACGAACGCACGGCCGGGTCGTCGATCACGGTCTGCAAAGCGCCTGCCAACGCGTCGACGTCGTCGGCAGCGACAAGCAGGGCCCCATCACCGGCGACTTCCGGAATCGACCCTGCGGTGGATGCCACGACAGCAACGCCGCACTGCATGGCTTCCAGGATCGGGAAGCCGAAGCCTTCGTCGAGCGACGGGTAGGCCAGGACGGTTGCCGCGCCGAGCAGCCACTGTTTGGCGCCGCTGGCGATGCGTCCAGTGATCATCACCCGGTCACGAGCGACGATCGGTAGCGCGTCGATCGCAGCATCGATTGCCGGTCGATCATCTCCGTCGGACCCGGCGATCACGAGTCGCAGATCGTGGTGTGACCCGGCGATTCGTCCGAACGCGGCGATCAATCGGGGAAGGTTCTTACGGCGCTCGAGTGTGCCGAGCGCGAGCACGAACGGCACACCGTCCAGTTCGGCGACCGGTGCGACGGTGTCGGTCAACAACGGTGCCGGCAGCGCCGCGAGCGGAATCACCTCGACCCGTTCGGCATCCAACAGTTCGCGAACCGCATCGGCGGTTGCATCCGACGTGGCGTGGACGACCGCACCGGATCGCACCGCCCGACGCAACACCTTGCCGGCTCGGCCGACATCACCTCCCGCCTGGTCGGGATGGCGCAGGAACCAGCAGTCGTACACCGTCACGATCCGCGGCAGGCGACTCGGTGGCACGGTGTAGTTGGTGCCATGGATCAGGTCGGCCGGACGCAACCATCGGTCGACCCGAGGCAGCGACGTCGCGCCCCACAGACGTTGGGCGACTGCAGCCGGAAGCGGCAGCCGGGTCATGTCGTCGAGCAGCGTGCCGCGGAAGCTGCAGGCGTAGCGCTTCAGCACGACATCGTCCCGGCCGGCGAGTGCGTTCGCCGTGTGCTGGACGGCCATACCGACACCGGTCAGGGGACCGAGCAGCGGGCTCGCGTCGTACGCAACGGTGATCGCGCTGGCGGTGGTCGGTGCGCTCACTCGGCCGAGCGTATAGCGAGTTGACTCGCGCGAGGAAGGACAACCGCCTAGAATGCGGTGCCTCGCAATGGGTGCGGTGGCACGCTCGAACCAGGAAACCAATTCATGCCCTGCGCCTTCATCACTGGTATTACCGGCCAAGACGGTCGTCACCTCGCCGAGTTCCTGCACGGCAAGGGTTACGACGTGTTCGGGATGGTGACCGGGCAGAACAATCCCAAGGTCGCGCCGCTGCTGGAGGAAATGCCGTTCATCGAGATCGTGCCCGGCGACCTCGCCGACCTGCCCTCGCTGGTCAAGGCGCTCACGGTTGCCCAGCCCGACGAGGTGTACAACCTCGGCGCGATCTCGTTCGTCGCAATGAGCTTCAACCAGGCAGAGTTGACAGCCAACATCACCGGCCTCGGTGTGTTGCGGATGCTCGAAGCGATCCGGATGGTCGGCGGTAACGACAACAATCACATCCGCTTCTATCAGGCGTCGTCGTCGGAGATGTTCGGCAAGGTTCGCGAAACCCCGCAGACCGAACTGACCCCGTTCCACCCGCGCAGCCCGTATGGCTGCGCCAAGGTGTTCGGTCACGACATCACCGTCAACTACCGCGAGAGCTACGGCATGTACGCATGCAGCGGCATCCTCTTCAATCACGAGGGACCTCGTCGTGGCCTCGAGTTCGTGACCCGCAAGGTCACCAACGCAGTCGCTCGAATCAAGCTCGGGCTGCAGCAGGACATCGTGCTCGGCAACATCGACAGCAAGCGCGACTGGGGTTTCGCCGGCGACTACGTCAAGGCGATGTGGCTGATGTTGCAGCAGGACGAACCGCAGGACTATGTGATCGCGACGGGCGTGATGCACAGCATCGAAGAACTCGTCCAATACGCGTTCGCCGAGATCGGTGTCGACGACTGGCAGTCCTACATCCGCCAGGACCAGCGATTCTTCCGACCGGCCGAGGTCGATCTGCTGATCGGCGATGCAACCAAGGCCCACACCCAACTCGGCTGGAAGCCAGAGGTTCAGTTCGACGAACTGGTGTCGATGATGGTGGCCAACGACCTGCAGTTTGAGGCTCGCAAGGCGGGGATCAGCCTTCCCGACTAATCCGAACCGGGCTGATCCGTACCGAGATGATCCGAACCGGGCTGATCCGAACGAGCCTGTTCAGACTTCGTACGGGACATCGGTTGCGGCCTCGAGCAGGGAACCGGCGTCCGGTGGGATGCCCACCGACAGCCGATAGCGCAATGCGAAGGCAAACACCGCAGCAGCGGCAATCGACGAACTGACCAGACCCAACTCGACCCGGGGGAACACGTCGTTGGAGCTGAGCCAGGTGACCAGCCCGAACGTGATCATTCCGATCAACCAGCCGATCGCGACCAGCGCATGGCCGTGGAGGGCGATGACCGCCTGGGCGAACGTGAGCGCAATCATGTAGATCCCGGAGCCGAGGGCGAGCATCCCCACGGTGCGCGAGCTGAGATCGGCCTGGAAGACCTTCTCGAGAATGTAGGGCCCGAGCATCGCCGATCCGGCCACGCCGAGGAATGCGACGCCGCAGACCACGATCAACAGCATCTTGAATCCCTGTCGGAACTCGCTCAGCGCACCACGACTGGCCAAACCGGCAAGGCGTGGCAGCAGCGCCGCCTGGACCGCCTGGAACAGGAACAGCGGAATCCGGCCGAGTAACACGCCGGAGGCAAACCACGTGACCTGCTTGGCCATCCCGGTCTTGGCGAGCAGATCGACGACGAGTGGACCGGCGTTGACGAGACCGGCTGCGAAGACCGAGCCGAGCAACAGCCAGCCGAGGTTGGGGGTGACCTCGGACCACGCCGCAGGCGGTCCTGATTCTGATCCGAGTTGGCGGCGGAGCAACACGATGCCCACCCCGACCAGCGGTGACAACGCGACCACGAACGCATAGGCGCCGGTCGAGGTGACGCCGGAGGCCCACAGCACAGCGCAGCCGATGATGCGGGTGGCCCCATCAGCTCCCATCACGATGCCGTATGCGCCGAATCGGCCGTGACCGGAACAGATGCCACGGGCGATGTGAACCGGCAGGTAGGCCAGGAAGCCCACGACCAGGGCAGCGGTGACCACCCAGTTGCCGTCGAAGAAGCGATCGGTGAGTTGGCCGGATCCGATCAGGATGATCACGGTGACGATCGCCGCGAGCACCATCGCCAGCGGCACCACTCGGCGCACGACCGGCTGTCCACCCTGGTTGCGGGCGACCCGTTGCGCGAGCGCTCGACCGAGTTCTTGTTCGAGCGGCAGGAAAAAGCCGGGGGCCAGGAAGAACGTCGCGAACCACAGGCTGCTGATCGGCTTGAAACCGTCGTCACCGAGTGCGGACTTGCCGATCTTGAAAAACGCGTAGCTGGACACTCCGGCGATCAAGAGTCCGGCTCCGACCGGCAATGTCCCCTCGGGGAGTGGCAGTTTCTGGATCGCCGAGGGCTGGTCTCTGTCTTTTGCCACGGGTCGCAAGGCTACCGGTCGCAACTGGCCTGCACCGGCTCATCGCGGGTGCCGCGCTTGAAAACGCCACCTCCAGCAGCTAGACAATCACCCTCGGCGTTCACGAGGTGGGATGTGCAACAGATTCGACAAGCAACACGACGACGACGCGCTGCTGCGCCGTTGTTCGCCTCGGTCATCGCGGCCGCTGCGGCAACGGTGCTGCCGACGATCCCGATCGGTGTAGGGAGTTCCCCCGCCGCGGCCGGCCCGGTAAGCGTGGTCCTCGATGGTCACGGCTACGGCCACGGTGTTGGACTCAGTCAGTACGGCGCGCTCGGCTACGCGATCAACTATGGCTGGTCGGCGACCCAGATCCTCGACCACTACTTCGGAACCACGGTGAGCGCGACCGCTGCCAACACCGACATCACGGTCCGGATCAGCGGACTCGACAATGCCCCGCAGACGGCGGTGGTGCACGACAAGGGTGCGCTCGTCATCGACGGTGTGGTCGGTGGACCCTGGCGCTCGCTCGTCGCGCGCGAAACCGCCGACGGGCACTACTCGGTCTGGGGGCGCACCGACGCCAACGTCTGCCCGGCAGCATCGGATGATCTCGCCGGCCAGGGTTGGGGTCTGATACTCGGTGACTCCACCGCGGTGACATTCCGTCCCGCGACCAACACCTCTGCGAATGCTGACGTCACGGACCTGGTCGGTTTGTGCGAACCATCGACCGGGCGGGTCCGCTACTACCGCGGTTCGATCCGAGCGGTGAACAGCAGCACCGGCGCCAATCGCACTGTCAGCCAGTTGCCGATCGAGCAGTACATCCGCTCCGTCGTCGGTGGCGAAGTGTCGTGGGGCTGGGCAGCGATGGGCGGTGGCAAGGGGGCCCAGGCGCTGCAGGCCCAAGCCGTGGCGGCTCGCTCGTATGGCCTGGCCGAGAACAAGGAGTCCTACGCACAGACGTGTGACAACAACTGCCAGACCTATCGAGGCGCCGGATATCGGGCAGGTGTCGGGGGAGTGATGGTCGCTCAGGAGTTCGGACCCACCGATCTGGCCGTGACGGCGACCTCCGGCGTTGTTCGCCGAATGGGCACGACAGCCGGGCCGATTGCATACACGATGTACTCGTCGTCGTCTGGTGGTTTCACCGCCGCGACCACGCTTGGCTTCCCGGCCGTGATCGACGAGGGCGATGCAGTCTCCGGCAACGCCGCACACAACTGGTCATCGACCGTCGCCGCGTCCACGATCGAGGCGGCCTATCCGGCGATTGGTTCGTTCGGCGCGGTCACTGTCGTGAGCCGAGACGGCAACGGCGAATGGGGTGGCCGGGTGCTCGACATGCGGATCGAGGGCAGCGCGTCGACGGTGTCGACAACCGGGAGCGCGTTCCGATCCAAACTCGGCCTCAAATCGAACTGGTTCACCGTGCGTGGCAGCGATGGAACGCCGCCAGCGGCTCCGTCGCCCGACGCGGTCGCGCCCTGCATCGGGCGCACGGCTGCGTCGATCGCAGGCGTCACCGCCAACTCCGCGGCCAGCCTGTTCTCGCCGATTCCACCGCGTCGACTGATCGACACCCGCATTGGTTGGGGCACCGAGCAGATGCCGCTCGGTGTCGGGTGCACCCTCGAGGTCGACCCGCAAGTCCCCGACGATGCAACGGCGGTCGTCGTCAACGTGACCGCGATCGATCCGGATCTGAACGGTTATCTCACCGCCTACCCGTGCGGTGCCGAGCGACCGCTGGCGTCGATCGTGCCCGCGATCGCCGGCCGGATCGTGCCCGGTACGGCGATCGTGCCGCTCGATGCGGACGGTCATTTCTGCGTGTACTCGATGCGCTCGACCGACATCGTGATCGACCTCAGCGGCGTCTATCGCACGGGTGGTGGCGTGCCGTTCGAGCCGATCGTGGCAGAACGTCGATACGACTCCCGTGGCGGGCCATTGCTCGCCAACCAGACCGTCGTCCGTGTGCAGGTGGCCGGCGTCGGCTCGGTGCCCGCATCGGCGACAGCCATCGCAGCCACCGTGCACAGCACGAACGCGCTGATCGACGGTTTCATCACCATCTGGCCGTGCGATACGGCACGACCGACGACGTCGGTGCTCAACACGTCACCGGGGGCGTCGGTCACCAACCACATCCAGGTCGGGCTCGATGATTCCGGGGCTGTTTGCATGTATGCCCAGCATGCAATGCATCTGGTACTCGACGTCAGCGGTTGGTTCGGTCCAACGGCAACTGCTTCGTATCACGCGCTGATGCCGACTCGGCTGCTCGACACCCGCGAGGGCGTTGGACTGGCCGGGGTGTTCTCGGCCGGACAGAACCGGGCGCTGTCCGTGGTCGGAACGGGCGGCGTGCCGGCCAGCGGTGTCTCGGCGGTGGCAGCCGAGGTGACGTCGACCGACGCGACTTCGGCCGGGTACATCACGGTTCACCCGTGCCAGACAACGGTGCCGCAGGTGTCGATGGTGCGCAATTTCGCCAACACGGTGGCCGCCACCACCGTCACCGGCATCGTCGATACGCAGGGACGGTGGTGTCTGATGGCCAGCGTGGCGATGCACATGGTGCTCGACGTCAGCGGCTACTACGACTGATCAGGCAGTGGTGAGGACCCGGCTGCGAACCTGCTTGCGGGCGCTCCTGGCGGTTTCGTGAGCGGTGTTGAGCAGTGCTCCGGCTTGCTCGGGGAGGCGCTTCTCGAGGTTCTCGACAGCGATGTCGAGCTTGTCTTCGAGCGCCACGAACTGGTTGTCGAGCGTCGCCAGCCGGGCTTCGACCGCATCGACCAATTCGTCGATCTGCGCCTTGCCGCTGGCGAACTGATCAGTGAGCGACTTGGACAGCTCGCGACGACGGACCTGGGCCTTCTGAAACGCCATCACGCCGAGACCGACGGTGATGTACGCAGCGTCCTTGGCGGTGTCCGTGGCCGAGGTGATGATGGCCTCCGAATCGAAGTTGGGGAAGTCGAAGTTGGGGAGGTCGAATTTGGGGAGGTCGAATTTGGGCATCGTGCTGAAGTCGACGCTCGGGAAACTGTTGAACGGATTACTGGCCATGGCGGAATCTCCTGTTGGCGGGTTCGTTCCGCCGTCGGGGGGTGACGGCGGATGACGGGGTACGAATACAGAATACCGCACAGTGCTAACTTTTGCAAGCACTTGTTCGGATGATGGGACGGGGCTCTGCCTCCCGTGCCCTCACTCGGTGCGCCCACACCGCTAGCCTCGGACCCTCGTGGACGCCAACACCGAACTCGCGCTGTCTGTGGTGGCTGTCATGGTCGTCCACCATCCGGACGAACCGGTCGGCAGCGACGGCGTCTCCCGGTTCGATGACGTCCTCCGGTCGCTGGCGGCGCAGGATTATCCGAATCTGAAGACGTTGTTCCTCGTCACGGGCGAGCCTGGTGACTTGGCGACGCGAATCCGCGACATCGTCCCCGGTGCGTTCGTGCGGGCAGTCCCTGGCAACCCTGGTTTCGGTGTCGCCGCAAATGAAGTGATGCGACTGGTCGAAGGCGACAACGGCTTCTTCATGATCCTCAACGACGATGTTGCGCTCGAGCCCGGAGCAACGCGCATCCTCGTCGAGGAGCTGTATCGATCGAACGCCGGCATCGTTGGTCCCAAGCTGGTGATGTGGGACGAACCGCGGCTCCTGCAACACGTCGGCCTCGGTATCGACCGGTTCGGCGAGGTGGACCCGCTGGTCGAGCCGGGCGAGGTCGACCAGGAACAGCACGATGCGGTTCGAGACGTGTTCGCGCTGCCGTCGGCATGCATGCTCGTGCGCGCTGACCTGTTCAAGGCGCTCGGTGGTTTCGATCCCGGCGTCGACTTCTACGGCGACGATGTCGACCTGTGCTGGCGAGCGCATCTGAGCGGTGCCCGAGTCGTGGTGGTGCCGGCCGCCCGAGCGCGCCACCGAGAGGCGCTGGCAGCCCGTCGTCCCGACCTTGCTCACCATGCGCTCGCTGCCCGTCACCGGGTTCGTACCGTGGCCACCCTCACCGGTGGCTTGCGGCTGCCGCTCGTGCTGATCCAGATGCTGCTGATCTCGCTGCTGGAGATGGTGGTGGGATTGTTCACCGGTCGTCTCGGCGAGGCATTCGCATCATTTCGTTCGACGGTCGGTCTCGTCGGCCACGTTGGTTCGATCATCAAACGACGACGCCAGATCGCGCCGTTGCGGCACGTGCCGTATCGGGAGGTTGCCGGCCTGCAGATTCGCGGCAGCGCCCGGCTGGCCTCGTACCTTCGCGCTCGCGAGATCAACCAGATGTCGGTCGACCACAGCGCGGTTGGGTCCGGGCGGTTCACCCGCAACACAGCGGGTCAGATCGGCGCGTGGGTGGCGGTCATCGTGCTCGCCGCCATCGGGAGCCGGGCGTTCGTTGGTGGCGGGGTCCCGCCGGTCGGCCAATTCCTGCGATTTCCCGACAGCACCCGGGCCTTGCTCGGCGACTATTGGTCGGGATGGTGGAGCCACGGCCTCGGTCGCACCACCGGGGTGCCGACCGGCATCGGATTGATCGGGGCCACTGGCATCGCCAGCTTCGGCCACATGGGTCTGTTCCACACCGTCGCCGTGCTCGGCTGGTTGCCGTTCGGCTACTACGGCGCGTGGAAGTTGATGTCGATCTTCCCGTCGTCGCGGGCTCGCATCGTCGGCCTGATCACGTTCGCCGCAATCCCACTGCCCTATAGCGCGCTCGGAGCTGGTCGTTGGAGCGTGGTCGCGGCATACGGTGCCGCACCCTGGATCGTGCATCTCCTGCGCCGGATCGCACGGATCGAGCCGGCGCTCACGGCCCGAGCCGACGCTGACATCGCAGATGCCAGCGAGCCGATCCACCGCCGGGAGCAGTTCCGCGACCTCGCCAAATTGACGTTGATCACCGCGGTCGTGAGTGCATTTGCCCCGACATTCGGGCTGATCGTGCTCGTCATCGGTGTGTCGTTGACCCTCGCGACCATCGTTGGTCGTGGTTCGCTCGGTGCAGCCGCGACCATGGTGATCGCAGCCGTGATCGCCGGATTCGTCGCTGCCCTGATCAATCTGCCGTGGATCTCGACCCTGTTCGGGGCCAACGGTTGGGATGCGTTCGTCGGTGCGCCAACGGTCGGGACCGAGGGACTCAGCCTCGGTGAGGTGCTCCGGTTCTCGGTCGGGCCGAGTTCGCTCGGCGTCCTCGCTCTGGCGCTGTGGCTGCCCGTCCTGGCTGCCCCACTGCTCGCACGTGGATGGCGGCTGACATGGGCCGGACGCGGTGGCATGCTCGCCGTGGTGTCGCTGCTGCTGGCGATGCTCGGTCAGCGAGATGCGTTGCCGTTCCGGCTGCCCGAGATCGGCCTCCTGCTCGTTCCTGCTGTGATCGGTATCGCGGTCTCGGCTGCCTGCGCTGCAGCAGCGTTCGAGCAGGACGTGCAGGGCGGCAGCTTCGGCTGGCGGCAGCCGCTCGGATTGTTGTGTGGAGTTGCGGTTGTGGTCGGAGCGATCCCAGCCGTCGCGGCCACCGCCGATGGCAGTTGGTCGACCCCATCGGGCACCCTCACTCAGCCGTCGGACCAATTCCAGCACAACCCGGCCGACGGCGATTCGCGCACGCTGTTCATCGGTGACACCCGCGTGATGCCGATCGACGGCTGGCGGTTCGACGATGCCGGCATGACGGGTATCTCCTATGCCGTGGTCGATGACGGACCGCTGACGGTGCACGAGACGTGGGCCGGTCTCCCTTCCGGTGCCGAACGTGACATCGCCGAAGTGCTGCGCCTGATCGCCACCAATGCGACCGCTCGCGCTGGCAGGTTGCTGGCCCCGTACGGCATCCGCTATCTGGTCGTGCCACTGATCGACGGACTCGATTCCTCGGCGAACTCGCCGCTTCCGGCGCCATCCGGGCTCCTCGCCGGACTCGCCGGCCAACTCGACTTCCGGATCCAACTGTCGCCCCCCAACTACATTGCCTACGAGAACAGCGCCTGGGTACCAACCCACAGCAACCTCAGCGCTCTCGCTGCCGAGGAGAGCAAGCAGGCTGGTCTCGAGGCATTGGCCTCGATCCAGGTCGCTGGGTCAACCCCCGAGATGATCGGGATGGACGAGCGTGGCCCCGGCATGGGTCCGGTGCTCGCTGGTGTGTTCCACGTCGCCAAGCCGTTCGACAGCAGGTGGACGCTGACGGTGGACGGTGTCGGCGTGCCGGTCCGACCGGCATTCGGCACGACCATGGCATTCGATGTCACGTCGCCCGGCAATGGCAAGCTGACATACACCACCGATACCGCACGCCACGTCGCGGTGATCGTCCAAGCGCTTGCCTGGCTCGCATTGCTGGTTGTCGCGAGTCGAATTCGGTGGGGATGGTTGCGTCGGCGTCGGGTGGCGATGGCTCCGATCGACGGCCCGCTGCTCGACATCGGCGAACGTGAGCCGCTCGCCGCACCATGGATCTTCGCTCCTGGCACCCGTCACAGCGACGTCGCCGACCATGAGTTCGGTGAGTTCGGTGAGTTCGATGAGCTCGGCGAATTCGACGTCACTGATCAGCCTGCCGAGATCCCCGACGAGGTCATCTTCGACGACGATGCAACCGTTGCACTGCGGCGCGTGCAACCGGTCGAACCGGAGCCGTCAGCCCCGATGCCAGAGCCCTCATCGTCTGGCGACTTGAAGCCCACCGACGATGACGGGATGTCCACGTGAACCTCCGCCGAGCCCTCATCGCAAGTCTGATCGTCATCGTCGCGATCGCAGCCATCTTCGTGTCCCGCCAGAACGTGGTGCCCACGACCGCGACATTTGGAACGGTGCCGGTTGTGAGCCGTCCGTATGCCAGCCATCGCTCGCCGATCACCACCACGTGGTATTGCCCCGGAGTCCCTGCCGGGGATGACACCGTCGGCGGCCAAGTCGTCATCTCCAACTACACCGACGTCGAGTTGCAGGCTCGGATCACGCTGCTCGGATCCGGCGGTGTCGCTCCGATCACCCAGCCGGTGACTGTGGCCCCGCGTGACCGACTCGACTTCGACGTCGATGCAGCGATGACGGCGCCGTACGTGTCGGCGTTCGTCGAGATCGACGGTGGCGAGGGCATGGTCGAGCAGCGGGCCATCTTCCCGGCCGGTGATGCGGTTGCGTCGTGCACCACTCAAACCTCGTCGGTCTGGTATTTCGCCGACGGATTCACCGCGTCCAACAGCGTCGAACAACTCGTGATCACGAACCCGACTGCCGATACCGCCAACGTCGATCTCACGTTCGTGACCGCCGCCACCACCCGCAGCCCGTCGGCATTCCAGGGCAAGTCGATCGCGCCATATTCGGTCGAGGTGATCTCGATTGCCGACAGCGGATTCCGCGACGAGGGCGTGATCGCCGTCAAGGCGACCACCACGGTCGGGCGAATCGTGCTCGGTCGGGTCCAGCAGTACATCGGCGGCGGACGGTTCGGCTACAGCCTCAATCTCGCCTCGCCGGTGATATCCGACCAACTTTGGTTCGCCGACGGGCGAAAAGGCTCCGGCGTCACCGAGCAGTACGTGTTGTACAACCCGACCAACCAGGACGTCTCGGTCGATGTGTTGGTGCTGGGCATCGGTATCACCGACGGGTACGAAGAGCCGGATCCGGTGCCCGTGCCCGCCGGCAAGGTGGTCACGTTCGACATGAGTTCCGTGGTTGGCCTGCCCGACGGTCCTCACAGCGTGGTGTTCTCGACGCTCGCCCAGCCGGCCATCGTTGCCGAGCGAGTGCTCACCGAACCAACCAACAACGGCGTCGCGACCTCGGTGGTGATGGGGATGACCTCTGAGTACGTCGTCACCCGCTGGTATGTGCCGATCGGCGTCGACGAAGCAACCACCGGCGCACTGGTCGTCCAGAACCTCGACGGCGTCGACGCAACCGTGACCGTCAAAGCAATCGGTCCAGGTGGAGCAATCCCGGTACCGGGCCTCGAAGCGGTGCCGTTGCCGGCATCGGCGGTGATCTCGATCGACCTCACCGATCCCAGTGTGTTCGGCGAACCGCTCGTCGTCGAAGCCACCCAGAGGATCTTCGTCGAACGCCGCCTGCCCCGCGGACACGATCAACAAGGACGCTCCGGTTCGTGGGCGATGCCGGAGTGTGGATCATGCAATTTCTCGTCGCAGCAATCCTGATCGCAGTCGTCGCGACGGCGGCGCTTGTTCTGCAGCGCAAACGCCAGATCGATCCGCCCACTCAGACCAAATATTCGGCGCCGGACCAGCTCGACCGCAACGACTTCGACGGTGCCGACCGCGACTGGCTGGTCGTCACGTTCACGTCTGCGACGTGCGAGACGTGCGCCGACATCAAGCGCAAGGCCGCGGTGTTGGCGAGTCGTGATGTTGCGGTGGTCGATGCGGAATACAGCACCAACCGAACGCTGCATCAGCGATACCGGATCGAGGCTGTGCCAACGCTCGTGATCGCAGATCGCGAGGGAGTCGTGCGGGCCAGCTTCCTCGGGCCGGTCAGCGCAACCGATCTGTGGGCCGCTGCAGCCGAAGCTCGCGACCCGGGCAGCTCGCCCGAGCCCGGCCTCGGCCAGTCGCCCGGCTGACCATTCAGCGCCACAATTGACGACCACAACGCACACTGCCCGGAGGATGTCCTCCGGGCAGTGACTCATGTTCGGTCGGTTCGGCGCTGCTCAGCGCCGACGATCACTCCGCTTCGGGAGCAATGGTGACGGTTGCATCCTCGAGTTCGGACGGGCGAGGGTGCTCTCCGAGACCCTTCTGGACCAGCCGGGCGACCTCGGGACCGTCGATGGTCTCGTGTTCGAGCAGTGCTTCGGCCACCAGGTCGAGACCGATCCGGTACTTGGTGAGCAACTCGCGAGCCCGCTCCTGCTGGGCATGGAGCATGGTCGAGATCTCTTCGTCGAGGATCCGGGCTGTCTGGTCGCTGTATTCGCGACCACTGCTCATCAAGTCCTCACCGAGGAACACATGCTGCTGGCTACCCCAGGCCATGGGACCAATCCGGTCCGACATGCCCCATTCACGAACCATGTGGCGTGAGATGTTGGTGGCCTGCTCGAGGTCGTTGGCGGCGCCGCTGTTGAGATGACCGAACACGATCATCTCGGCAACCAGCCCACCCATGGCTTTGCAGATCGTGTACTCGAAGTATTCCTTGGAGTAGGTGTGACGTTCTTGCGGCAGGCTCCACGTGACGCCCAGGGCCATGCCGCGGGGGAGGATGGTGACCTTGTGGAGCGGGTCGCCGTGGGTGAGCACCGTTGCCAAGATGGCGTGTCCGCCCTCGTGGTACGCCGTTGCCCGACGCTCTTCGACCGACAACACCATCGACTCGCGGCGAGCACCGAGCACGACCCGGTCACGGGCGTTCTCGAAGTCGATCCGCTCGATCTGCTTGCTGCCCCGGCGAACCGCAACGAGTGCAGCCTCGTTGACGAGGTTGGCGAGATCGGCGCCGCTCATGCCTGGCGTGGCCTTGCCCATCACCTCGAGATCGACATCGGGCCCCATCCGCTTGTCCTGGCTGTGCACCTTGAGGATCGCGAGGCGCTCCTCGGCTTCGGGCAGCGGCACCACGATTTGACGGTCGAACCGGCCCGGACGGAGCAGGGCTGGATCGAGAATGTCGGGGCGGTTGGTGGCGGCGAGGATGACGATGCCCTCGCTGGTCTCGAATCCGTCCATCTCCGACAGCAGCTGGTTGAGCGTCTGCTCACGTTCGTCGTGACCGCCGCCGAGGCCCGCACCGCGCTTGCGGCCAATCGAGTCGATCTCGTCGATGAAGATGATGGCCTTGCCCATTTTGCGGGCCTGCTGGAACAGATCGCGAACCCGGCTTGCGCCGACGCCGACGAACATCTCCATGAAGTCCGAACCGGTCACCGACAAGAAGCCGACGCCGGCTTCACCAGCGACCGCCCTGGCGAAGAGGGTTTTGCCGGTTCCGGGAGGGCCGACGAGCAGCATTCCCTTGGGCACCCGAGCACCGATCTCGCGGAACTGATCCGGCATCTTCAAGAAGTCGACGACTTCCTTGATCTCCTGTTTGACGCCGGCGTAGCCCGCGATGTCGGCGAACGTGGTCGACGGCTTGTCGGCGTCGTAGGTCTTGGCCCGACTGCGGCCGACCGACATGACGTTGCCCATCTGGCCCGAGGCCCGGCGTTGCATCCAGATCAAGAAGCCGATGATCAGCGCGAACGGGAGCAGCAGTGTGAGCAGGCCTGCCCACCAGTTGCTGTCGGGCTGCTTGAACCCGTAGGTGATGTTTGCGGCTTCGAAGCGGGCGGTGTCCGCTTCGTTGATCTGATTGTCGGCCGTGCTGGTGAACTTGGTGCCATCGTCGAGTTCACCGGTGATCGAGCGGCTGCCGTTGTCGATGGTGATTTCCTTGACCTTGCCGTTGTCGACCTGCGTCAAGAATTCGCTGTACTTGAGTTTCTCGCCGGTGGTGGACGGCCACAACTGAGTCGCTGCGAGGGCGCCGACCACGACCACGACGAGCAGCGCAATGCTCCACTTGGGCAAACCCGGCGGGGTGGTGCGTTTGCCGGGAGGAGGAGGAGTCGGGCCACTGGGGCCACGTCCACCGGCGCCGCGGCCAGGGGGCGGCGGAGGTGGGGGCGGAGGCAAGTTACTCATGGACCAATGCTACGTGTATTCAGGCGAGCGCACGCCGTCACCGAATCGAATCGGTGTTGCCCCGGTCACCCATCCGCCCAGCATCTCGGCCTCGTAGACGATTTCGTCCGCACCATGCACGAGTCGGGTATCCACCCCTGGCTCATCGTCGTTGACTACTTTCGGGTACGTGCAGCGTCAGTGTTCACGGTCCGGGTGTGCAGAGGAAGCCGTCATCACCCTGACCTACCAGTACGCCCGTTCAGCCGTCTGGCTCGACGATCTCTCGCCTGAGCGCGACCCACATGCCTACGACCTGTGCCAGCGCCACGGAGCCCGGTTGTCGGTCCCGCATGGTTGGCGGATGGAGGATCGACGCAGCAGCCGTGCGTTCGTCTTCGCTCAGGCTGGCTGACAAAACAGGTCGTGCCCACCGACCGATCTGGCCCGGCCGCTACCGTGACCAAGTGACTTCGCAACGTTCGCGCCGCCCGAAGTCGGCGCTGGATTCTGGAGTTTCACGACCCGCGCCGAAGCCGGTCGATTCGGGATCGATCGCACAGAACCGACCCGGTGGGTCTGCGACGGCCACCCCGAACGCCACTCGTTCGATGTCGATCACGATCGGTGTCGCCGGTGCGACATGGCTGGCCGGCTGGTTGGGCGGCAACATCGCCGCCACAATCGTTCTGTCGCTGACGGGCCAAGCGAGCACTGACGCAGCACTGCGCTCGGTGTGGGCATCGGCCGTCACCACCGTCGCGCTGTGGGTTCCGCAGATCATCGCGTTGGTGATCGCCAGTAGGCGGTTCGGTACGGGTCGCATCCTGCGCGACTATGCCGTGCGGTTCCGACCTGTCGATCTCGTCGGACTCCCGATCGGAGTGCTGAGCCAGCTGGTCCTGCTGCGGCTTGTGTATTGGCCGCTGCAGACGATGTGGCCGGGAGCGTTCTCGACCGACGAACTCGAGCGCAACGCCCGCGACCTCTACGAGCGGGCCAGCGGTGTCTGGGTGGTGGTGTTGTTCGCGGTCGTGACCGTCGGCGCCCCGCTCGTGGAGGAACTCGTCTACCGCGGTCTGCTCGGCGGCGCAGCCCGGCGACGATTCCACGAGGTTGTCGCCCTGGTCGGAGTCGCGGCGTTCTTCGCCCTGATCCACTTCCGTCCGGTCGAATACCCGGGCTTGTTCGCGTTCGGGCTCGTCCTCGGCGTGTGCTTGGCGGCGACCAATCGGATCGGGATGGGAATTCTCGCCCACGTCGCGTTCAACGCGACAGCGCTCGCGCTGATTGCCTGACTGTGCACCGGCGACCACACACCTGCGCGAGGGGGAAACTGGTTCGATGACGTGAGTTCACCCGATTCAGCTGCGAGAATGTCGCCCGCCATGACGCACGTATCCGATTCCTCCGACATGGATCTGGTCGAAGGCGATGATGCCTCGGTCTGGCTCCACCCCGACCCGGCCGCATCGCAGCCGTCCGTTCACCAGAGTGATCGGGACAATTCGGGCGATTCGGGCGATTCGGGCGACGCGCCGTGGACGCCGCCGCGCCGCAATCCGGTCGGATCGTGGTTCGGTCGGCTCGGGAGCCGCGTGATCCGCCGTCCGCTCGACTGGATCGATGCCCCGTGGACTCCGCAACGGGTGATGCGGACCGTCACCACGTTCTTGTTCCTCGGCATCACCGCCTTCATCGTGATGCAGGTCGTGCACCTCAATCTGGTGCTCGACAACAACACCCCGACCGGTGGCGACATGGGCGCCCACGTGATGGGTCCTGCATATCTGCGCGACCACTTGCTCAGCGGACTCAAGCTCAGCGGCTGGAGCCCCTACTGGTACGACGGCTTCCCGATGTACCGCTTCTACATGGTGATTCCGGCGCTGATGATCATCTTCCTCAACATCGTGCTGCCGTTCGGCGTGGCGTTCAAGCTGGTTGCGGTGCTCGGCGTCCTCACTCTGCCGGTGTGCTGCTGGGCGTTCGGTCGGTTGTCCCGATTCGCGTTCCCGATCCCGGAACTGTTCGCACTCGGTTCGGTCATCTTCCTGCTCGAAGACACCAAGGACTTGGCGATCCTGGGTGGCACCGTCAAGTCGACGATGGCAGGTGAGTTCTCGTTCAGTATCGCCCTGTCGTTCGCGATGCTCGGCCTCGGTCTGCTCGCGCGTGGTCTCGAGACCGGCAAACATCGGGGCAAGACGGCTGTGATCCTGGCGCTCGCCGTGCTCAGCCACGGCATCGTCGCGATCTTCGTTCTCGTCGCCGCATCGTTGATGGCGCTGGTCTGGATGGACAAGACCCGGCTCAAATATACGATCACCACGTTGCTGCCGATGGGGTTGCTGACGTCGTTCTGGATCATCCCGTTCGCAACCGGATCGGCGTACATGACCGACATGAAGTACGAGCCGCGGCCGAACTCGGCAACGGACTCGTACTGGAAGATGTTCTTCAACCTCGATGTCACGCTGGACCGGATCGTGTTCACGCTCGCCCTGATCGGTTTCATCGCCGCAATCCTGCGCCGCCACCTGACGGGCGCGTGGATGGGCGTCACCATCGTTGCCCTCGGAGTGCTGTGTCGGTTCACCCAGACCGAGCACAAGAACATCCCGCTGATCGGGTTGCTGTGGAACCCGCGGGTGCTGCCCTTCATCAACCTCCTGCGGTACCTGCTGATGATGGCCGGAATCGTCGAGGTCGGTCGAGGCATTGCCTGGCTGATCGGGCGGGCACGGGTCGGCCACGACGTCGCCCGCGAGCGGGGCGAGGGCCGGACCGGCGCTGCCGTTGCGCTGCCGACATCCACCGCTCGCACCGTCGGGGGAGTCGTCACTGCCTTCTCGACGATGCTGGTTGTGCTACTGATCCTGGCGGTCACGTTCGAGGTCGACTTCTTCGGCAGCACTCGGGTCAATGGCCGCTATGCGCTTGCAGTCGGTTCCGACGACGGCTCGCAGGTGGTGCTCTTCGAGAAGCGTGCCACCGGCACCCGTGGATTGGCCGACAGTTGGGCGCGTTACAACTTCACCGGCTACGAGGGCAAGGGTGCCTACGCCGAATACCGCAGTGTGGTCGACACGATGGCCGACATCGGCAAGAACCCTCAGTACGGCTGCGGCCGAGCCCTGTGGGAGAACAACGAACGCAACGGTCAGTACGGCACGACGATGGCGCTGATGTTGCTGCCGCACTGGACCGACGGGTGCATCGGTAGCAGCGAAGGCCTGTTCTTCGAGGCCTCGGGTACCACGCCGTACCACTTCCTCACGGCGGCCGCAATGTCGGCCAAGAGCAGCAATCCGGTGCGCGAGCTTCGTTACACCGACCATGACGCCGCGCTCGGTGTGCGCTACATGCAGGATCTCGGCATCCGCTATTACATGGGCTGGACCGATGAGGCCGTTGCCAACGCATCGGCCGACCCGGACCTGACCGAGATCGCCCGAAGTGGGCCGTGGCACATCTACCAAGTCGCAACCAGCGACATCGTCCAACCGCTCACGGTGCAGCCCGTGGTGGTGTCCGGACGCGAGGACAATCGCGAAGCGTGGCTCGAACTCGGCACGAGTTGGTTCCAGAATCCGACTGATTGGCCCGCCGTGCCCGCCGGAGACGGGCCCGCCGCATGGCAGCGGGTGGACGCGGTGGTCGACCAGAGTCGGACCCAGGACCGCAAGGTCGACGTGGTCGTGCCGTCGGAGACGATCACCCCGTTGGCGCTGCCGGCGGTCGCGGTGTCGAACATCGAGATGGGCAACGAGACCGTCGACTTCGATGTCGACCAAATCGGCGTACCTGTGGTCGTCAAGGTCAGCTACTTCCCCAACTGGAACGTCGAAGGGGCAAATGGGCCATATCGGATCGCTCCGAACATGATGGTGGTCATCCCGACTTCGAACCATGTGTCGATGTCGTTCGATCGATCGGCCACCGACTACATCGCCTATCTGCTGTCCCTGATCGGAATCATCCTGATCTTCGTGTTCCGCAAGTACGTGCCGATCACGTTCCCATCGCCGCACCCGTTCGAGCCGCGTCCTCGCCCGGCCGTCGCGACACCGGTCGACCACTCGCTGGCGATGGTCGCCACTGCACCAGTCGCACCAGTCGCACCCGTCGCACCAGTCGCACCCGTCGATGGCGTCGACCCGTTGTGGGCGCCGGCGGCAGATCCATCGGCATGGGTGCGGGAAGAGATGACGGAAGCGGCGACTGACTCGTTCATCGTCCGGTCAACGATCGACTCGACGCCTGTCGAGGGAGTCGTCGCGCCCGCCCCATCGGCTGATTTCCAGTCGATCGAGCCATTGGCCGGCATCGCTTCGATCGAACCAGATGACGTTGTCGTCGATGGTCTGGCCGATGGTGTGGCCGATGATCTCGAACCGCCCAGGTAGGGTTTTGGCTGCCATGTCCGCATTCGACAATTCCCCGATCGTGCCATCCGGTTCGACCACACAACTCGACGCCATCGTCAAGGCCTACGACATCCGAGGCACCGTGCCCGATCAGCTCGATGCTGACGTGGCTCACGCACTCGGGGTCGCGTTCGCCTCGTTCACCAAGGCTCATCACCTGATCGTCGCCCACGACATGCGACCGTCAGGCCCCGAACTGGTCGATGCTTTTGCTCGTGGGGTCATGGAACAGGGAGTCGACGTGGTCCTCCTCGGTCTCGCTTCCACCGACCTGCTCTACTACGCGGCCGGCAAGCTCGACGCGCCCGGTGCGATGTTCACCGCGTCGCACAATCCAGCCCAGTACAACGGAGTCAAGCTGTGCCTGTCGGGCGCTCGCCCGGTCGGCGCCGATACGGGCCTGTCCGAGATCAAGGCCACCGCACAAGCGGTGCTCGACGGCGGCGGACCGCTGCCCGTCGAACGGCCCGGCCGGTCAACCCATCGCAACCTGCTCTCGGCTTTCGTCAACCATGTCGTGTCGTTTGTCGACATCGACAACCTCCGCCCGCTGCGTGTCGTTGCCGACACCGCCAACGGGATGGGCGGCCTCGTCGTTCCGGCCGTGTTCGAACGCCTGCCGCTGATCGATCTCGAAGTGATGTACGGCGAACTCGACGGCACGTTCCCCAACCACCCTGCCGATCCGTTGCAGCCCGCCAACCAGCGCGACCTGCAGGCTCGGGTCGTGTCCGGTGGCTTCGACATGGGCCTCGCCTTCGACGGCGATGCCGACCGGGTCTTCGTGGTCGACGAGCAGGGTCGAGGTATCAGCGGATCGACCACAACGGCAATCCTGGCTTCGGCCGTGCTGCGCAAGAACCCGGGTGCAACCATCCTCTACAACCTGATCTGCTCGCGAGCGGTGCCCGAGGTGATCAGCGAAGCCGGGGGAGTGCCCGTAAGGACCCGGGTCGGTCACTCGATTATCAAGCAGGTCATGGCCGAGACCGGTGCCGTGTTCGGTGGCGAACATTCGGCTCACTACTACTTCCGCGACAACTACCGCGCCGACAGCGGACTGATCGCGACGATGCTGATGCTCGACGAGGTCAGCCGCGTGCAACAGGACCTGTCGGTCGTGCGCAAGCCGTACGAGCGATATTCGTCGAGCGGCGAAATCAACACCCAGGTCGAAGACCCCGAAGCGGTCATCGCGATGGTGGCCGATCATTTCTCGGGCGCCGCCCAGGACCACCTCGACGGGCTCACCGTGGACTCTGGACCCTGGTGGTTCAACCTGCGTCCGTCGAACACGGAGCCGCTACTGCGGCTCAACCTCGAAGCCCCCAATCGTGACGAGTGCGATCAGCACGTCGCCGAACTGTTGTCGCTGATCACCAGCGCCTGAACCGGAGAACCACACCATGGCACTCGACCAACGCCTGCTCGACATCCTCGCCTGCCCGAAAGACAAGGGCCCACTGCACTATCTCGCTGACGAGGGTGTGCTCTACAACACTCGGCTGCACCTGGCCTACGCGGTGCGCGACGACATCCCCGTGATGCTGATCGACGAAGCCACCACAGTCTCGGACAGCGAGCACGAACGGCTCAGCGCGTTGATCACCGAACAGAGCATTCCCTCAACCTTCTGACCGGATCTGCCGATCTAGCATTGCCGTTGCCATCGACATCGCGCGCAGCCGTCCGGACCACGAGGCAGTTACTCTCTTGCCGGGCGAACTTTCAAGGAGCATCCAACGCATGAATTTCCGTCGCCATCAACGCCGCGATCAACATGGTCGCCACAGAGCGTCGGTCGTTGCCCTTGCCCTGTTTGCCTCGGTCTTGGCAGTGGCTGCCGGAACCGCTGCGTCCCCGATCAGCCCGGTCCACGCGGCGGGCCTTGGCGCCGGTGGTGAATACCATCCACTGTCCCCGACTCGAATCTTCGACACCCGCGGTGCCGGCATCAACGCCACCCCGGGAGCGATTGCCACGTCGAGTGCCGGCGGCCTCGTCGACGTCCAGATCCTCGGTCAGGGCGGCGTCCCCGCGGTGGCGGCCGACGTCCTCGCCGTTGCGATCAGCATCACCGTCACCGAGCCCACCCAGGTCGGCTACCTCGCGGCATATCCGTCAGGGGCATCGGCGGGGATATCCAGTGTCGTCAACTTCGCAAAGGGCCAGAATGTCCCCAACCTCTCGGTGCAGACTGTCGGCGCCAACGGCAAGCTGACGATCAAAGTCGTCACCGGTGTGTCGGGAACGGCCCACGTCCTGATCGACGTGTTCGGGTGGTTCTCGACCAGCAACTACACCACCAATGGAGCCCGCCTGATCCCGGTCGGGCCCGCCCGCATCATGGACACCCGGGAGGTGTCGTTCAACCCCGATGCCCAGCCCCTCGGCTCAGCCGGCTTGCTCACCCTCGCGATTCGCGGTGCTGACTCTCAGCAGCCCAACATCACCGACATCGTGCCGAACAGCCCCGACATCGTCGGCGTCGTGCTCAACGTCACCGGCATCAATGACAGGTCGGCCAGCAGGAGCACGTACGTGAGCGTGTTGCCGGAGACGCCCGTCGGCGATCCGACCACGTCGAACCTCAATCTCGCGGCCGGGCAGATCAAGGCCAACCTGGTCATCGTTCCGGTCGGTGCCGATGGGTCGGTCAGGTTTTTCAACCTCACCGGAGCCACCGACATCGCCGTCGACGTGGTCGGTTACATGCAGGCCAACCAGAGTCCCACCACTCGGCTCGGCCGAGTGATCCCGCTGACCGCCCCGTTCCGCTCGCTCGACACACGCGAACCGTCGTTCGGCAATGTCGCTCTCGGCCCCAACCAGAGCGAGGGATGGAGTTTCAGCCAGTTCGTCTCGTCGGTGCTGCTCGACGGTCAGGCGGTCGGAAACCAGATCGCCTTGCTCGGCAACCTCACCGGCACCGATCTGACCCGCGCCTACCCATCGACGCCGGCGTCCACGTTCTTCACCGTCTACCCGAGCGACGTCGACCGGCCGTTCGCCAGCAACATCAACCTCACCGAAGGCGCCAACGTCCCCAACATGGCGGTCGTCAAACTCGGAGCCGATGACCAGATCAAGACCTACAACCAGGGTGGCTATCTCCACTACATCTTCGATGTGAGTGCTGTCGTCCTCGAAGACTAATTGTTGGGTTCGAGCTCGAGCACGAACGATGCGAACAAGGGCGTATCGCTGAGGAGTTCCGTGTGCAGATCCGGCGCCAGCGTTCGGACGGACACATTCAGGATCGGTGATTCGATATGATCGACGACCGAACGGGCTGACACGTACTCGGTGCCAGCAGGCCCCGGCCCGAGACCACATCCCGCAGGCAACAATCCGAACGGAATGCCCCTGCCCGTGTTCCATTGGAGGAACTGCCATGACCTCGTCTCTCGCCGAGCGCCGCGATTTCCGCGTCGCCGACCTTTCCCTCGCGCCGTTCGGCCGCAAGGAGATTCACCTCGCCGAACACGAAATGCCCGGTTTGCGTGCGATCCGCAAGGAATTCGGTCCATCGAAGCCGCTCGCCGGAGCCCGGATCAGCGGCTCGCTGCACATGACCATTCAGACCGCTGTGCTGATCGAGACCCTGGTCGAGCTCGGCGCGGAAGTGCGCTGGGCGAGCTGCAACATCTTCTCGACCCAGGACCACGCAGCGGCTGCCGTCGCCGTTGGCCCCCACGGCACCGTCGAGAACCCGCAGGGCGTTCCGGTGTTCGCCTGGAAGGGTGAGACCCTCGAGGAGTACTGGTACTGCACCGACCAGATGATGACCTGGCCCGACGATGCCAACGGCAATCCGGTCAATGCCAACATGATCCTCGACGACGGTGGCGATGCCACGTTGCTGCTCCACAAGGGCGTCGAGTTCGAGGCATCCGGCGAAGTGCCGGACCCGACCTCGGCCACCAACCCCGAGTTCGCGATCGTGCTCGGCCTGCTCCAGCGCAGCCTGAAGAACGAGCCGACCAAGTGGACCCAGATGGCCAAGAGCATCAAGGGCGTCACCGAAGAGACCACCACTGGCGTGATGCGGCTCTACAAGATGTTCGAGAAGGGTGAACTGCTGTTCCCCGCGATCAACGTCAACGACTCGGTCACCAAGAGCAAGTTCGACAACCTCTACGGCTGCCGCCACTCGCTGATCGATGCGATCTGCCGCGCCACCGATGTCATGATCGCCGGCAAGGTCGCTGTCGTGGCCGGCTACGGCGACGTCGGCAAGGGTTGTGCCCAGGCCCTGCGTGGACAGGGTGCCCGCGTCATCGTCACCGAGGTCGATCCGATCAACGCCCTGCAGGCTGCGATGGAGGGCTACCAGGTCCTGACGATGGAAGACATCATGGGCTCCGCCGACATCTTCGTGTCGGCCACCGGTAACGACGGCGTCATCACCACTGAGCACATGCTGCACATGAAGCACAACGCGATCGTCTGCAACATCGGCCACTTCGACAGCGAGATCGACATGTCCGGTCTCGCCCGTAGCGGCGCCGAGCGCGACGAGCTCAAGCCCGGAACCGACCTCTGGTCGTTCCCCGACGGCCACTCGGTGATCGTGCTCGCCGAGGGACGGCTCGTGAACCTCGGCTGCGCCACGGGCCACCCGAGCTTCGTGATGAGCTGCTCGTTCACCAACCAGGTGTTGGCCCAGATGGAGCTGTTCAACCACCTCGAGAACTACCCGCTCGGCGTGTACGTGTTGCCCAAGAAGCTCGACGAGAAAGTCGCTCGTCTGCACCTCGATGCACTCGGAGTGAAGCTGACCCAGCTCAACGACGAGCAGGCCGAGTACCTCGGCATCGACCCGAGCGGCCCGTTCAAGAGCGAGCGTTACCGCTACTGATCCTGATCTTCCGGTGTCACCCTGGCTACTGAATGTGTACTGATCGAGCGTTCTGCCCGACGAATCCCTCCGATCCTGGATCGATTCGTCGGGCAGTTCCCGTTTCGGCACCGCTTTCGGCTGTGTTGCCGACTCGGCTATTCGGTGCCGCCGGCTTCGATCGATGGTTGTGTTTCGTGAGCCCGTTTGCGGGGCGGTAACGACATCCGGGGAAGGAACAGCTGCACGAGCGGCCCGATGCCGAACATGAAGATCAGGGTGCCGGCCCCGGGTCGCTGACCGAGGGCGATCCCACCGAGGCCGACCGAGAACTCGATCACGGTACGGGCGGTTCGCACGCTGATGCCTCGCTCGCTGAGCCCGACCATGATGCCGTCGCGAGGGCCTGTGCCGAGGCCGGCGCCGATGTAGAACCCAGAACCGAGCGCGATGATCATCACGCCGATCAGCATCATTGCTATCCGAGCGACCAGTCGGTCGGTGTCGGGGAGATGTGGTGACACCAGATCGACCACGATCCCGATCTCGAGCGCATTCAGAATCGTTCCGACTCCGACGCGTTGGCGCAGCGGGAACCACAGCAACAACAGCAGGAACCCGATCCCTTCGATGACCAGCCCGACGCTGACGCCGGTCTTCTCACTGATGCCTTTGTGGAGCATGTCCCACGGCGCGGCGCCGAGTTGGGCCTGCAGGATCATCGCGATTCCGATGCCGAACATCGCCAACCCGGTCATGCAACGAGCGAGGCGATGGGTCCAGTCCGCCGCGACCGAGCGAGGGTGGTAGGGACGGGTGACGACGGGTTTGCTGGAAACGACCAAGGCACCCGACGCTACCTGCGGGGCAGGAGCGGATCATCGCCGGTTTCAGCCACGATGCGATGTGGCCGTGGCTCGCCGGAAACTGTCGCGCACCCCTCGTGTACAACAGCAAACATGCTGAATCGTCGCTGCGCAGGATGTTCCGAACCGGGTGTCGATCTGTGCCGGCGTTGCCGGTTCACGTTCGTCGCATCGCCTCCCATCACGACATCGGCGGGGGTGGTGGCGGCGACCCAGTTCAGCGGACTCAGCCGCGAACTGGTCGTCGGCCTCAAATACCGCAACCGTCGGCGACTCGCGGTCCACCTCGCCGAGCAGTTGGGTCGGCGGCTCGACCCGACCCAGATCGACATCATCACCTGGGCACCAACGACGCGCGAGCACGTCCGCAAGCGTGGTTACGACCAGGCCGAACTGCTCGCCAGAGCGCTGGCGGCGCAATGGCGCAAGCCGTGCCGGCGGTTGCTGTTCCGTCACCACGGCCCCACCCAGACCGGACGCAACAGGGCCGAGCGGCTGCACGGTCCCGATTTCGGATCGCGACCCATGCGGCGGCCACCTCGGGTGCTGGTCATCGACGACGTCGTCACGACCGGCGCGACCTTGTTCGCCGCCCGCGATGCGTTGCTCGCTGCCGGTGCAGCTTCGGTCGTCCTGGCGGCGGTTGCAGCGACGCCGGATCACGCACCGGTCAGACCGAACAGGCGGTTCACCTCGGCGATGGCCGGCGCGCTGTCCTCGTCGACGACCACCCCGGTCATCCCGATCGATCGAGCCGCCTCGACGTTCGAAGCGACGTCGTCGAGGAACACCGCTCGTGACGGATCGGTCTTGAGCCTTGTCGCCGCGAGGTGATAGATGGCTGGGTTCGGCTTGCGAAGTCCCACCTCGTGGCTGTCGACGATGTCGTCGAACAGTTCGTGCCACGGCATCAGTCCCCGCCACGCGTCGCGGAACTCCTTGACGTTGTTGGTCAACATCCCGGTCCGGACACCCACCTCACGCAGCCGGCGGACCAGATCGAGCATCGCCTCGTTCGGCTCGAACGCGATCATCGGCTTCGGTGCTTCGCCCGCCTCCGGCTCCGGAGGCGTTGGCAGCGGTGGGATTCCGGCGGCCTCGAACGCCGACTGGCTGAGTGTGCGGAACTCGCCCATCGTGATCTCGCCTCGTTCGAGTCGGTGCCAGGGGTGATCGCCGTCGGTGGCGTAGTCGCCGACGAACACTCGCAGTGCAGCGTCAGCGTGCTCGGGCGGAAACCGACGCACGAGGTCTCTGTGTCTGCCGTTCAGCATCAACACGCCACCGAGATCGAAGATGGCGGTGTCGATCGTGCTCTCGATCGTGCTGACGAGATGAGGATGACGGGCTGAGGTGGTCATATCCCCATCCTGGCCGCGCCAAGGGCCGCCCCACGAGCCCCGATAGGCTCGTTCCTCGCATGGGCATCCTCGATCGCATCCTCCGCGCCGGTGAAGGCAAGAAACTGAAGGCTCTCGAAGGCCTCGTTCCCGACATCAACGCACTCGCTCCCAGCATGGGCGCATTGTCCGACGACGCACTCAAGGCCAAGACCAACGAGTTCCGAGAGCGGCTCGACCGTGGCGCAACCCTCGACGATCTGCTCGTCGAATCGTTCGCCGTCGTTCGCGAAGCGGCCGACCGGGTCATTGGCCAGCGTCACTTCGACGTGCAGTTGATGGGCGGCGCAGCGCTCCACTTCGGCATGGTCGCCGAGATGAAGACCGGCGAGGGCAAGACACTCGTGTCCACGTTGCCGGCCTACCTCAACGGTGTCGGTGGCAAGGGCGTTCACGTCATCACCGTCAACGACTACCTGGCCCGATTCCACGCCGAGTGGATGGGCCGGATTCACAAATGGATGGGCCTCGAAGTCGGGCTCGTCATCCCCGGCTTCCGTGAAAGGCCGCTGCAGAAGCGAGAGTCGTACGCGGCCGACATCACCTACGGCACCAACAACGAGTTCGGTTTCGACTACCTCCGCGACAACATGGCCCCGACCCTCGACGACAAGACCCAGCGCGGCCACAACTTCGCAATCATCGACGAAGTCGACTCGATCCTGATCGACGAGGCTCGGACGCCGCTCATCATCAGCGGCCGTCTCGCCGATGCCGCCAAGCTGTACTACCGGTTCGCATCCGTTGTCCGTTCGCTCAAGCGCGACGTCGACTACGAAGTCGAAGAGGACAAGCGGATCGTCGTGCCCTCCGAAGCCGGCATCGACAAAGTCGAAGCAGCGCTCGGGATCGACAACCTGTATGACGAGGTCCAGCAGAACCTGGTTCACCAACTTCAGGTCGCGCTGAAGGCCAAAGAACTGTACAAGCGGGACAAGGACTACATCATCGCCAACGGCGAGGTCAAGATCGTCGACGAGTTCACCGGTCGTGTGCTCGAAGGTCGCCGCTGGAGCGAGGGCATCCACCAGGCCGTCGAGGCCAAGGAGGGCGTGAAGATCAAAGAAGAGAACCAGACGCTCGCCACGATCACCCTCCAGAACTACTTCCGGATGTACGACAAGCTGTCGGGCATGACCGGCACGGCCCAGACCGAGGCGGCCGAACTGGCCAACACCTATGAGCTTCAGGTCGTTCCGATTCCCACCAACAAAAAGCTCGCTCGCATCGACCAAGCGGACCTGATCTACAAATCCGAGACCGCCAAGTTCGGTGCCGTCGTCGACGACATCGCCGAGAAGTTCGAGACCGGCCAGCCCGTGCTGGTCGGCACGATCAGCGTCGAAAAGAGCGAGTACCTGTCACGAATGCTCGCCAAGCGCGGCATCGAACACGAGGTACTCAACGCCAAACAGCACACTCGTGAGGCACACATCATCACCCAGGCCGGACGCCTGCACTCCGTGACGGTCGCCACCAACATGGCCGGCCGCGGTGTCGACATCCTGCTCGGTGGCAACCCCGAAGGTCTCGCTCGGGCGGAGACGCTCAAGGAGTTCCCGCTCGAGGTGATGGCCGATGAATTCGAGTTGCCATTGCCGCTCGATCAGATGCCGGACGAGTTTCAACTGGCTCGTAAGAACGCATTCGCCAAATACGACGAACACCTCGCCAGGTTCGCGCCCGAGTGCAAGGCCGAGGGCGATCACGTCCGCGAACTCGGCGGGTTGTACGTGCTCGGTACCGAGCGCCATGACAGCCGTCGGATCGACAACCAGCTCCGTGGCCGTTCTGGCCGACAGGGCGACCCCGGCGAGAGCCGTTTCTACCTCAGCCTCGACGACGAACTGATGCGGTTGTTCGCGACCGGTGCACTCAGCTGGGTGATGGGCCGGGCCCTGCCCGACGACGAAGCGATCGAGGCGAAGATGGTCACCAAAGCCATCGAGCGGGCCCAGGGCACGGTTGAGCAGCGCAACGGTGAGATCCGTAAGAACGTGCTCAAGTACGACGAGGTGATGAACGAGCAGCGCAAGGTGATCTACCAGCGCCGCGATCAGATCCTCGAAGGTCTCGACCTCAAGTCGGGTGCGCTCGAATACCTCGCCGATGCGGTCGATGCCCTGATCACCAGTCACTGCGTCAGCGACGCAGACGACGAGTGGGATGTCGAGGGCCTCACCAAGGAACTGAAGACCTTCTGGCCGACCGCGATCTCCGAAGATCAACTGCAGGGGTGCCACGACACCGACGCGATGTACGACGTGGTGATGGCCGATGCAACGGCCTATTACGAGCGTCGCGAACAGGAGTTGACCCCCAAGGTCATGCGCGACGTCGAGCGTCAGGTCATGTTGCGGATCATCGATCAGCGCTGGCGCGAGCACCTCGAAGAGATGGACTATCTCCAAGAGGGGATCAACCTGCGGGCGATGGGCCAGAAGGATCCCCTCGTCGAGTGGCAGCGTGAGGGCTATGAGATGTTCGGCTCGCTGATGAAGGGTGTCGCCCAGGACTTCGTCCGCTACGTGATGCACGTCCAGGTCGTACGCAACGAGCAGCCAGCCCCGGTCGTGCAGAACTTGCAGCAGACATCGTTCGATGACGCCAACACCACCGGCTTCCAGGCGGCTGCTCAAGCAGCGGCTGCAGCAGGCGAGATCAGCGAGGAGGCGGCCGCGAGCGCCATTCCCGCTGCCGCTCCCACCAAGTCGGCACCGATCGTCAAGGACGAATGGTCCAAGACCCCGCGCAATGCGCCGTGCCCGTGCGGTTCCGGCAAGAAGTTCAAGGCCTGTCACGGCGCTACGGCGTAACGCCGCCGTTTCCGGCACCCGAAACCCCGCCCGAACGGGCGAGTAGCACTGAACCAGGACCATGCGAGATTTCTCCGACGACCTCAAGGACGTGCGCCGTCGCCTCGACGAGGCGGCGTCGTATCTGAAGATCACCGACAACCGGGCTCGGCTCTCCGAACTCGAGTTCGAAGTGTCGCGCCCAGACCTGTGGGACGATCAGGACTTCGCCAAGAAGATCAACACCGAATACGCCAACATCAAGAGTGACATCGACACCTTCGATGTGTTGGCCAGCCACATCGAAGATGCCGAGGTGCTGCACGAGATGGCCCGCGAACTCGATGACGCCTCGCAGGAGCCAGAAATCGAGGCGGCCATCACCGATGCCGCTGCCCAGTTGGCGCAGCTCGAGTTGCGCAGTTTGTTCACCGGCGAGCACGACGAGCTCGACTGCATCGTCCAGATCAATGCCAAAGACGGCGGTGTCGATGCCCAAGACTGGAGCGAGATGCTGCTGCGGATGTACGGCCGGTGGGCCGAACGGCGCGGCTTCGACTTCCAGGTCGACGGCGTCTCCGAGGGAACCGAGGCCGGCATCTTGTCCGCCGAGTTCACCCTCACCGGCCGGTATGCCTACGGATTGATGACGAGTGAGCGCGGTACCCACCGATTGGTCCGGATCAGCCCGTTCGACAACCAGGGCCGACGCCAGACCAGCTTCGCTGCGGTCCAGGTGTGGCCGGTGCTCGAAGACCCCGACGTCGAGGTCAACGAGAGTGATATCCGGATGGAGGTCTTCCGAGCCAGTGGCGCGGGTGGCCAGCACATCAACAAGACGTCGTCCGCTGTTCGTCTGATCCACGAGCCGACGGGCCTGGTCGCCAGCTCCCAGGAAGAGCGCAGCCAGCTCCAGAACCGGGAGAAGGCCATGAACCGGATCAAGACGATGATCGCAGCGCGAGTGCTCGAAGAACGCCAAGCGGAGATGGATCGCATCGCCGGTCGTCAGGCCCAGGTCGGTTGGGGCAGCCAGATCCGCAGCTACGTGATGCAGCCGTATCAGATGGTCAAGGATCTGCGCACCGAGTACGAATCCGGCAACGTCGCGGCTGTGCTCGATGGCGATGTCGAGGAGTTCATGGAGGCCTTCCTCCGCAACCGCCGACGTGAGCTGCAACCCGAGTAGCGAGGTGGGCGGCGTCGCCGGCAGCCGCCCTGACCCCGATTCGGGGACCGTCACTGGTAGCTTTTGCCGTCCGCAAGAGTCCCTGCTGACAGAGCCCAGATCGCCACTGATTCCGCCGTCGCAGGCCGAGGAGCCGCTTTGATTCGCCTCGAAAATGTCACCAAGATCTACAACTCCGAGGTCACCGCGCTTCGCGATGCCACGTTCGATGTCGCCAAGGGCGAGTTTGTCTTCCTCGTTGGTCCTTCTGGCTCAGGAAAGAGCACCCTGCTGCGGATGATGAATCGTCAGGAGCGGCCGGAGAAGGGCGCAGTGTGGGTCGCCGGGCGCAACATCAACGAGATGCCCGACAGCAAGGTGCCGCACCTGCGGCGCAACATCGGCAACATCTTCCAGGACTACAAGTTGCTGCTCAACAAGACCGTCCACGAGAACGTGGCGTTCGCGCTCGAGGTGATCGGCCGACCCAAGCACGTCATCCGCCAGCAAGTCCCCGCGGTGATGGATCTGGTCGGGTTGGCCGGCAAGCAGGACCGCTTCCCGCACCAACTGTCGGGTGGTGAACAGCAGCGCGTCTCGATCGCGCGGGCGTTCGTCAACCGGCCCTTGATCCTGCTCGCCGACGAGCCGACGGGCAACCTCGACCCCGGTACCGGCGAGGGCATCATGCGCCTGCTCGACCGGATCAACAAGACCGGCACCACGGTCGTGATGGCCACCCACGATCAACGAATCGTGAACATGATGCGTAAGCGCGTGATCCAGATGGACCGCGGCATCATCGTGCGCGACCAAGCCCGAGGGGTCTACGAATAATGCTTTCCCGTATCGGATACACCCTTCGCGAGACGTGGGCCAGCCTGCGCCGCAACATCACGCTGACGGTCGCCGCGATCATCACCGCTGCCGTGTCGCTGTTCCTGGTCGGCGGCACGCTGCTGGTCCAGCGAGGATTTGACAACCTGTTGTCGAAGTGGGCCGGCGGTGTCCAGATGATCATCTACGTGAGTCCCGGTAGTTCGCCCGATCAGGTCGAGGCGATTCGAACCAAGATCGAATCGGTCCCCGGTGTGGTCGATGTCGACAAACTCCAGTACCTCGACTTCAACGCCTCCTATGCCGAGGCCCAGCGTCTACTGGCCGGAGACCCGGGCACGCTCAGCCACCTCACCGAGGCAAACCTGCCGACGCTTTTCAAGATCGCGCCGGTCAACGGCAAGACCGACGAACTCGTCCAGTTCGAAGCCGGCTTCCGCGGCCTGCCACAAGTGGCCGACGTCGTCTTGGCGAAAGACCAGATTCAGACGATCTCGAAGTTGAGCGACTTCGTTCAGACGGTGACGGTGGGATTGTCGATCCTGCTGTTGGTCGGGGCGGTGATCTTGATCTGGACCACGATTCGAACGGCGATGTTCGCGAGACGGCGAGAGATCGAGGTGATGAAACTGGTCGGCGCCACCAATTGGTTCATTCGATTGCCGTTCATGCTCGAAGGACTCATCCAAGGCATGGTCGGTGGAGCGTTGTCGTGCGTGTTCCTGTACACGTTCAACCGATTGTGGACCAATGGCGTGGTCCAACTCGATGCGAACACCGGGTTCTCCGCGCTCGTGGTGCCGGACGCTTTCCTGTATCAGCGGATGCTGCTCGTGTTGATCGGTGGCATGGTCGCCGGAGCGGTGTCGGCTGGTGTGGCCGCATCCCGCTTCCTCGACGTCTGAGCAACCCACCCTGGCCCCCCGAGACCGGTGATCGCCCACTGGCGGGCCCGCTCGGTGGCGCCAGTAAGTTCGATCGGATGTACCAAGAGATCATCTACGAAGTCGCGGACTCGATCGCGACGATCACGCTCAACCGTCCGGCTCAACTCAACGCATTCACCGGTCGGATGATGTACGAGATGATCGCAGCGTTCGACGAGGTCGATGCCGACGACGACGTTCGGGCGGTCATCGTGACCGGCGCCGGACGCGGCTTCTGCGCCGGAGCGGATCTGTCCGGAGGTGGCGACACGTTCAAGGAGGGTGGTAGCGACATCCAGACCGACGCAGGTGTCCCCCGCGACGGTGGCGGCATGGTGTCGCTGCGGATCTTCGAGTGCACCAAGCCGGTGATCGGAGCGATCAACGGGCCGGCCGTCGGCGTCGGCGTCACGATGACGCTGCCGATGGATATCCGGCTCAGCTCCGACACGGCCAAATTCGGTTTTGTGTTCGCCAAGCGCGGTATCGTCCCCGAGGCCTGTTCGTCGTACTTCCTGCCGCGATTGGTCGGCATCAGCCAGGCCGCCGAGTGGGTCTACACGGGGCGGGTCTTCGGCCCGCAGGAGGCGCTCGACGGTGGCTTGGTGCGCAGTATCCACATCGGTGACGACCTTCTCGCGGCGGCCCGTGCGATCGCAACCGAGATCGCCGAGAACACTGCACCGGTGTCGGTCGCGCTGTCGCGCCAGATGTTGTGGAGGATGCTCGGTGCGAGTCATCCCATGGAGGCCCACCGAGTGGATTCGCGCGGCATTCAACAGCGTGGCAAGAGCGCTGATTCTCGCGAGGGCGTGACCAGCTTTCTGGAGAAGCGGCCGGCGGTGTATCCGGACAAGGTCAGCGACGGATTACCCGACATCTTTCCCGGCTGGGAACAGCCCGAGTTCGCCTGACCCGCCCGCTGACGACAACTGTTCGCGACTGCATCCAGGCAGGTTCTCAAGAAATTCAGAATTGTTCGTCAAGATATCCGCTTGTTGTGCCGAGGATTGTGACAGGGAACACGCGGGACAGCGGAACAAATCTCAACCGGGTTTGGGTTCTCTCCGTATCAACAACAGGAACTCGTCGTCTGTGTATGACAGACACCAAGACGAAGCGATCGTCTTTCAAGGAGACAACCACCATGAGCACCCTCTGCAACGACAGAATTGAAACCGGCGACGTCCTCGAGATCGACCGCGACGGCGAGATGATCTCTGCCCTCGTGCTGCTTGCCACCGAAGACGCCGTCATCCTCGACGCCTGCGACGACAGCACCCCGTTCGTTGTCCGCCGCAGCGATCTGGTCGACTACCGCCTGTTCAGCCCCGAACTCGTCTGAGCTTCTCGCGGTGGATCGATGACCGACGACGCCGTTCCCAGTCTCTACGACGCAGTCGGTGGCATGCCGTTCTTCGAGCGGCTGGTGAGCACGTTCTACGACGAGGTCGAAGCCGATGTTGTGTTGGCGCCGTTGTATCCGGAAGCCCCAGATTTCAGTGGCGCACGGCGGAGGTTCACGCTGTTCTTGGCCCAGTATTGGGGCGGACCAACCACCTACAACGACGAGCGTGGGCACCCGCGGCTCCGAATGCGGCACATGCCGTTCACGGTCGGGCCGTTGCAGCGTGATCACTGGTTGGCCCACATGAATCACGCAATTGCCGAGAGCGACGCGACGGCGGAGATCCGCCAGACACTGGTCGACTATTTCGTCCCGGCTGCCGAGCACCTCCGCAACGACACCGGCCTTCCGATCACGAGCGCTGCCTACCCTCGCTGAACCAGGCAGAATCCTGGTCAGCGGCGGAGTTGGTAGCAGGCGATCGCTGCGGCGGCGGCCGCGTTGAGCGAGTCGACACCAGGTTGCATCGGGATCGCGGCTCGAACCGTGGCGGCAGCCAACAGCTCGTCGCTCAGACCCGCACGCTCCGAACCCAACAGGAGCATCACGGGCTGCTCGGCGGCCGGACAAAGGGAATCGAGCGAGACGGCATCGCCGGCCGGGGTCAGGGCGACGACCATTGCGCCGCGATCGACAGCAGCGTGTACGGCGTCGAGGAGCGAGTCGGTGCGAGCAAAGGGCAGCGCGAACGTGTTGCCCATCGAGACGCGCAGCGAGCGACGCGAGAGCGGATCGGCACTGGTGCGATCGAGGAGCAGGCCGTCCCAGCCGAGCGCGACTGCGCTGCGGACCACGGTGCCGAGATTGACCGGGTTGTCGACGGCTTCGATGGCGACCACTCGTCCGAAGTCGACCAGCGCCGATTCCGGCAGGGGAGCGGGACGGTGGAACAGCGCCAGGATCGACAGCGGAACACCGAGTCCCATTCCCTCGCTGCGTACAGCACGGTGACCTCCGTAGACGGCGATGTCGTCGGCGAAGCGGTCGACGACCGCGGGCGGATCGTCGATGTCGCAGAACGCGGCAACCGCTGTGCACCCGGCGTCGAGGGCTCGGGTCACGACGAGGTCGCCCTCGGCCAGGAACATCCCGGCTGCGGTCTGCTCACGCCGGTCGGCGCGAGTGTTGAGCGCCCGGTCACGCACCTTGAACAGCGCGATCCGGTCGTCGTTCGGATCGTCGATCGGAATGATCGAGCGAGTCAGAACAGCCACTGGTACGCCGACCAGTCGGGGTCCCGCTTTTCGAGGAACGACTCGCGTCCTTCCTGGGCCTCGTCGGTCATGTACGCCAACCGGGTCGCCTCACCGGCGAACAACTGCTGACCGACAAGGCCATCGTCGATCAGGTTGAACGAGTACTTCAGCATCCGCTGTGCGGTCGGGCTCTTGGCGTTGATCTTGCGACCCCACTCGAGCGCGGTTGGCTCGAGATCAGCATGGGCCACGACGGCATTGACCATCCCCATCCGGTGAGCATCGTCGGCGGAGTACTCGTCGCCGAGGAAGAAGATCTCGCGGGCGAACTTCTGACCGACCTGGCGGGCCAGGTAGGCCGAGCCGAAGCCGCCGTCGAAGCTGGCGACGTCGGCATCGGTCTGCTTGAACCGAGCGTGCTCGCGGCTGGCGATCGTGAGGTCGCTGACGACGTGCAAGCTGTGCCCGCCGCCGGCCGCCCAACCGGGCACCACGCAAATGACCACCTTCGGCATGAACCGGATCAGCCGTTGCACTTCGAGAATGTGCAGTCGTCCGGCCCGGCCGGGCTGGATGCTGGCGGCGGTTTCGCCGAGCGTCCCGTCACCTGCTTCAACGGTGTACTTGTAACCGTCTCGGCCGCGAATTCGCTGATCGCCACCGCTGCAGAACGCCCACCCACCATCTTTCGGCGATGGGCCATTACCGGTCAGCAGGACGCAGCCGACGTCGACGCTCATCCGGGCGTGATCGAGCGCGGTGTACAACTCGTCCACCGTATGTGGCCGAAACGCGTTGCGGATCTCGGGTCGGTCGAACGCGATTCGGACCGTGCCATGGGCCAGCGCCCGGTGGTAGGTGATGTCTGTGAACGAGAACTCGGGGATCTCGCGCCACGCGGTTGGGTCGAAGATGTCTGAAACCACGACGCCATGTTGGTCCGTGGCCCGCCGCGGCGCCACATCGTCGGTAAGACTTCGAGCATGACCCTCCCGTCCAATGCCCTCCAGATCTTCGGCATCCCCGGCCTTCCCGAAATCGAACCCGGTGCCGACCTCGCGGCATTGAGCATCTCTGCTGCCGAGTCGGCCGGTACTGCGCTGCAGAGCGGCGACGTGTTGGTGGTGACGAGCAAAATCGTTTCCAAGGCAGAGGGGCAGGTGGTCGATCTGTCCTCGATCGAGCCGTCGCCGTTCGCGCTGCAGTGGGCCAAGCCGTGGGACAAGGATCCAGCGATCGTCGAGATCGTGCTGCGCGAGGCCAAGCGGGTCGTCCGTCAAATCGGGCCGATCTTGATCACCGAGACCCACCACGGCTTCGTCTGTGCCAACTCCGGCGTCGATCAATCGAGCAGTGGCGGCGTCGGCAAGGCGCTGTTGCTGCCACTCGACTCCGATGCCACCGCTCGCCGGATCCGGACGGCGCTGCTCGCCGAGGGCCTTGATGTCGCAGTCATCATCAGCGACACGTTCGGGCGGGCGTGGCGCGAAGGCCAGACCGACATCGCGATCGGGATCGCGGGTATGCAGCCGATTCACAGTTACATCGGCCAGGTGGATCCGCACGGCCACGAGTTCCGCGTACAGGCGCTGTGTACGGCTGATCAGATCACCGGTGCTGCCGAACTGGTGAAGGGCAACGTCAGCCGTATCCCGCTGGCCGTGGTGCGGGGCTATCAGTGGGAACCGGACGACACGGCGACCATTGCGCCGGTGCTGCGCGACCAGAGCCGGGACCTGTTTCGATGAGCGATCGCGACAACGCGCCGTACTCGCAGGTGGTCATCCAGGCTGCGCTCGATCATGTGCGCGCTGCCTGCCTGGCGCTGCCGGAAGTGACCGAGAAGTTGAGCCACGGATCGCCGACGTTCTTCGTCAAGAAGTCGTTCGTGATGTTCCACGACAACCATCACAACGACGGGCGTCTGGCAATCTGGTGCGCAGCGCCGACCGGGGTCCAGAGCGAACTGGTCGACGAGGATCCGGAGCGGTTCTTCGTCCCCCCGTACGTCGGTGGCCGAGGTTGGCTTGGGGTCCAATTGAACGTGCATCCCGACTGGGACGAGTTGACCGACATCGTCGCCGACGCGTATCGCTGCATCGCGCCCAAGAAATTGCTGGCCGATTTGGACCAAAAAGAGCCCGACTGACTCGCGCGCCTACCTACTGGTCGGTAGGCTGGCAACATGACGCCAGAGACGTTCATCGCCGAACTCGAACCGGTTGCCGGCACCCTGCTCGATCGCCACTTGGCGACCGCCCGCGAGTGGTTTCCCCACGAACTCGTTCCGTATGGACGGGGGCGTGACTTCGACAAGGGCTACGAATGGTCCGAGACGGATTCGGAAATGGCCGGCTTCGAGATTCCGGCGGCTGTCCGCAGTGCGTTGTACGTCAATCTGCTTACCGAGGACAATCTTCCGTACTACTTCCGAGACATCGAGCGGATGTTTTCGATGGATGGTGCGTTCGGCACCTGGAATCGACGTTGGACGGCCGAGGAGGGTCGTCATTCGATCGTGATCCGGGACTACCTGACGGCGACGCGTGCGATCGATCCGGTTCAGCTTGAACGAGCACGGATGGCGCAGGTGTGCGGTGGCGAGGTTCCGAGCCCCGATTCGCCACTGATCGGCGTCGCCTACGTTGCGCTGCAAGAACTGGCCACCCGAATCGCCCACCGCAACACGGGCAAGTTGATCGGCGACAAAGCTGGGTACGACGTCATGGCCCGAGTTGCCAACGACGAGAACCTGCACTACCTGTTCTACCGAGATCTCGCGTCTGCTGCGATCGAGCTCGATCCGTCATCGATGGTGATCGCGATCGAAGAGGTCGTGCGCACGTTTGCGATGCCGGGTACCGGCATCCTCGAGTTCGACAAGCACAGTGCGTCGATCGCCCAGGCCGGTATCTACGACGCGACGATTCTGCACGAGCAGGTCTTCGTGCCGGTGATCCTCAACCACTGGCGGGTTCAGAGCCTCGAGCGACTCAGCGCAGCTGCCGAGTTGGCCCGCGAGAAGCTGCTCAAGCGGATCGAGCGTCTCGGCACGGTCGCCAAGGCGTTGGCCGCTCGCGCCGAGCGGCGCCAGTTCGCCCCCACGCCCGCCTGATCAGCTCGCCCTGGTTGGTTGTGCGCGTGCGGCTGCGGTCGATGCTGCGGTCGATTTTGACCACAGCGACACTGTTGTGTGCGGCGCTCACCGGGTCACCCGCGGTCGATGTGCCAGCCGCACACGCCGCCCAGTGTGCGATCACGTCGACGCTGCAACTCGGCAGTCGCTCCGGCCAGGTCGCCTGTCTCGAGGCGCGACTCTCCGAACTCGGATTCGGTACCGGCTCGGCCCCAGATCCGTCTTTCGGCTTGTCGACGCGCGCTCGCGTCGTCGCTTTCCAGACGTCGCGGGGTCTCGGTGTCGATGGCCTCGTGGGGCCGTTGACCCGCGCTGCTCTCGACCTGCATCGACCGCCGGCGGCGACCGTGGCCCCTGTCATTGTCGAGCAACGGGTGATCAGTACATCCGTTCAGGGACGCCCGATCCTCGCGACCAGAATGGGTACTCCTGGCGGACGGATCGTTCTGGTTGTTGGCATCATTCACGGTGACGAGGTGAAAGGTGGCGAGGTGACCGCGCTGCTGGCGACTCTGGCGACGCCGGTCGGGATCGACCTGTGGCTGATCGACACCATCAACCCGGATGGGGTTGCCAACGGCACCCGAGGCAACGCGAACGCCGTCGACCTCAACCGCAACTTCTCCAACGGTTGGAGCTACATCGCTCCGAGTAGCGAACATCGCCAGTACAGCGGAGAGGCCCCGGCCGATCAGCCCGAGACGGCAGCCACGGAGGCGTTCATCCGCGAGATCCAACCCGAGGTCGCAATCTGGTATCACCAGGACGCGAACACGGTCAGTGCCGGTGGGGCTCGCACAGAGATCCCGACCGAGTACGCCGCACTCGTCGGGCTGTCGATCAGCGACGTGCCGTGCAGTCAGCGCTGTACCGGAACCGCGGGGTCATTCATCAACTCCACCGTCGCCGGAGCGACCAGCTTCCTGGTCGAATTGCCGGGCTCGGCGGCAGTGACGCCAGACATGATCCGCATCCACGCCGAGGCTGCGCTGACGGTGATGTCCCACTGACCGCCCGCGGTGAAGATGAACGGCAGATGAACTGGGCACGTCCCGGAGCGTTCCGCGGCATGAATCTTGGAGTGCACCTCGGGGGGAATCGCGTCGGGGTTGCTGGAGACGGGCTAACGTCCCAGCAACCAACCGGGGCCCGTGAACAGGTCACCTCGGCTACAACAAGGGGAGCAACGTGCTACGGAAGAAGTATCTGAGAGCAATGGCCGCCACGGTCGCCATCGGCTTCATCGCCACATCGTGCGGCAGCGACACCAAAAAGGCCGACACGACGACTGCCGCACCAGTGGAAACCACGGCTCCGGCCGAGACCACTGGCGCGTCGACGGCACCGGCCGAGGCCGGCGATCTGTCTGGGCTCGTCGACGAGTGCGCGACCGAGGGGAACAAGCTCAACCTGATCGCACTGCCCGACGAGTGGGCCAACTACAAGGGAATCATCGCCGCCTTCGGTGAGAAGTACCCCGACATCAAGTATTCGGTCGCCAACCCGAACGCTTCCTCCAAGGAAGAAGAAGATGCCGTCAAGACCCTCGCTGGTCAGGATGACATGCCCGACACCGTCGACGTCAGCCCGGCAATTGCATCGTCGATGGTCGATCAGGGACTTTTCGCACCCTACATTCCGACAGTGATCGACGAGATCCCCACGGATCTGCAGGGTCCTGGCAACAACTGGTACGGCTCGTACTACGGCATCATGGCGATCTCGACCAACACCACGATCGTCAAGAACGCCCCCAAGACATGGTCCGATCTCGCCAAGCCGGAGTACAGGGGCCTCGTCGCCCTCAACGGTGACCCGCGCGAAGCCGGCGCAGCATTCGCCGCTGTCATGGCTGCATCACTGGCCAACGGTGGCAGCGCAGACGACATCACGCCTGGCATCGAGTTCTTCGCCAAGCTCAAGAAGTCCGGCAACCTCGGCAACGCCGATGTGACCCCGGCGACCGTGATCTCGGGCGAGACCCCGATCGCGCTCGACTGGAGCTACAACGTTCCGGGTCTGCGGGCCCAGATCGAGGATGCCGGTTTCACCTATGAGACCAACTTCCCGTCCGACGGCGTCTACGGCGGCTTCTACGGGCAGGGTGTCGTTGCCAACTCGCCGCACGGTGCCTGCTCGAAGCTGTGGATCGAGCACATCCTGTCGAACGAGGGGGCCCTCGGCTACCTCGAAGGCGGCGCCATTCCGGCCCGCTACGCGGCGATCGTCAAGGCCGGCCTGGTTGATGAGGCTGCCAAGGCCAACCTGCCGCCAGCAGAGTTGATCGACCAGATCTCGTTCCTCACGCCGAAGCAGATCGACGCCGCCAAGGCAGTTCTCGCCGAGAAGTGGGGCCCGATGGTTGCGGACGCCTGAGCGTTTCGTGACTGATGTTGCACTGAACGCAGTGGGGGGTCGCGCCGCAGGCGCGGCCCCCGCCGCGTCTGCTCCCAAGGCTCGGCGATCGTGGGCATGGCTCGGCCTCGTCCCATTCCTGGCCTTTCTGCTGCTGTTCCTGATCGTCCCGGCGATCAGTGTGTTCTCCAAGTCTCTGTTCGACAACAACGGCGACTTCGGTTTCGGCGCCCTGAAGAATGCCTTCACCGGCCAGAACCTCGATGCATTCAGTTTCTCGGTGAGGCTGTCGGCGCTGTCGGCGCTGATCGGCGTGATCATCGGGACGTTGCTCGCATACGCAGCGACCACGATCCGGCGCCCCAAGTGGCTGCGCACGGTCGTGACTGCCTTCAGCGGCGTTGCCGCCAACCTCGGTGGCGTCCCGCTCGCATTCGCGTTTCTCGCCCTGCTCGGACGCCAAGGCATCGGGACCAAGGTCCTCGAGGGGCTCGGCATCGATCTCTACGGCCACGACTTCGCGCTTGACTCGATCTGGGGTTTCGCCACCGTCTACTCGTACTTCAACATTCCGCTGATGGTGTTGATCACGCTGCCGGCCATCGACGGTCTCAAGACGGCGTGGCGTGAAGCGTGCGCCAACCTCGGCGGCACCTCGTTCACCTATTGGCGGCGAGTCGGGATCCCGGTGCTGACACCATCGCTGCTCGGCGGATTCTTGCTGTTGTTCGCAAACTCGTTCAGCGCGTATGCAACGGCTGCAGCAATCACGACCAAGTCGTCGATCGTGCCGCTCCGGATCAGCTTCTACTTCCGCGGCGACATCTCATCGGGCGAAGAGCAACTCGGCTTCTCGCTCGCGGCATGGATGATCTTGATCATGATCGTCTGTATGGGTCTGTACTGGTTCCTGCGCAAGCGGGCCGAAAGGTGGCGCACATGATGCCCGTCGAACCGCAATTCGGGCTGTCGCCCCTCGTGGATCCAGAGTTGGGGGGACCGCCGACCGGTCCCGTGCCGATGGCTCCAGCGCCCGTCGGCAAACCGAGCAAGTGGATCGGCAAGATCGGCCCGGTCGTCGTGCTGCTGGTCTGCTTGGCCTTCTTCGCGCTGCCACTCCTCGCGATGGCCCGCTTCGCTTTCCAGCAGATCCCGGTGATCACGCTGCGCTGGTCGGACATCTTCAGCCGTTGGACGCTGAGATTCGTCAAGCAAGGGCTCGACGACCAACCATTGCGCAACGGACTGTGGCTGAGCCTCAAGCTCGTCCTCGCCACCGTCGCGTTGACAATGGCACTGCTCTTGCCGACGACCCTGTGGGTTCACCTCCGGCTGCCGAAGCTGCGTTCGTTCGTCGAGTTCTTGACCGTCTTGCCGTATGTGATCCCGCCGATTGCGCTGGTCGCCGGCATCGTCGTGGTCAAGGACAACGCTCGCTGGTTCCTCAACTCGGACTACTCGCTCGTTCCTTTCTATGTGGTGCTCGCTCTGCCGTTCACGTTCCGCTCGCTCGATGCCGGCATTCGAGCGCTCGATGTCAAGACACTCGTCGATGCATCGCGGAGCCTCGGTGCTGGCTGGGGCACGACCCTCTTTCGGGCGCTGATCCCCAACCTGCGGGCATCGATCGTGTCGAGTTCGTTCCTCACGGCCACGGTCGTGCTCGGTGAGTTCACGATTGCGCGAGTGTTGCTCAAGCGCACGTTGCCGACCGAGTTGTACACCTTTCAGCAGAGCAATGCGTTCGCCGGGACCGGGATGGCACTTTTGATTCTCCTCGTGACCACACTGCTGCTCTTGATTCTCACCCTGGTCACCCGCAAACGCGGCGCTGCCCAGTCCATCACGGTTTTCTAGGCAAGGTCTCACACCCACATGAGTTCACTCAGCTACATCTCTGTTCGCAAGACGTTCGGACCCACCGTTGCGCTCGAGAGCCTCGATCTCGATGTCCGTAACGGTGAACTGATCAGCCTGCTCGGCCCCTCTGGTTGCGGTAAGACCACGGCGCTGCGCATCGCAGCCGGGTTCGAATTCGCGGACTCTGGAGCAATGCTGGTATCTGGCAGCGACATCACCCGGACCCCCGCCCACAAACGCAACATGGGGATGGTGTTCCAGAGCTACAGCCTGTTCCCCAACCTGACGGTCGCTCAGAACGTCGAGTTCGGCCTCCGCACCCGCAAGGTCGCAAGCGGCGAGCGCAAGCGGCGGGTCGGCGAAATGCTCGAACTGGTGCAGCTGAGCTCGTTGGACAACCGTTACGCCCATCAGCTGTCGGGCGGTCAGCAGCAACGTGTTGCGCTGGCGCGGGCACTGGCGATCCGGCCGGAGGTGTTACTGCTCGACGAGCCGCTCTCGGCTCTCGATGCCAAGGTTCGCCTCGCCCTGCGCGACGAGATCCGTCGGATCCAGACCGAACTCGGTATCACGACGCTGATCGTCACCCACGACCAGGAAGAAGCACTCGGTATCGCCGATCGCGTCGGTGTGATGTCCAACGGCCGAATCGAACAACTCGCCGCTCCGAGCGAGGTCTACAGCAGGCCGTCGAGCGCGTTCGTTGCCCGTTTCGTCGGCTCGATGAACGAATTGCCGGCCACCATCCGGGGTGCCGACGCAGTGGATGTACTCGGCACCGTCATCCTCACCCCGAGCGCAGCGGGTCACGACGCCGGTACCGAGGTGCTGCTCCTCGTGCGTCCCGAGGACATGGTCGTCAACGCCGAAGGTGTGACCGGACTCGTTGGTTCAGTGACCTCGACCACGTTCCAGGGCGCAGCCACGGTGGTCGGAGTTCGTCTCGACGTGATCGACTCATTGGTCCACGCCCACCTGGCGAGTTCCGGCGCTGGTCATCTGGCGGTCGGCCAGCGGGTATCGGTGTCGATCGACGGCGCCCGAGCAGTGACCGAACGGGTCGATTCACGGTCCGAGCAGACCGACGTGTCGGTCTGACCATCGTGCGTGTCAGCCGGCGAACGTCCTGACCGCTTCGACACCGGCCCCCGGGAAGTTGATGTTGAGGCCGTCCATGCCTTCGGTCAACAACTGCTGGTACGACGCCGGATTCTCGAGCGTGCGGTCGTTGGGCCAGACCCACACGAAGTAACCGGCGGCGTGGGTCTTGGTCATTGTGTCGGGTGACAACACATCGATCTCACCGAACTTCGGCGGCAACTGCAGGATCCGCATTCCATCGGGCAACGGTGTGCTGTCGAGCACCCAAGCACTCGATGCGCCGAGGCCGGGCGAGATTTCGACGGTCGGTGCGAACTCGTGGAAGGCGGTGACGACAGCATCGTCGAACGAGGCGACGACTGCATTGTCGAGCAGATCGAGTTCGGCCAACTCGGTCGCGAGTTCGCGAGCAGCGGCGATGGCCGGCTCGCCCTCGCCTTTGATCTCGATGTTGACCGGATAGTCGGAGAACCGTTTGGCCACGTCGCTGAAGCGGGCGATGGCAAAGTCGTCAGCCGTGTAGCCGGCGGGTGGTTGGACAGCACCGGTGCGAATGCCGCGGTAAATGTAGGCCTCGGGCGCAGCATCGGTGCACACACAGCCGGCGGTGAACGAATAGGCGTTGTCGAGTGCGTGCAGTTGCTCGTAGGTCGAATCGGCGACGACGAGATCCTGGTCTGCCGTGCGGCCGGTGGAGTCGTCGTGCTGGATCACGAGCACGCCGTCGCCGGTGAGTTGGACGTCGAAATCGAGCATGTCGACCCCGGCCTTCACACTTTCGCCGTAGCCGTAGGGGCTGGAGTGGGGGAACTGGTCCTCGCCGGCAGCGTGGGCGAGCACGATCGGGCGGCCGAGATCGAGCAGTTGCTGGATCGTGAGCGGTCCGGAAGACACCGGATCGCTAGCGGGCGGGTCGGTGTCGACCGTGGTCGCAGCCGACGGCTCGGGGGTCGGCTCAGTGGTGTCCGGCGACGCGGTGTCTGCCGGACCGGTCGAGGCCACCGCTGCAGGCGATGTCGCGACCGACGTCTCGATCGTGGAGCTGATCGTCGCTGGATCGGTGGTCCCGCCGGCACTGCCTGACCCGCTGCCGCAGGCGGCGATCAACAGTGTCGACGCAATGGCCAATGCCAGCGCGCGTCCGCGTTGAAATTTCATGGTGCTCCCTGGAAGTGGTTGTCGCCGGATCAGCGGGCGGCAAGCGTGCGATTGCCTTGATGGACGTCGTGCAGGTGGTGGATCGGATCGTGGATCAGATATTGAGCGAAGGAGTGCACGGTGAACTTGGCACCGTCGCTGCGGGTGCCGGTGCGTTGCCACTGGTCGCCCGTGACGGCGTGGAAACGCTCGGCCAGTGATTCTGCAGCGTGCAACAACGCCGGGGCGACATCGACCGGATCCTGCTCGTTGTAACGCTCGCTGAGAGCAGTCGCGTCCTGATCCCAGTTCTGGTACGTGGGGTCGTCGTGTTCGAGCATCAACCGCAGCCGTTCGTTGAACAGCACGAACACGTCGCGAACATGACACCCGTACTCGAGGGCCGACCAGTGCTGCGGCGTCGGGCGCGAACGAACATCGTTGGATTCCAACAGTTGGACCCACTCTGCGGCATTGGCGGACAGCGTGTCGGAGATGGTGGTGGGATCGTACGACCCAGCGTCGAAACCGCACTCCGAGCACTCTCGTTCGAGCACCCAGGTCCAGTTCTTGTCGTCAGGCGAGATCGTCATGGAGTTCAGGGTACCCAGCGAAGCCCGTCGGACGTCCACAACCGCCGGCGACTCAATTCACGATGGCGTTGGCGGCGACGTTTCCCACGACGTTTCCCACCACGTTTCCCACCACATTGTGGATCCGGACCCCACTGTCGATCGCTTCGAACGACTTTGACGTTGGAATTGCCAACGGTCCGGGTGCGACCGGCTCCCCGAGTTCGTCGATCGAGTGGATGGTGACGATCATGTCGCGCTCATCGGGAGCGATGTGAACCGTGGTCGATTCGCTCCGACGAACGACGGTGGCCAACAGCTCCTGGGTCGAGCGCAACACCAGCACCGCTCCGGCCGAGGTCAACGTGGTCGGCAACTCGGCATCGAGCTCGACCACCGCACCGACCTCTTCCCGGGTCGCATCGACCTCGACCTGCAACGCCACTCGCAGTGGATCCGGCTCGCCCTGGAACACAGAGTCGAGATCTGGCCCGAGGGCGATACTGAGCCGCCACAGCCGTTCGCTGCGGGACTGCTCGAGATCCCAGATCAGCTGAGGGTCGAAGCCGGCGAAGACCTCGGTCGATCGTTCGTCGGCGAGCCGAGCCCGATCCAACGAGGCTGCTGCTTCGAACACGGCAGCGTCGCGGTCACTGCGAGCTTGGACTGCATCGGCGGTTGCGATTTCGCGGAGGCGTTCGGCCTCGGTGCGTGCTTGACGCGCCTCTTCCGCTTCGACTGACAGGGCGGCAGCCTGCTCGGACAGTGCTGCGGTAGCGGCTGCTACCGCAGCTTGCGACGATGAGTTGCGGTCTCGTTCGGTGGCGAGGCGGCGGGCAGTGATCAACCAGCCGACGAGCAGACCAAGGGCGACGACAGCGCTGGCGACGACGGCGACGATCATCGGATCGACCCTACTGACCGCCCGGCCAAAGGCGGTCGCGGCATGTGTCATCATGTCGACGTGAAGGCCACGGGTGAGACCGAGGATCGCGACCGTCCACGTGAACTGTACGCGGCTCGACCGTCACGGCTGTTGGGCAGTTGGCCGGTGATCGCGATCGGCGCAGTGCTGACCGTGGCCGGAACGATCGCAACGAGTGCTGCATCCCCGTGCAACGAGTTCAGTCTTGCGGTCGAGCTGGCGGGATCGGATCGACGACTCGCCGGCTGGCTCAGCGATTGCACCGCAGATCTGGGTGCTGGGCGGACGGCGATCCTCACCGACTTCGTCCTGATCGCCGGCTACGTCCTGTTGCTCGCCTCGATCGTGCGACGGTGGTGGCCCCTCTACCATGCCCCCGGGCTGAAGCGAATCGAGCGCGGCATCGTGCTCGTACCGTTTGCTGCCGGTGCGCTCGACATCATCGAGAACACGTTGCTGCTGATCGGTGTCGACGTCCGTGGCGGTCGGTTCGCGCTTCCGGAGCGAATGGCGTTTCCGATCGTGATCGCGACGGTTGCCTGGCTGAAATGGCTGCTTGTGGCGGTGGCGATGATCGCCGCAGTCATGGCGCTGATGTTGGCGTTCGCTCGTCGCAATGAACGCGATGCACCTCGCCTCAGTCCAGCCGATGATCCGGGTGCGATGCCGCGCGGTGGCGGCGGTCGAGCCGACGAATTGGGCATCTGCTGCAGCGGAGGCGGCATTCGGGCAGCGGCGTTCTCACTCGGCGCAATGCAACGAATGGAACAAGCTGGGGTGATGGACCGAGCCCGGTGGCTGACGGCGGTTTCCGGCGGATCATATGCGGCGACGGCGTGGCGGTTGTTGAAGGCCGACGACCCGTCGCGTCCAGCCGCGGACGACATCGTCGAATGGTTGACCGAGCCGATTCCTGGCAGCAGCGGCGGCCGCCACCGGTTCCTCCGCAACGGCCCGGGTGGACTCGGTCGACCGATACTCGCTGCTCTGATCTACATCCTGTTCAATGTCGTCGTCCTCGGCGCGTTCGTGTATCTGGTCGCCTGGCCGATTGGTTGGTTGCTCGGGTCACCGGCGGTGCAACCGGTGCTGCGCGCCAGAGCGGCACTGCCGCAACGACTTGACATCGTCGCCGAACTCTGGCTGCCGGGCCTGCTGTTGGTGATCTCGGCCGGTGTGGTGCTGTTGCTCTCGGCCTTGCCATCGTGGAAGGTCGCCTCGTTGTGGAAGGTGTCGGCGGCGCTGTTGGCGTTGGCCGCTGTGCTCGAGTTCGTCCTCGTCCTCCTGCCGCTGGCGATGGTGTTGGCGGGCCGGTGGCTGAACGGCGGAACCGCGAGTCTGCGGGCCACGGCGGTCGGCGGGTCGGCGTTCGTTGCCGCGCTCGGCGCTGTGTGGCGGATTGCCCGCAAGCCGGTGATCAGCCAGATCTCGACCAGACTGCCCGAACTCGGTGGGTTCCTGCTCGCCTTCGTCGCGTTCATCTGGGCCGGCAAGGTGGCCACCGACTCTGCGATCGACGCCGGCGCGTACCGGTCGGTCGTCGTCTGGTTGATCGTGGTCGTCGTGTTCGGGTTCGTCTACTCCTTCATCGACACGAGCGAACTGTCGATCCACCGGATCTATCGCAAGCGACTCCGCCGCACGTTCGGCTTGGCTCGCAACGTCGATGACGGTCGCGTGCACTCGCCCCGGCAAGAACATCAGTTGCGCTGGGATCAGATGCCCGACTCGACTCCTGAGCTCGTGATCTGTTGCGCTCAGCAACGCACCGGCATCGCTCCCGGCGGCTTGCCTGCCGAGACGTTCACGATCTCGCGTCGCGACGTTCGAATCGGCGATGCCGTCGTGCCGACCGATGAGTACATGCAGCGGTTGCCCGGGCGTCTCGGGACCGAGCAGTACGTGTCGTCGTGGATCGCGACGAGTGGTGCGGCGTTCGCATCGGCGATGGGACGGCTGAGCAAGGGGTCCACCAATGCGCTCCTTGCAGCGTTCAACATCGATCTCGGGATCTGGCTGCCGAACCCACGGCTGGTCGGCGATCCGAACGCGTCGTTCACCAAGGTCCGCCTCGGCTATCTGTTCAAGGAGATCCTCGGCTGGTACGACCCGGGCGACCGGTATGTGTTCGTCGCCGATGGTGGCCACTGGGAGAATCTCGGACTGGTCGAATTGCTTCGTCGTCGCTGCACGACCATCATCTGCGTCGATGCCAGCGGCGATTCGATCGGTGCATTCACCACGCTCCGCGAGGCCGTCGAGTTGGCCGGGCTGGAACTGCCCTCGGTGGTCCACAGCATCGATCTCGGTCAACTCGGCTCGATCACCGGTGCGGCCGGCGCGTTGCCGACGGGCATCGTGGCCACATTGCGGGTGAGCTACTGGGACGAGCAGATGCAGACGACGTTCGATGGCGTGATCCATTACGCGAAGGCCCAGCTCGCATCCGACCTCGACATCGGAATCCGTCGCTACGCCAAATCGGATCCACGGTTTCCGAACTACTCGACCGGCAACCAGTTCCTCACCAACGAGCAGTTCAGCGAACTTGTCTCCCTCGGCCACGAAGCCGGTAACCGACTCGTCGACCTCGTCAGCTCGCCACCTCCGACAGCGCCAGCAGCCCCGCAACCCTGAGAGCGGTCGGTTACGAAACATCCGGCTGGGGTCGTGTGGGGTGTTTGTTGCTCGCCCGGTTGGTCAGCAAACATCCGGCTGGGTGCACTTCAGGGGCGGACGGAGGCGAGGTTGACGGCCTGTTTCAATGCTTCGACCATCGACTGCTCGTCGGCCGTTCCGGCACCGGCGATGTCGAACGCTGTGCCATGATCGACTGACGTGCGCACGACCGGCAGGCCAATGGTGATGTTGACGCCTGCCTCGAGCCCGAGCACCTTGACCGGACCGTGGCCCTGGTCGTGATACATCGCAACCACGCAGTCGAAGTCGCCTCGACGTGCCCGGAAAAACAGGGTGTCTGCCGGGAGCGGGCCGACCGCGTCGATGCCTTCGGCGCGCACGGTGGCGATCGCTGGATCGATCTTGTCGGCTTCTTCGCCGTGGCCGAACAGACCGTTCTCGCCTGCGTGCGGATTGATCCCGCACACCGCCAGCCGAGGTGACGCGATACCGGACTGAACGAGCGTCTCGTGGGCACGGCGAATCGTGCGTTCGATGAGGCCCGGGTCGATCTTCGCGATCGCATCGATGATGCCGATGTGGGTGGTGACGTGCACGACCCGCAGGCCGGGCGCCTCGAGCATCATGCTCACCTCAGCCGTTCCGGTCAGGTGAGCGAGCAACTCCGTATGACCGGGATAGATGTGTCCGGCAGCGTGCAGGGCCTCTTTGTTGAGCGGAGCCGTGCAAATGGCCTGGACCTCGCCGTTCAACGCGAGTTGCGCCGCACGCTCGATGTAGCGATACGCGGCATCGCCGGCGATGGGAGACACGGCTCCGAATGCCAGATCTTCCGGCACACCGCCGAGGTCGATCACATTGATCACCCCGGTACCGCTCTCGCTCACATCGGCCGGTGACCGGACTGCCACGATTCGCGGGGTGAGGTTGCAGGACGCTGCGGCCGCAGCGAGACGTCCGACGTCTCCGATCACGACCGCTCGGCACAGTCCGGCGACGTCGTCGCGGGCGAGGGCCTTGACGATGATCTCCGGACCGACCCCGGCGGGATCGCCCATCGTCACCGCGATCACCGGGAATTGCGTTGTCGAGCTCACCCGTTCAGTATGGCGATCAGTTCGGCGAGCCGAGGAAATCGACCGCACGACGGAGGCTGTCGACATCGCCGAATCCGCCTGCCTTGGTGACCAGCAGGAGCGAACGGCCATCGTCGTTGGCGACTCCCCACGGAATGCCCGTCTCGATCTCGCCGCCGAGGACGTAGTTGGTGATGCCGAGCAGGTCCAGCACGGCACGCGCTGTGTGCCCACCGGTGAGCACGAGACCGTCGGCGGCGGCGATGGTGACACGGGCCTGTTCGAGAAAGGCTCGGTCGCGGGGATCGACCCGCAGGACCTTGGTCGAGGCATCCAGACGGCCGAGCTGTTCGATGCTGCGCGCGTGTTGGGAACCAACCACCACGACCACCTTGGCCGATGGCTCTCGGTCGATCATCGCAACTCCGAACGCGGGCGCACATCGTGCTGCGACATGGCGGGCGAGACCGGCCGACCCGACCCACAGCACGTCGTCGTCCATCATCGTGACGATCGCCGCGATCTGTGCCTCGGTCTGGGCGGCAGCGATGAACAGCCCGGCGCCTGCCGGGAATCCGCCAAACCGTTCGCGCAACAGGCCGCCGGGAATCGCCTCGCCGTCGACATGGACCGCTCCATCGACCACGGTGCGGCCGAGTGACGGGAACGCCGGACAGACCACGACCCGCGACGGGCGGGTAGGCAGCAGTGCGAGCACGGTCTCGACGGTTCGCCGGACGTGACCGCGCATGGTGGAGTCGATCTTGACCAGCACCCCATCTGCTGCATGGCGCGAATGGCGGGCGAATGCAGCCGCGGTCGCGGCGACTGCATCGCCTTCGTCCATCGCCCGGCTGTCGACATCGACCGACACGACATCGGTGTCGAGCGCGGCGATCGGCGCGTCGGCCGGCGACAGGACGATGTAGGTCGGGCGTCCGCCCTGAGCGAACGCAGCAGCGGCGTCTGCAGCGCCGGTGAGGTCGTCGGCAAGGATCAACACGGTGTTGGGAACGGTAGCGGCGAGCGCTGCCGTGCGGCTGGATCAGGTGACCGGGTTCGGCGCTGACTCACCGCGCAGGACCGCAAGGGCGTTGGTGGCGGCGAGCGTCGCCATTGCCGTGCGGGTCTCGATGGTGGCCGAGCCGAGATGGGGGAGCAGCACCGCATTGTCGAGACCGAGCAGATCGGCGTGGACCTCGGGCTCCTTTTCGAAGACGTCGAGTCCGGCGCCGGCGATCTGGCCGCTTCGCAGCGCGTCAGCGAGGGCTCCCTCGTCGACGACGGGACCGCGTGCGGTGTTGATCAGATACGCCGACGGCTTCATCATCGCCAGCGCCTTGGCATCGATCAGGTGATGGGTTCCGTCGTTGTACGGGCAGTGGAGCGACACGACGTCGCTGGTCCGGAGCAGCTCTTCCATCGACAGTCGCACGCAGCCGAGTTCGTCCGCGAGTTCGGGAGCGATCTCGCTGCGGTTGGAATACGTGATCGTCATCCCGAACGTCTTGGCCCGGCGAGCGAGCGCTGCACCGATCTGGCCCATCCCGACCACGCCGAGACGGCTGCCCTGGATGCTCGTGCCGAGCATGTAGAACATGCCCCACTGCCACGACTGCTCGCTGCGGATGACGCGCTCGCCTTCGGCCAGGCGACGAGTGCTCATCAAGATCAACGCCATCGCGATGTCGGCAGTGGCGTCGGTGAGCACGCCGGGCGTGTTCGTGGCGATCACGCCACGGGCTCGGCAGGCGGCGACGTCGATGTTGTTGAAACCAACCGCCACGTTGGAGACGACCTTGAGTTGAGGGCCGGCAGCGGCGAGCAGTTCGGCATCGACCTTCTCGGTCAACAGCGACAGGATCGCATCGGCGCCGTCGACGCGATGCAGCAACTGCTCACGGGACACGAGGGTCTCACTGCGCCAGGCCAGCACCTCGTGTTCGGCCTGCAACATCGTGATCGCTGCTTCTGGCACGCGGCCGGTGACGACGACGCGCATCAGGCGCTCGCGATCCACTGTTGCAACAGCCCGAGACCGTCGCGGATGTCGTTGCTGTTGATGCCGCTGTAGGCGAAGCGGATGTACTCGCGATCTTCGCCGGGCTGCGGGCGGCCGAAGTGGCGTCGGGTACAGAACGAAACGCCGGTGTTGTGCAGTGCCTTCTCGGCGAAGTCGGCGACGTCGGTTGCGCCGACGATGGAGATGGCCTCGGTGACGTCGGGGAACAGGTAGAAGGTGGCTTCCGGGACGGCGACGGTCATGCCTGGGATCTCGCCGATTGCCCGCAAGGCCGTGTCACGGCGGTCGACGAGCACGTCGAGCATGGCGAGGGCCTCGGTCTGATCTCCGAGGATGCCCTCGACACCGGCGTACTGGACGAAGTGGGTGGTGCAGGATTCGTCGTTGGTGTTGAGTTTGGTGATCGTGTCGGCGATCTCCTGCGGACACACGGCAGCACCGAGGCGCCAACCGGTCATCGCGAACTTTTTGGAGAAGGTGTAGAGGATGACCGTGCGCTCCTGCATACCCGGCAGCGAGGCGATCGATGTCGAGGTGCCCGAGTACCGCATCTCGAAGTAGGCCTCATCGGACAGCACGTAGAGGTCGTGCTCGATCGCGATCTGGGCGATGGCCTCGCGCTCTTCGGCGGTCGATTCGGCGCCGATCGGGTTCTGCAGATCGTTGTAGATGATGGCCTTGGTGGCCGGCGTGATCAGAGATCGAACCTGGTCGAGATCGATCGAGAACCCGGTGGAGGTCGGCAGGTAGCGGTACGCCTTGGCGACGCCGCCGAAGTATTCGATCTGGCTCTCGTAGATCGGATACCCGGGGTTCGGGTACAGCACCTCTTCGCCCGGGTTCATCACGGCCTGGATGAACTTGGTGATCACGGGCTTGCCGCCGGGCTGAACGACGACCTGACTCGGCGAGTAGGTGAGGCCACGTCGGCTACCGATGTCGTTGGCCAATGCTTCGCGCAGAGGAGCGATTCCCGCTGCCGGGCAGTAGCCGGTCTTGCCGTCGGCAATCGCGCGGTCCATCGCGGCAACGATGTTCGATGGCGTGGCGAGGTCGAGGTCGCCGAGGTGGAACGGGAAGATCCGGTTGCCTTTGGCGCCCCATTCGGCGGCGGCCAGCGACACGCTGAACGCGGTCTCGGTACCCAGTTTGCTCAGTCGTGCTGCAAGCGCCATCGTCGAATCCTTTTCACCAGTACCACCATGAGATCGGCAGCCGTTCGATTGTACAAAACGTACACGACCGGCTGGACGACAAACTGAGAGATTCCCGCATCGTGGTAAGCGGCGCAGAACTGTCAGGAAATTGCACCGAGTCTGCCGAAAGACGCGAAGCAAGCGGATCCGCGCCCTAGATTCTGTCGGCGCTGAGAGCAGCGGCGGGAAACAGGGACGGGATGATCCATGAGCGATATGACCACACAGGATGCAGCGGTAACGGTCGAGTCCGCTGACGGTCGCGGCAAGATCGAGTTGATCGCAGCGATCCTGCTGGGCCTGGCCGGCTTGTTGACCGCCTACGCCGCGTATTACGGCGGTCTGGCCGGCGGTGACGCGGTCAAGGGCTACGCCGAGGCGACCATCTCGCGCAACGAAGCCAACAGCTTCTACGCCGACTACGGCACCAAGGTCGCCCAGGACACCAATGTCTTTCTCCAATACCAGATCCTGGTCGAGAAGGGCGACGACGATGCCGCCAATGTTGTACGGGACCGATTGTTCTCGCCGGAACTCGAGACTGCTTATGTCGTGTGGAATGAGCTCAGCGGGGATGCTGATGTTCCGACGCCGATGGACACCGACGCATACGTCGTCGAGGAGTTCGGCTCCTACCAGCAACAGTTCGACCTGTCGACCCAGCAGTTCAACGATGCTGCAGCGACCGATGATCTGGGCGACAACATGGACCTCGCCTCGATCTTTCTGGCCGTGTCGTTGTTCTTCGCCGGTATTGCCGCACTGTTCAAGATCAACAAGCTGAGCTATTCCCTGCTGGTCGGCAGCGCTGTGCTCATCAGCCCCGGTTGCTGGGCGATCGCCAAGGGCAAGGGCTGGATCTCGTAGCCGGGCGCGGCATCGCCGGCCCGGCGACCATCAGGTAGCGTGTCGCCGTTGGTCCTCCACAGGATCGGCCGGGTCCCGGGCGGCTGTCACTGCGCCGGGGCCACCTGCAACCGCATGTTCGACGTCAGGCGGGGTTGGCGAACGCTGCGAGTGCGGCGCGGCGGCAATCTCGCATCGAGTCGCTGCCGGTGTGGCCCGAGTCGCTGATGACGAACAGTTGCGAGCCGGGCCATGCAGCGTGGACCTCGTGGGCGATGTGCACCGGTCCGCCGAGGTCGAACCGACCGTGGATCAGCACACCGGGGATGCCGGCCAGCCGACCCATGTTGGCG
>JBDSDH010000273.1:0-23296 GCA_039920665.1 Ilumatobacteraceae bacterium
GCCATGTCCGCACGGCCCAAATTTCTCAGGTGACAATCATGCCCCGTTCAATCCAAGACATCCTCGATCACGCCCACGAACTCGCACAACGCTTCGAGAACCTCGACCCTGAACAAGCAGTCGAAATCCCGGTCGAGGAATACCTCCTTCAGCGCGCCGTTGTCGCGCGAGCTCGCACTGAGCACCAGGTCCTCGACGCAGTTGCAAAGGCTCGATCGGCCGGCCTTTCCTGGCTGAAGATCGGCGTCCTCCTCGGCACCTCGGCACAGGCCGCTCAACAGCGTTACGGCATTGTTCTCGAATCAGCCTGACGTAGCCAGAGCGGCAATTCTGTCGCTACAGAACGAGAGGCAGATGCACGGTGCCGAGGTTTGAACCGATCCCGTCATCCGATGATCGACTCGTCGTGATCGCGAGCACCACCATGATGAGCAACACTGCGATCATGAGCGCTGCGACGAGCGCAAGCAGACGTAAACGCTCGCTCTTCCGAGGTTGTTCGATCCACAGCCTCGTCATCACATGAACCTCTCTGCATTTCACTCGTTGCGCAACGCCGATCGATCGGGCAGTTCTGGCGCTAGTTGAGACGATGCAGCGCCCCGTTCTTCCAGTCGTAGAAGTGGACGCCGCAGGCCCAGCCCCCAGAGTCCATCGTGCGCTCTTCTGCGATCGACCCCAGTGTGTCGCCCGCCGAGTCGTAGACCTCGATGGTCAGCATCAACTTCCGACCGTCCGACCAGTCGCTCCGGTAGAAACCGTTGGTGACGTTTCCATCGCCGCCGCCGCCGTCGTCTTCGCCCGGCACCAGCGTCTTGCAGTCGTCGTCGAAACAGATCTTGGCCGACGTTGGCCCGAGCAGTTCGTTCGCGTCGATGTAGGTGCCTCTCGGCAGGCACGAGGAATCAGCCTTGCAGTCCGAACAGCCGGAGATGAGAAGCATCGCCGCTGCGAAGCTAAAGACCATTCGCGCTCCGATTGCCACAGTGAACCCCATGTCTCCTGGACGTTGCGGCGATGCGCCGCAGTTCCCGCCAACGGGCGCCGGGCATCGGCGAATATTGTCCGATCGGGGTTCGCTCTGCAAGAGCGATTGCAGATATCCAGGAACGCCGGATCGAGGACGCGCTCAACGCCCTGCCAATACGTGCTGATCGGCAACTCGGAGCGCCTGCGGCCGATCGGCGGCTGCGGTCGGCATCCGCCTCGCCGAGGTTGGACAGAAGTAGCTCCGTTGAAGCACGCGGAACGCCGGCTCTCTGTTCGGTTACGCGGGCGCGTCCGATCGTTCTTGGGGGTGGCTGTTGAACGTTGTACGCTCGTAGGTCACCTGACTGGTCTGATGCAGGGTGCGAAGATGCCGGCGTGATTGAGTCCGCTGCGATCTGCGCTGTCTGTCATCGGTCGCGGACTCGTGGCGGCCGCAACGCTGCTGGCGACGTGTTCATCTGCACGCAATGCCAGGCGGACGCTGCGCAGTTCATCGCCATCCAAGACTCGATTATTGGCAAGGCCCGCCAGTTCACCGTGGCCCGACGCGACAGCGTCGAGGGGAAGCACCACAAGGAGTCGCAGGAGTGAGCCGGGACACTTGGTTGGGGCAGCTTCGCGTGGCCGGCAACGATGCGTCAGCAGTCGCGAGGGCCCTCACCGGCGGAATTCCTGACGACGCGCTGCAGCACGCTGGACAGGCCGTCGTTCGCTGTTCATCGTCGGCCGGACTCATCGCTGCGGCGACGACGCTGATCGAGTCGCTCTCGCAGCGGGACTGGTCCGGAGACCCTGAGCTGATCGCCGAACTCGACCATGTTCGCGACGGCACCACCTCGGAGCTGACGGTGCTGGCGGTCGATCTCGACGAGATTGGCGAAGCGCTCGATCAATCAGCAGCGGCTGTGTCCTACATCGACCTCGCCGACGCGACGGTGTGGCCGGGTGAGCTGTTCGATGTCGATCAGGGACCCGAGGACTTCGATGCCGACAACTTGGACCGGTGGGTGCCGGTTGTGGGTGCCGGTCCGAAGGAGTCGTATGCCGTGATGGAGCGGTTCATCGCGACGATCGACAGTCCCGGACTCGCCTCGCGATTGCAGGCCGAGATCAACGGGTCCGGCGCCTTTCGACGCTTCCAGGCAGAGCTCAGCCGCCATGACGACGAGTACACCCGCTGGCATCGCTTCCGTGACGATTCCCGGCTCGGACGCGCGAGAGCATGGCTCGCCGATCACGGCTATCGATCCACCCGCTGACCCCAGCGAGTGACTCGGCGGGCACTACAGATCGGCAGATAGGGCGGGCAATTCTTCGGGGTTGTGACGTCGTATGACGATTGAGGCGAGCGTCTCCCAGTTACGTCCGTGAGTTGAAGCGGGCAGCTCGGGTGCCTGGCGGATTGACCATCCCCGGCGCAGCGTCAGGGTTTGCGACGATGACTTCACCTTCGAGGCCGTCAGGGTCGACGAAGAACACCGAGAACACCGGGCCAAAGTCGGTGACGAAGTCATCGGCAGCGCCGCAGGCCATGAGGCGCCGTCGGATCTCCTCGAACGCGTCGAGCGAAGCTGCCTGGAGCCCCACGTGGTCGAGGCGGCCCCGACCGAACATCGGCGTCTGGCATTGCGCCTCATCATTACCGTCGATCTCGAAAACGTTCAGCTCGCGGCCATCGCCGATGTCGATGAGCGAGAGCTTGAAGCCGACCTGCAGCTCGATCGTGCGCGCCGGAGGAGCGTCGAAGACGCCAGTGTAGAAACGCGACAGGCGTTCCGTGTCTCGGGTGAGCACGGCCACGTGGTTGACACCATCCAGCAGCACGCCTCCACACTAGACCCGAAGATTGCATCGGCTTTACTTTGGTCTGCAGCAGCGCCCGGCCCCGACGCAGTGCCGAAGTCGGTCGGCGTGGCGAGGATCACTGTGAATTCGCGACTCATCGCCTCGACCATCGTCGACGTCTTGTGAAGTTGCGCGACTCGCCACGTCGCCCTCGACCAACAATCACGCCAAGAGCCAACTGTAGTACAGACAATCTGGCAGACACGGCGTGTCCCTGGTAGACCGTCGTTCGCCCAGAATGCCCGCTCTGGCGCTGGTATGCAACTGGTTCTCTTCGGTGGTGGGGCTGTCGAGAGGGGTCTACGGTTTCGGGTTCGCCTGGTTGAGATCGTCTCGTCCGGTGTTCGACGGGGCGGTTCCGGCCTTTGTTGAGAGGAACCCTGATGACCCATTCCACGACGCTGAGCGTGTTCCACGACGATGTGTTCACCGATGCCGAACTCCGAACCCTGGCTGGGTTCTTGGGCGGCTACTCCGGTTTGACACGCGAGGCCTACGCGCTCGATCTCCGCCAGTTCGCCCAATGGTGCCACGACCGCCGTACCGGACTGTTCGCCGTTGCCCGCGGCGACATCGAAGCGTTCGCCCGCAACCTCGAAGACCGTGGGCGGGCGCGGGCGACGATCTCACGGCGACTGTGCACGATCACCTGCCTGTACAAGTACGCCGTCGAGGAAGGACTCCTCGACCGCTCACCAGCGGTGCATGTCCGCCGGCCGCGCCTCGATTACGAGTCCAACGCGACTGGTCTGGACCGCAACGAGGTCGGCGCGATGCTCGTCGCCGCCGGGTTGGCCGGCGCCCGCGATCACGCACTCGTCTCGCTCCTCGCGTTGAACGGGCTGCGAGTGTCGGAAGCGATCGGCGCCGACATCGAACAGCTCGGTCTCGAGCGCGGTCACCGCACCCTCGTGATTCATCGCAAGGGCGGCAAGACCGTCACGATCCCGCTCGCCCCGAGAACCGCCCGGGCGGTCGATCTCGCCGTCGGTGAACGCTGCACCGGTCCGATCTTCTGTGATCGCTCCGGTGGCCGTCTCGATCGTCACGGCGCTGCTCGGGTTGTGCGCCGCATCGCGAGACGGGCCGGGATCTTCAAGAAGGTCGGTCCGCATACGTTGAGGCACGCGTTCATCACTGCCGCCCTCGACGCCGGTGTCCCGCTCCGCGACGTGCAAGAAGCGGCCAGTCATGCCGACCCGCGTACCACGATGCGTTACGACCGGGCCCGAGTGTCACTCGACCGGCACGCACATACATCGTCTCGACCTTCATCGCCGGCGCCTCCCGATAGCCAGAAATGTCCGCTTTGCGCTCGACAGAACGAGCGCGGAGCGGGCAATATGCGCCAGTGCCGACGTACGTGGTCAGAGAACTTCGCGCCGACGACCTTCCTGCTGCGCGCCGGATTATCGCAACCACCTATGCCGATCAACCATTCGCGTTCACCATGTTCGGCGATTATCCGACCGATCGCTTCGTGGGCATGATGGGCGAATACGGCTCTTGGCCCGGCGCCGTTGACCCGGTCTTGGTTGCGGTGGAACTCGCCCAGGCTGTTGTCGGTGTCGGTCTGGCCACTGCGCCAGGTCACTGCCATTTCTGCGACGCATCCACTGCCGACCAAGGTGTCGGCGTCAATGCTCATCCCGTCGAGCTTGAATTCCAGGCGGCCTGTGCGGAGGCCCATCGCAGGCAACATTTGCCACCTCACGCTCATCTCTCTGCAATCGCGGTCGACCCGTTTCTCCGCGGGTCCGGTGTCGGCCAGCTTGTCGTCCGCGGTCTTCTTGAGCGTCTCGCTGCCGCCAAAGTGGAAACGACCGTCCTTGAGTGCCTCGCCGCACGGGCGCGCTTCTACGAGAGCTTCGGGTTTCGCACACTGACCGACTTCGCCGATGCCGGCGCGCCTGGCCAACGGTCCGTGTTGATGCGGTTCGATCACAGCAGACTCATCAGCACTGGGTAGCGCCTAACTGCCGATCTGGACCATCTCCGAAATACGCGAACCAAGCAGAACGCGCGCCCGATAACCCGGGCGCGCTGACCTCCGCGCAATCGCCCAGATCGGCGCGTATGGCACTCGGTATCACTGACTTCGGACGACATAGCAACCCGCTCGATAGCCGGCGGAGTCGGGCGGCACAAGCGCCCATATCGTTCAGAAAAGTTGGGCTTCCCCAGCGCCTCCGAAGTGTCGGCGTAGTACGTCAGCCGGTGATGCAGATGCGGCCGCCAGCGGGCAGAATCCGATGGCCACGAGAACGAAGCAAGGACCTGAGAAGGACCACGCCGCCCGACCAAACCGCATCACACCAGCTCAGAGGCCCCGGGTGACCCTCGTGCTGCAGTTCCGCTTCAACGTATAACAGGGGTTTTGTGGGCTTCGACAGTCGCGTTGGTAGGGCTGCGAACTGGTCTTTCGGGTCTGTTGCTGTCCGCCGAGTAGTACCGAGTCCGCAGAAGGTGCGTACTTTCTGCGTACTCGCGACGTGTTGCTGAACCCGCGACTTCGCATCCCAGGCGATGCTCAGCCCGAAGATGGCGACAGCCTTGTCGGCCGCCCGCAGGCTGTGGAATGCTGACGAACGGTTGGGATCTCGATGTCATGCGTCGCGTCGCTGCCGCTCGAACCCGCACAGCGTGTGGGTGACATCGACCATCATCGCTTCGAAATCGCTGGCGCGAGAGGGGTCGGAGGGGTCGTGAGGTGGACCACCTACCGTCGGGCCGGCGGCGAAGGAGAAGCAGATGGCGCCGACCACGATGTTCCACACGACGAGCGGGTCGAAGCCGGCGTCGTCTTGGTCGCCGAGCGCACGATCTCGCAACTCTCGCGAGCTTCAACTTGAGGCACTTCGTGGCACCCTCCGCGACCTCGAAGCCGAGCTGGCCGAGGACGACCGCGGCTTGTGCAGTGAAAGAACCTGAGCGTGGCTGACATCCTCATCCCAGACGTCGCCGCGGACGTCGTCACCGCTACGCCAGCAACGTCACTCCCGGCACCGCACAGCCACCACCGCCGGCGCTCGATGGAGAGCTGGACGGACGCAAGCTGTTGCTCGCGGACAACCACGACAGGCGAGTTTCACCGACTTCCTCCAGGGCCAGATCAACGCGCCCCAGGGGCCAGGTCAAGCCGTCGAACTCAGTTATCGTGAGTCCCGCTGCGACGGCCCCTGGCCCCTGGCCCCTGGCTTCACGCCGCAGCATGCTGACCGCCAAGCACGCCATCCATCGAGCAAGGTAGCAACCGTGACATCCACCCCGCTTCATCTGATTGTCCACCTGAAGGCTGTGTTGGGACCGGACGGCAAACCGTTCACCGCCGAACTACTCGCCATGATCACCGACCTCTCGTCGACCGGCGCCTGAGCCTCTTCACAGCGCCATGCGTGTCCTCAACATCGTCTCTTCCCCACGGGGTTCGAGGTCCGCGTCCATCACGATTGCGGACGCGTTTCTCACCGCCTACTGCCGCGAACACCCAGACGCCGAGGTCGACACCCTCAACGTCTGGACAGAAGATCTGCCCGACTTCGACGGCGAAGCAATCGAAGCCAAGTACAAAGGTGTCTCCGGTGCGACCATGGACGAGGCCGAAGTCAAGATCTGGACGAAGATCCAGGCACTCGCCCAACGGTTCCGGGCCGCCGACCGAGTGCTCGTCGGCGTGCCCATGTGGAACTTCGCCTATCCGTACAAGCTCAAGCAGCTCATCGATCTCGTCAGCCAGCGCAACATGCTGTTCACCTTCGACGGCGGGTCATTCGGCCCGATGCTCACTGTCACCCGTGCGCTCGTGATCTTCACACGCGGCCAAAGTTACGACGACGACGGTCCGACCCCTGCGTCATACTTCGACCATCAGTCGCAGTACCTCACCTTTTGGCTGAACTTCATCGGCGTCACCGACGTTCAAACCATGGTCGTCGAAAAGACATGGGGCGACATTGGACCCGAACTTCTCGCGTCCGGGCGAGCCCAAGCGGCGGCCCTCGCCCTCTCGTTCTGACCGGCAACAGGCCGCAGAGCTGGCTGTGCATCGCACAATCTCGCCGACGGCACACCACCGACGAAAGCCCACCGACCTCCACGACCGCCGCACGCAGGAGCGAGAGCAGATCGGGCACCTCGAGGTCGTGGGCACCGATGAGAAGGTCGATGTCCGACTCGCCGTCCGCCGCCCCCGTGCCACTGAGTCGAACAGCCACGGGCCGGCCGCAACTGTCGCGACATGACGAAATTGTGGGACATGTGCACGAAGTACGGTGAGGGCGATGTGGAGCAAGCGGGCGTACGTTGATCATCTGAAGGGCCTCGATCTGTTCAGCGGGTTCTCGCGCAAGGACCTGGAGGCTGTGGCTTCGGTCGGACAGCACCTCTCGGTGAAGGCCGGCACCGTGCTGGCAAAGCAGGACGAGGAAGGGTTCGATGCGTTCGTCGTGCTCAGCGGCGCAGTTGCGATCAAGCGCAATCGGCGCATGGTGTGCGAGGTTGGTGCGGGCTCGATCATCGGCGAACTGGCGATCATCGATCACGGGCTTCGCACGGCAACGGCCACGTGCGTGACCGACTGCGAGATCCTTGTGCTCTCACGCGGCAGCTTCCGGGGAACAGTCGAACGGGTGCCGGCGCTGCAGCACAAGCTCCTCGCGACGCTCGCAGGGCGCGTGCGCGAACTCGACAAGCGCATCCTCTGACGAACACCTGGCCGGCGCTGCCCGATGACCGGTCGAGTGGGCCATAGGAACCCTTACTTCTTCGCCGAACTCCGCGGTCGTCGTGAGCGGCCACACTGTCTGGATGCGCGCGGTGATGTACACGTCGTTCGAGGGACCGCCGAGCGTGGAGGATGTGCCCGAGCCCATCTGTGCCGTCGACGGTGCCGTGATCCGGGTCGAGGCAACCGGATTGTGTCGGTCCGACTGGCATGGATGGATGGGCCACGACCCCGACATCGACCAACTACCCCACGTTCCCGGTCACGAGCTCGCCGGCACGATCGCCGAGATCGGCCACGATGTCCGCGGCTGGCACGCCGGTGATCGGGTCACGGTGCCGTTCGTGCTCGGATGTGGCCATTGCGAACCGTGCACGAACGGGGACCAGCAGATCTGCGACAACCAACTTCAACCGGGGTTCACCCAGTGGGGGTCGTTCGCCGAACTGGTCCACATCCCACGAGCCGAGATCAACCTCGTGCGACTGCCCGACCAGATGGACTTCGTCACCGCGGCCAGTCTCGGCTGCCGGTTTGCTACCTCGTATCGTGCGGTGGTCCAACAGGGTCGCGTCGCCAACGGCGAGTGGGTCGCGGTGCACGGCTGCGGCGGCATCGGGCTCTCGGCGATCATGATCGCCCGGTCGTTCGGTGCGAACGTGATCGCGATCGATGTCTCCCCCTCTGCACTCGAGGCGGCTCGCGCAGCGGGCGCCGATCACACTCTCGATGCACGTGACATCGACGGCGTGGCGAATGCGATCAAGGAGATCACCGGGGGTGGTGCCCATCTGTCGATCGACGGGTTCGGCAGCGAGGCCACCTGCATCAACTCGATCACATGCCTCCGCAAGCGTGGTCGTCACGTCCAAGTCGGGTTGATGGTCGGCACCGATGCTCACCCCGGGATTCCGATGGGACTGGTGATCGGCCGAGAACTCGAGGTGCGCGGCAGCCACGGGATGTCTGCTCACGAGTATCCGGCGATGTTGGCGGCCGTGGTCGACGGCACCCTTCGACCGGATTCGTTGGTCGGACGTACCATCTCGCTCGACGACGCCCCGGCGGCATTGATGGCGATGAGCAACCCGACGACATCGCCGGGAATGACCGTCATCCTGCCGGGGTCGACCCGGAACTGAACCGACACCACCTGGATCCGAACGCGGCCGGCAACACGCCGAGCCCGAGTCGATCGGCCGGCTTGCTGAGAACGATCGCAAAGCGTGATCGAGGACCCTGATCTCGACCGTTTCCGACCGTTGGTCGGCATATCTGACCTGGGTTAACCGGCTCGACTGTGTTACGAATGATCAGGTGACCGCCACCTCACGAAGAGCTGCTCCGCCGACCCTCCAAGTACCCCTGGCAGCGTCGCTGATGGCGTTCGGTGCCGGCTTGGTCTGGAGCCTCGGCACACTCACCGCACGGCTTGCCGACGGGAGCGACGCGTGGCAATACCTGATCTGGCGATCGATCGGGATCGTGGTCGTGATGGAGATCTTCAGTCACGTGCGCGGACGCGGCTGGATGACGATCCGGGCATTCAACCAGGGTCCGATCATGCTGCTGGGGACGTTCGGGTTGATGCTCGCCTCGCTCGCCTACGTCTATGCGGTCAAGAACACCACGGCGGCCAATGCTGCGTTCCTCGCCTCGGTGACTCCGTTGTTCGCCGTGGTGCTCTCGCGGATCGTTCTCGGAGAGCGGCTCAACAGGGTGACGATCGGCGCGATGTTCCTGGCGTTGTTCGGTCTCGCGATCACCGTCGTCGGCGACCTCCAGGGCGGCAACATGATCGGTAACATTTCTGCCCTGTTCTCGTCCCTCGGTTTCGCGATCTACACGGTCTGCGTCCGAACCGAACCGAACCACGACTGGTCCCCGATCCTGCCCGGCTACGCCATGGCGATGATCGTGCTGTGCGGCACGGTCACCCTCGCCGGAGGCAATTCACTCGCCCCGCCGGCCAAGGACATCGGCTACGCACTGCTCCACGGGTCACTGCTGATCGTGGTCGGAACGATCCTGTTCAACGTCGGCTCGCGAACGGTGCCCGCCGTGGCGATGACCATCCTCGCCCAGAGCGAGATGGCGTTCGCCCCGTTCTGGATCTTTCTGTTCCTCGGTGAGCGACCGAGTCACTGGTCGTTGGTCGGCGGTGCGATCATCCTGACCGCTGTCATCGGCAAAGCTGCGCTCGACGCTCGCCCGCAGCAGTTGCTCCCCCACGATGACGTGCTCGAACCAGCGCCGGACACCGGGCCGGCCGCAGTCTGACATCGGCGGCGACCGTTATCGCCGACAACCCGAGCGACTCGCAACTCTGTGTCACCACATATCCCAGATTCGGGATGTGTGGTGACACAGACAGCAGCGGGTTTCGCGCCGGCGGACGGTAAAACCGACTCGGAGACGCAACAGTCCCGTCGGTAGAGTCGCCAACCGTGCATTCCCGTCGGCTGGTCCTCACGTTCGGTCTGCTGACCGGATTGTTCGGTGCCGGATACGGCGTGATGTTCACCCTGCTCGACGACTTCCGCGACAAGTTCGGCATCTCCGAGAAAGCTCTCGGCCTGATTGTCGCAGTCGGCTTCTTCTCGGCGTTTCTGGCCCAGGTGTTCGTGGCGCCCCTGGCCGATCGTGGCCACGCCCGCACACTTGTCTACATCGGCATGGTGTTCAACCTGGTCGGTCTCGTCGCGATGGCGTTCGGCGACAACGTTGCGACGCTGGCCGGAGGTCGGATCGTGATGGGGCTCGGCGCAGGCATCGCAGTTCCGGCGATCCGGCGGATCGTGATCCTGGCCGATCCCGAGCACCTCGGCAACAACATCGGCAAGCTGCTGGCTGCCGACGTCGCCGGGTTCGCGGCCGGACCAGCAATCTCGGCTGTGCTGGTTGGCCCGTTCGGCATTCCCGCCCCGTTCTTGCTGATCGCCGTTGTCAGCCTCGCGTGCCTGCCGGTCATCAGCAGGGTTCGAGTCGACGAGACCGCCGTCGAGGATCAGACCTCGGCCCGGTTTGCATTCGACCTGCTCAAATCGCGTCCCTACGTCGCGGCGCTGTGCTTCGGGATGGCGGTGTTCTTGATGATCGGCACGTTCGATGCGCTGTGGGTGCTGGTGCTCGACGACCTCAACACAGCCGAGTGGATCGCCAACCTCGGCATCACCTTGTTCGCGCTGCCACTGATCTTTCTCGGTTCGATCGGTGGGCGACTGGCCCAGCGGGTCGGGCCGTTCCGAATCGGCACGATCGGACTGCTCCTCGGCGCCGGGTTCATCACCGCATACGGCCAACTCCCGACCGGCGCAGCGATGTTCACGGTCTCGATGTTCCACGCCCTCAGTGACGCCACCACCGTCTCGTCGTCAGGCGTCGCGGTCGGGATGGTGTCGCCCAAGGATCGCCAGGCCGGCGCTCAAGGAATGCTCGGCGGCGCCCAGACTCTGGTTGGCGGGATCTCGGCGCTGATGGCCGGCGAATTGTACGACCGCTATGGGCGAGGCACCGCATACGCGGTGTGCGCCGCGCTGATGGTGTTACTCGTCGTCGTCGGTCTGGTGCTTGCCGGCCCGTCGTGGATCTTTCGTCGGCCGTCACAAGACGTGGTCGACGAGATCGCAATCGACCACGTGCCGATCGCCTGACCGTCCTGGCCGTCCTGGCGGTGCTGGCCGTCCTGGCTGGTCGGCACAGCCCCCGGTGATCGGCGACCTTCCACCGTCGTGCACAATGGCGCGATGAGCTCGAACCAACCGCCACCGGACGAAGTCGCCCCTGCCACCGTCGAGATTCCACAGATGGTCCTGGACGATCTCCGCCAGCGGCTCGCCAACACCCGCTGGCCCGACGAGATCGAGGGCAGCGACTGGACCTACGGCACCGACCTCGCCTACCTCCAGAGCCTGTGCGAATCGTGGCAGCACTTCGATTGGCGATCCGTCGAGGCCCGTCTCAATGTATGGCCACAGATCGTCACCACGATCGACGGCCAACGAATCCATGCGATCCATGCCCGCTCGCCCGAGCCCAACGCGATGCCCCTGATCATCACTCACGGTTGGCCGGGCAGCGTGGTCGAGTTCCTCGATGTGATCGAACCGCTGCGCGATCCGCGCAGCCACGGAGGCGACCCGGCCGATGCATTCCACATCATCGCCCCGTCGATTCCCGGCTACGGCTTCAGCGGACCCACTCACGAATCGGGTTGGGACGTTCGCCGGGTGGCCGAGGCCTGGGCGGTGCTGATGGCTCGGCTCGGCTATGACCGCTACGGCGCTCAGGGTGGCGACTGGGGATCGATGATCTCGTCCCAGATCGGTGTCGTCGATGCCGAACACCTGGCTGGAATCCACATCAACATGGTGCTCGGCATTCCCGATGACACCGCACTCTCGGCCGACGACCAAGCACTGATCGATCAGACGGGTGCCTTCATGAATGCCGGAACGGCGTACCAGCAGATCCAGGGCAAGAATCCGCAGACGCTGGGCTACGGCCTCAGCGATTCACCCGCAGGTCTGGCCGGTTGGATCACCGAGAAGTTCCACCACTGGACCCATCACCCGGATGGCGACCTCGAGACGGCGATCACCCGCGAGCAGTTGCTCGCCAACCTCACCCTGTACTGGGTGACCGGCACGATCAACTCCAGCATCCGGCTCTATTTCGAGTCGCAGCAGTCGGGCCGCTTCCCACCGTTCGAGCGGGTCGAGGTGCCCACCGGTTGCGCCGTGTTCCCGGGTGAGATCATCTCGATGCCGCAAGCGTGGGCCCGCAACCTGTACAACGTCACCCGCTACACCACCTTCGACCGCGGCGGTCACTTCGCCGCAATGGAAGAACCCGATCTCTTCATCGACGACGTGCGGGCCTTCTTCCGCACCGTCCGCTGAACTGCCACCACGCAACCCTCGGCTGCACCCACCGACCGCACCGACGCCGCAACGAGTCCGTGCCCGACAGCCACTCTGCGTCCGCTGCCCCGAACAATGCCGGACCGGCATGGTGGCCGGGTGGGCGGGTGATCGCGTACGCGGTGCGGGCACCTGCAAGCACGAGGTCGGCGGGAAGCGGTAGGGGGTCGCGTTAGGGCGGCGTCTACAGTCGCGAGGTGGCTGACACCCGTTCCTCACATCTCTTCTACCAGGCTCGCCAGCGGCGACCAATGGTGGATCGGGCAGAGGGCATTTACATCTGGGACGCCACCGGCAAGCGGATCATCGACGGCTCCAGCGGCGCGATGGTGGTCAACATCGGCCACGGAAATCAACACGTGCTGCAGCGGATGCGCGACCAGATGGACAACGCCACGTTCGCCTACCGCCTCCACTTCGAGAACGAGTCAGCAGAGCAACTCGCGGCCGATGTCGCGTCGCGGATGCCGGCCGGGCTCGACCGGGTGTTCTTCGTCTCCGGCGGATCAGAGGCCGTCGAGTCGTGCCTCAAGATGGCCCGCCAGTACACGCTCGCGAATCATCAGCCGAGGCGGTACAAGGTGATCTCCCGCTTTCCCTCCTATCATGGCTCGACCCTCGGGGCGCTCGCCGTCACCGGCTACGACACGCTCACAGCGCCGTTCGAGCCGATGATGCGAACCATGCCGAAGATTTCGGCGCCGACCGCCTACCTCGATCGCGATGAACTGACGATGGACGAGCGCGGCCTGCGGTACGCGGGTTTGCTCGAAGCCGAGATCGTCGCTCAGGGACCCGAAACCGTGCTCGCGTTCATCATGGAGCCGATCGGCGGAGCGTCGACCGGAGCACTCGTCGCTCCCGACACCTACTACGCACGTATCCGAGAGATCTGCACCCGCTACGGCGTGCTGTTGATCTACGACGAGGTGATGACCGGTGCCGGACGAACCGGCACCTTCCTGGCGGCCGAACACTGGGGCATCACGCCCGATCTGATCGCGCTGTCGAAGGGCTTCGCCTCGGGTTACTGCTCGCTCGGCGCGATGGTCGCGCCGAGTTGGATGGCCGAGGCAGTGCTCGATGCCGGCGGCTTCCAACACGGCCACACCTACGCCGGGAATCCGCTCGCCTGCGCGGCCGGACTCGGTGTGCTCGAAGAGATCGATCGCCTCGGCCTGATCGACAACGCAGCCACGATCGGCGTCCGTCTGCAACACGAACTGGAGCAGCTCGCGGTTCGGTTCCCGTTCATCGGCGACGTGCGCGGCAAGGGACTGTTGCTGGCGTGCGAGATGGTCGCGGAACCCGAGTCGATGAGGCCGCTCCCCCGCTCGCTCGACGCCTACTTGCGCGTCGTCGACCTGGCCTATGAGCGAGGACTCGTCATCTATTCCCGCCGCACTCGCGGCGGCTCCGAGGGTGACCACTTCATGGTTTGCCCGCCGATGATCACCACCGAAGCCCAAGTCGCGGAGATCATCACGATCCTCGATGACACACTGTCTGCGCTCGCCACCGAACTGTCGCTTCCCATCGCCTGATCATCCGTCTCTGAACCCGAACCCAACCCCTGAACCCCAAACCCGAAATCGAACGCAGCCAAACATGCACATCCGACTCGCCTCCATCGACGACGCAGCCGCCATTCATCAGATGGTCACCGCCATCGCTGCCGAGACCCGCCTCGACCACAAGGTCACATCAACGCCCGCCGACATCGCCGAACACGGATTCGGCCCGAACCCCGAGTTCCGGGTGTTGATCGCCGAGGACAATCGCGAATTGGCGGGCATGTGCCTCTACTTCCGCAGCTTCTCCACCTGGCGGGGCAGCGTCGGTGGATACATCCAAGATCTGTTCGTCCACCCGGATCACCGCGGCAGCGGTCTCGCCGCGATGTTGCTCGAAGCGACTGCAGCCAAGATCGTGGCCGAGGGTGGCACATATCTGCGGCTCTCGGTCGATGCGGACAACATCCGTGGCCAGCGGTTCTACGCCAAGCAGGGCATGCGCTGGAGCGACGACGAGCGCATCTTCCAGATCGACGGAGCCGATTTCGTCGCTGTCGCCAATCGCACTGCAGCCGCCGCCGGCGTCGATGAACACGCCGGCTGATCGCTGCCCGGACGCACCCTCGCGCGTGGCAGGCTGAGACCATGGCGTGGCTGTTGAGTGAGGCACGAGTACTGGCATCGGCGGACCTGGCAGAAAGTCGCGCGGAGCGGGCCAAGGGCCTCCTCGGGGTGGACCACATCGAGGGCGCGCTGGTCATCCCACGCTGTCGATGGGTGCACACGATCGGGATGCGATTCGACATCGATGTCGCCTACGTCGACGCGACCAATGTCGTGATCAAAACCGACACGATCAAGCGCCACCGGATGCCGTTGCCCGTACGGCGGGCCCAGATGGTGATCGAAGCGAGAGCCGGTGCCTTCGAACGGTGGGACCTCCGAGTCGGCGATCCGGTCGAGATCCGACTCACGGATCCGGCCGTCTGAGCGTGGGCACCCTGCTGCTGGTGGCAACGCCCATCGGCAACCTCGGCGACATCTCGCCGCGCGCCGTCGACGCGCTGCGCGCGGCCGCCCTCATCTGCTGCGAGGACACCCGCCGTACCGGCAAGCTGATGTCACACTTCGGCATCAGCGGGGTGCGGATGGCGATCGCCAACGAACACACCGAGAACAGTCGGATCGAGCAGGTCCTCGGCTTGCTCGCTGCGGGCAGCACGGTCGCAGTGGTCACCGATGCCGGCACGCCAGGCATCAGCGACCCCGGCGAATTGTTGGTCCGAGCTGCAATCGAACATCACCACACCGTCTCGGCGATCCCTGGACCCTCGGCCGATGTCATGGCCCTGATCATCTCCGGGTTGCCGACCGCCCGGTATGTGTTCGACGGATTTCTGCCGCGCAGCGGACCCGAACGAGCCGAGCGTGTTCGCGATGCGAGCACCGAACGGCGGACGATGGTGCTCTACGAGGCACCGCACCGGTTGGCCCGCACGGTCGCCGAACTGGCCGAGGCATGTGGCGGCGATCGCCAAGTCGTGCTGGCCCGCGAGTTGACCAAAATCCACGAACAGGTCTGGCGTGGGAGCCTGGCCGCTGCTGTCGACCACGTCGCCGCCGTCGAACCGCAAGGCGAGTACGTGATCGTGCTCGCCGGCGCCACCCCTCCGGCAGCAGCAACGGATGACGACATCCGCCGCGAGTTGGCCGAACGGCTGGCGGCCGGAGCGAGCCGCAAATCGGCGATCGCCGATGTCGCCGCCCGCTTCGATGTCAACAAGAACCGGGTCTACGACATCGCCTTGACCCCGGCCTGATCTCGCGTTCTCACGGCGAGGTCAGAGCAGCCGGGTGTCGAGTGATCTCCACGGTGTGAGCCCGACGTAACCACCCACGATCCAGGCCGACACGTCGACCAGCAGGTGGGTTGCGATGTTGGCCTTGATGCACACCGCGCCGCCTGCGCCGGGGGCGACGATGGCCGAGTTGGTGGTCGCCCGTCCCGGCACGACGTTGAGGGTCGATGTCGCAGAACTCGTCCCGCACGGATAGGCGACGGTCCAACCGATTCCAGCCGGTGACGCAGCGGTGACGGTGATCGATGCAGCCAGCGCGTTGGCGGGCAACCCGGCACCGCCGACGACGACAACGGGCACATCGGTCAACGCTGGAATACGGTCGCCGAGGCCACGGGTGTCGAGCAATCGTGTCGGCGCAACCACCGAGATCGGTGATCCGGTCGGGAAATAGCCGAACACATCGACGACGATGCTGGCGGCGCTGCTGGTCTGGATGCACACCGTGCCGTCAGCGCCCGGCTTGGCAATGGTGAACGACGGCGTCGCCGTGTGCGGGATGTAGTTGACCAGCGCGATCGGAACCGCCTGCGGGGTGTCGCACGGGAACAGCAGCGCGAAACCGGCGACATCGTTGTCGACGATGGTGACGTTGACCGCAACACCGGCCGCGTCACCGGGCACGCCGACGGTCCCGGTCACCTGCACGCTCAGCGGCACACCTGCTGGGTGGATCGGGCCACCAGCTCCCCGCGTGTCGGCAAGCCTCGCCGGAGCGATTGTTCGATAGTCGCTGTCGCTCGCGAAGTAGCCCTGGACGTCGACGATCACCTGGGTCGAAGTGCTGTTGAAAACGCAGATCGTGCCACCTTCGCCCACCGTCACGATGGCTGACACCGCAACCGTCTGATCCGACATGAAGTTGAGATTCGACGTCGCCGGGCGCGGCATGCCGCACGCCCACACGGTCAAGAATCCGGGTGCCCTTGGGGTGGTGACGGTCAGGTTGACTGTGACTGCTTTGGCATCGGCCGGAACCCCGTTGAGCCCGGCAACCGTGGCCGATGTGGTGGTCCCGGCCTCGCGCCAGTTGGTTGTCGTGCGGACCAGGTTGGCGAGCATCGAGCTGTACAACGAGGCACCGGTGGGATTGAGGTGGATCGCGTCGTAGGTCAGACCGGGCTGATCGGCGATCGATGCCCAGTCGGCCAGCATCAGATTCGGGTGACGTTGGACGGCATCGCGCAGGTGCTGATTGACCCGTGGGAAATAGAAGTAATACGGCTGAATCTGGCGCCACGCAGAATCGGTGATGAACTCCGGCTTGACCTCGCGCAACGTGACCCAGATGATGTGCTGCACGCCTCCCGCCTCGAGGGTGGCGATCATGTGGTCGATGTCGGTGTCGAACCGGGCGGGATCCCAGTACCGGTAGTTGTATCCGGCTGCGATGATGGCGGTTTCACCGAGGTCGGTCGAGTGGCTGTCCACTCGCGGTTGCGCCATCCGTGCATCCAGTTGGTCGACCATCAGCGCCGGATAGCCGTCGATCACGACCTGGTACTCGGGTAACGCATTTTGGAGCACCCCGCGCACGCCGAGACCGACCGAGTCCGTCAGCATCAGAATCCGGTGGGCCGGGTCCAGGACTTCAGGTCGCGGCGCCGCCGGTGCAGCTGCGAGAGGTGCGACCGGCGCGAGTACGGCGAGCGAAAGACCGGCGGCGAGCAATCCCACCGTCACGCCGAGACGGCCGAATCGATTCAGATGATGCAGATGTGGCCGCCTCACGCCACCCACCAGCCTGTCGTGTCGACGATGAGATGGGCACCGACCGAGGATCGGACACACATCGATGCGGTCGAACTGACCGTGAACGAGTTCGCCGCGATCTGGGCTCGATCGGCGTTCACCGACGAGGTCGGCGGCACACCGATGCCGCATCGAAATGCTGTCTGGAATCCACTGGTGCCTGGTGCGATGATCGTGATGTTACCCGTCACCGCCTGAGCCTCGGGCGGTGCGACTGCGACCTCGATCTGCTGGCCAACCCCGACCTGACCGCGCCAACCACCCAAGCCAGTACGGGTGTCGACCATCCGCTGCGGTGCAGCTGCCTGAAATCGCAATTGGCCGCCGGCCGAGAACGTGCCGTGGAGATCGACCACCATGTCGATCGGGGTGTTGGCGTGTACGCACACCGTGCCGGCTCTACCGACCTCGACATAGACCGAGCCGGCAACGGCTGCTCCGGCAACGAAATTGAGATTCGACGTGGCCGGGATCGGCCGATCACAGGGGTAGACAACCATGAATCCAGGCAGCTCCGAACCGACACCCGTGACGTTGAGAACCAGCCCCTCCGCTCCGGCGGGAGCGGTGAGCATCAGCGGATCGGCGCGACCGGTTTCGCGGGTGTCGGCGATGCGGGTCGGTGTCATTGGCGTGAGTCGAGTGCCGCCATTGGCAACAAACGCACCTTGCAGATCGACGATCACGTCGGTCGGCGCCGACGACAAGACACACAACGTCGCCCCCGCGCCGAGGCCGACCACGACGTGGTTGGGACGGATCTGACCGGCCAGATAGTTCACGTTCGATGTCACCGGCGGCGTGCCCCCGCACGGGTAGGCGGTGAGGAACCCATCGAGGCTCGGATTGACGGCGGTGAGATTGATGCTGACCGCCGTCGCTCCCTGCGGCACCTTGGCCGACAGGTCCACCTGGAGAACACCGCCCGCCGCCAGCGGCGTCACAGTGGAACGGCTGTCGATGACCCGGTCGAGCGGCAACGGCACGAACTCCGACGGTGCGCCGACGGCCACCGGCGCAACGGCTGGGCCGCCGACTTGCTGGCTCACACCGAGTCGGGTCGTGATGTCATCGGCCATCAACGCCGAGCGCTTGCGGTATGCGGAAGAGTCGGGCAGATGAATGTTGTCGGGGCCGATCGGCACCTCGTTCGTAATCCGGATCGACGGCCAATCCCACAGTTTCAGGTTCGGTCGTTCGGCTGCGACGGCCAGCAGCGCGTTGTTCCACGCATCCTGATCGCTCTGCCTGGTCATTGTGATCTTCGACCACCACACCTCGCGATCGGCTCCGATCACATCCAGCAACCCGCGGATGTCCGTCTCCGCGCAGGACTGACGGCCGCTACAGCCGAGGATGTCGTTGCCGCCGACGTTGACGATGTAGATGGGAGTGTCCCAGCCGCTCGCGCGTTGGTTGCGGACGAACTGGCTGAGGTTCGCGCCCGGGTTGTTGCCGACGTTGAGACCGGCCTGGAACCCGACACCCGACTTGGTGCGGACGGGCCCCCAGCCACGGGCAAGCATCATCTCGGCCAGCGACGGGCCGTAGCCCGGCATCTCGTACGACGAACCGAGCATCACCGAGTCGCCCATGATGGTCACCGCGCCCCGAGGGCCGGCTTCGGGGTGGAACGTGTCGATGAAGATGGGTGGACCAGTGGCTACGACGGCGCTGGCCGACGCAGCTACCATCGCAACGTTTGCGAGCAGGAGGGACGCGACGATGGTGATCAATCGGATTGGTCGAGCTCTCCCCTTTGCAGACACGATCATGTTGCCTCCCTCAGCGCTGATTGTGCGAACAGCGGTGCACGTTGAAATGAAGGTAGCCGAGTGACAGAGAACGAGCACCGATCGATCACGTACCAACCTGCGCTCGATGGTCTGCGCGGCGTGGCGGTGACGTTGGTCCTGTTGTTCCACCTCGGTCTGTCGTGGATGTCAGGCGGCTATCTCGGGGTATCGGTGTTCTTCACCCTGTCGGGTTTCCTGATCACCACCTTGTTGGTCACCGAATTGCAGAACACGGGCGACATCCGCCTCGGCCGGTTCTACGGCCGTCGCGCCCGGCGACTGCTGCCGGCCAGTTTGGTGTGCCTGGCCGGCGCATGCATTCTGATCGCGCTCGAGTTGACTCCGGATCGCTCCGGGCTGCGCTGGTACATCTTCGGCGGCCTGTTCCAATTCGCGAACTGGGTGCCGCTCGGGTTGCACAATTCCTACGCCGAACTGTTCAGTGCCCTCTCGCCAACCGACCACTTCTGGTCGCTCGCGATCGAGGAGCAGTTCTACTGGCTGTGGCCGCTGTCGATGCTCGGCCTGTTCCGGTTGCTCCCCCGTCGACGTCACCGAACGAACGCCGACGGCGACCGTTCATCGTGGACCGGTCGGCTGCTGCGGATCCTGATCGGCCTCTTCGTCCTGTTCGGCATCTCTGCCCCACTCACCGCACATCTGTGGAACGCAGACGCTGCCTACTTCGCAACGTGGGCGCGGATCCCCGAAATCCTCGCCGGTGCAGTGCTCGCCGTGATCGCGTTCCGAATGAAACTGCCGCGTTGGGTGGCGTGGCTGGCCCCGCTCGCGCTCGCCGCGATCATCGTGTTGTCGATCATCAGTCCATCGGGCAGCGGGTTCGCCTACCAGGGCGCGCTGCCGCTCTTCTCGCTCGTCAGCGCGGCGCTGATCGCCGGGGTCCAGCGGCCGTCGGCCACGACGACCCTGCTCTCGCAGCGACCAATCGTGTACATCGGCAAGATCAGCTACGGGCTGTACCTGTACCACTGGCCGGTGTTCGTCGTCCTGACCCCGCAGCGGACGGGTTGGTCCACGCTGCCGTTGAGCGTGCTCCGACTGGCGATCACCGTCGCGATCACGATCGTGTCCTACGTGCTGATCGAGCAGCCGATCCGCACCCGACGAATGCTGCCGCGCCCCCGACTCGCAGCGATCACCGCTGCGCTGGCCATCCCGCTCGTCGCCGTGTTGGGCATCGTCCAGGTCAGCAACACGTCGGCGTCGGAATCCACCAGCGGCACGCTCTCGTCCATCGAAGGCACCATCGCCCCTCTCGTCACCGCGCCCGCTCCTACCACGGCGACGACGACCGCTGCTCCTATCACGCCGAGCAGCGCGACCACCACAGTGCCGAGCGACATCACCAGCGATATCACCAGCGGGAACACCAGCGAAACGGTGGGCGCCGTGACGGTACCGACGGTTGCGCCCGCCATCACCGTTGCTTCGACCACGACGGTTGCGACGACCACCACGATCGCGCTCACCCCCACCCGGCCCGTTCGGATCTTGGTCATCGGCGACTCCACGGCGTTGGCGATGTCGGTCGGGCTGAAGAACTGGGCCGATGCCAACCCGTCTCTGGCCGAAGTCGAGGTGCGCGGGGTCGAGGGCTGCGGGCTGATGACCGATGGTGACAGACGCTTCGGCGGCGACTGGCTGCCCCAGTCGCAGGGCTGCACCGACGTGTTCGACACCGATGTTCCGAAGCGCATCGGCGCCGGCCAACCCGACATCGTCGTCGTGATCCTCAGCTTCTGGGAGGTCACCGACCATCGCCTCGGCCCCGACCAAGCGGCCACATCGATCCTCGATCCGGACTATCGGGCGCGCATGCTCTTTCGCTACACCGCCTACAACCAGGGCCTGATCGACACCGGTGTTCCCCGGGTGACGTGGGTGCTGTACCCGGAAACGGACTACGGCTGGGGTGCCGACAACGAGGAGGGCGACGACCCGGCCCGCTACGACGCGCTCGACGACGTGACCCGCGAGGCCGCAGCGCCGTACCCTGGCGTCGTGTCGACGATCGACTTCCGCACGTGGAGCGCCCGACTCGGCCTCACCGATGATCAGTCGGCTCGTCTCGACGGCGTGCACTTCACGCCGGACGCGGCGACTCGCGTCGCGAACGACTTCCTCGGCAACGCGATCATCCAGGCGGCGCTGCACTGATGCCGATCGTCGAACGCTCGACCGTCATCGCCTGTGCCATCACCGACGCCTTCGATCTGTCGCAGTCCTACGCCTTGCGCCTCGACTGGGATCCGTTCGTCACGGAGCAACACCCCGTCGACGGCGTGTCCCGACCGGACAAGGGCGTCCAGACCTCGACCACCTCCCGCCACGGATTGAAGATGATCTCGGAGTACCTCACCTACAAAACGCCCGACGCTGGTCGGGATGAAGATGGTGAAGGGGCCGAAGATGTTCGGCCTGTTCAGCGGCAGCTGGCGGTTCGTCGAGCTGGCGCCAGATCGCACCGAGGTGCACTTCCGTTACAATTTCACCTGCCGTCCGACGTTGCTGCAGCCGATCTCGACCTGGTGTCACCGGACGCACGCCGCAGGAGCGCTGATGCGCCTGATGGAGAACTTGGGTCGGGCGTTGAGGCGTTGTCTCAGGTTCGGGCGAACTGAGCGATGCTTGCTGCCGTTTGGGCGGCGACGTCGGGGAGCACAGCGGCAAACACGTCCATGCCGTGCGACGTGCCCATCACGATGCGGCACTGCGCGCTGACTCCCGCCTGCAGCAGGTGCCGGTAGAACTCGATGCCTTCGTCTCGCAGCGGATCCGCTTCGTTGACACTGATGAACGTGGGCGCCAGGCCTTGCACATCGGCGTCAGTTGCGAACGACGGCCACGCCAAGGGATTCCCGGCATCGAGCTGCTCGATACCGTAGGCCACGGCGCCGCGATTGTGGTGGAGGTTGAGGAGGATGCCTTCGTTCTCGATCGAGGAAGGGAACCGCTCCTGCGGCCAGCGTCCGGCGATGTACGGGCACAGCGCGTACAGGCCATGGACGAGTCCCATGTCGCCGTCGCGCAGCAGCCGCATGCCTGTCGCCAGGGTCAGGTTCCCGCCGCCGCTCTCACCCGCGACGATGACACGATCTGGGTCGATGCCGAGCTCGACGGCGTTGGCCACCGTCCACCGCACTCCTGCCACACAGTCGTCCAGGCCAGCTGGGAACGGCTCGATCTCGGGCGCCGACGACGGCGTGAGGCAGTTGCGGAAGTCGATCATCGCGACCGCTACGCCCTGATGGGCCAGCACCCGGCCCCACATCCGGTACATCGCGTTGAAGCACGAGCCCGTCTGCATGCCCCCACCATGGAGGTACACGACGCCGGGGACGACATCATCGCTGTCGGGACGGATGAATTGGACTCTGACGGTGTTGCCGTACGGCGACGCGAACTCTCGGGTTTCGATTCGCAGACCGTCGAACGGCGACACGTCGGCGGTGTCGAAACGTTCGTAGAGGCTCTCCAGCTTGGCCGCCATTGCCAGGGCCGACTCAGAATTGGAGATCTCGACCAGTCGCTCGCGGCTGTCGATGTCGCTCAACGGCCGAGAGGGGACGCTGCGCAGGGCTCGCTTCACACGTGGGTCGAGACGGTGATCGTTCTGCACGTCGGGTTGGGACGCGGCCTCCGTACCGATCGACATCTCAGGCTCCTTCAACGATCGCGACAACATTGAAGATCGGGTCGGCCAGCGCCGAGCGCCTCTCCCGCGACTCTTGGCTCATCTGGCTGAACACGAGCCCTGCGGCCGGCGTGACCTCCGACGCGGCGCGTAAGGAGCTGGATTCGATGCCATTGTCGGTGATGGTCGCCATCGGCGCAGTCTTGCCGACGAGGTCGCGCATTCTCGACCGGAGGCCCT
>JBDSDH010000274.1:0-7584 GCA_039920665.1 Ilumatobacteraceae bacterium
TCACGTTCGGGTTCCTCGACCAGATCGACGACCTCTACGAACTCACCGAGACCGCCGAGCGATACCTCACCACGGCAAGTTCGGCCTCGATGGCGGCGCTCGTGCGGGTTGCGCCGGGGCCGCACGCGAACTGGCTGCAGTTGGCCGAAACCGTGCGCACGGGTCGTGTCGCCGAGCCGATCGAACTCGATCCCGCTGCGTTCTACGGACCGCTCGTCGAGGCGACGTTCGTGACCCAGTACCGAGCGGCATCCCGCCTCGGTTTCCGGCTCGCGTGGGCGCGTCGACCCGGGTTGCGGGTGCTGGATCTCGGTGCCGGTGGCGCGCCGTACACGATTGCAATACTCGAGCAGTCGCTCGGTTCGATCGCTGTCGTCAATGATCTGAGCGGAGTCATCGACCACGCCCGAGCACGCATCTCGACCGCCGGCCTCGACGACCGGGTGACGTTGCGCCCGGGCGACTTCCACGAGATCGACATCGAGCTCGGCGCCTACGACGTCGTGGTGCTCGGACACATCTGCCGCACCGAGGGCGACGAACGATCGCAGCGCCTGGTGCGGCGTGCGTTCGGGGCGCTCGCACCCGATGGCCAGATCCTGCTCGCCGACTACTTCGCCGATGACGATCGCAAGTACAACCCGTTCGGCGTTCAGATGGGTCTGACGATGCTCGCCAACACCGAACGCGGCGGTGTGCTGACCAATCGCCAGGTCGTCCGCTGGCTGACCGACGCCGGCTTCGAATCGATTCGGCTGATCGAACCGATCGGCTTCAACTACATCTACATCGCCACCAAACCAGGGGGTTCCACATGACCGAGCAACGAGCCGACATCCGCACACCGATCGACCTGCTGGTCCACGGCTGGTATGTCGTGACGATGAATGCCACCCGCGACATCATTCGCAACGGAGCCGTCGCGATCACCGGCAACACCATCGTCGACGTCGGCAAGACAGCCGAACTGCTGCGCCGCTACGACCCCAAACGCACCGTTGGCGGCGACCGGTTCGTGATCACACCGGGGATGATCAACACCCATATCCACATCACCGGCGAGCCGATGACCCGTGGCTATGTCCCCGACGACACGCCCTTCGTCGAGAACGTGTTCGAGTGGTTGACGCCGCTGTACTCGCTGTTCGACGCCGAGGAGGAGCGAGCCTCCGGTCAACTCGCTGCGGTCGAGATGCTGCGCAGCGGCACCACCACGTTCCTCGAGGCGGGCACGATCCGGTTCCTCGATGACGTGATCGACGGTCTGGTCGAGGTCGGCATCCGCGCCCGGGTCGGGCGCTGGACATGGGATCTGCCACCGGAGCCGTCGGTGTATCGCCAGTCGACCGACGCTGCGATCAGCCATCTCGAGCACCAACTCGACGTGAACAAGTCGCACGGCAACGGCCGGATCGGTGCCTGGAGCATCCTCGTCGGCCACAACACCTGCAGCGACCCGCTGTGGCGGGCCGCCAAGCAACTCGCCGATGATCACGGCGTCGGGTTGTCGTTCCACATGTCGCCCGCGCCATCGGATCCCGAATCGTTCCTCGCCGAATTCGGTCAGCGGCCAATGGTGCACCTGGCCGAGATCGGTGTCCTCGATCGCAACGTCGCGATGACCCATTGCGTTCGCGTCGACGACCACGAGATCGCGCTGATGGCCCAGGCCGGCATCAGCGTGGCCCATTGCCCGACGACCGCTCTGAAGGTGAGCTACGGCATCACCCAGGTCGGCAAGTTCCCGGAGATGGTCCAGCAGGGGATCAACGTCTCGATCGGCACCGACGGCAACAACGCCTCCAACTACAGCGACCTGATGCGGGCCACATATCTCGTCGCCGGGTTGTTCAAGGACGCCCGAACCGACCCGCAGATGTTCCCCGCTGAGAAGGCCTACGAGATGGCGACGCTCGGGGGAGCGCGGACGATGTTGATGGAGGACGAAATCGGCTCGCTCGAAGTCGGCAAGAAGGCCGATGTCGTGCTGCACGACACCGATCGACCGGAGTGGCGTCCGCTGCTCAACGTCATCAACCAACTCGTCTGGTCAGCTGACGGACGTGGCGTGCACACCGTGATCGTCGACGGCGTGATCGTGGTCGAAGACGGCCACTGCACCACCATCGACGAAGCCAAGCTGTGGGCCGACGCGCAGCGAATGGGTGAGTCGATCACCGCCCGCAGCGGTCTCCCCGATAAGGCCAAGTTCCCGACGTACTGAGGTACTGCGCGAACAACTCAGCCATCGTCGGACGGGTTGACAGTGATGCCGGGCGGGTTGATCGCGTCGATGGCGGCGAGGATGTCGGCGCCGAGGGTGACGTGTCGGGCCTCGACCAGGTCCGTCAACTGCTGCGGTGTGCGCGGTCCCAGCAGCAGCGAGGTGATCGCTGGATTGCTGAGGATGAAGCCCATCGCCAACTCGATCAGGGTGATACCGGCTCGATCGGCGACGTCGATCAGTCCGCTCACCATCTCGCGCTTGCGAGTGCGCATCTCGAGATCCTTGTGGTCGAAGTGATCGCCCTGCCGCTCGGCTCGCGACGAAGCATCGACCGATTCGTTCTGGTACTTGCCGGTCAGCCAACCACCGTTGAGCGGGGCCCAGACGATGACGCCGACATCGTTGCGGACGCAGGTCGGCAAGATGTCGTTCTCGGCCGCGCGAACCAAGATCGAGTACGGCGGCTGCTCCGACGTGCTCAGCGCGTTGCCGTCGAGCAGCCCGGCCGCTTGAGCATCGGCGAGGTCTGCTGCGCTGAACGTCGACGTTCCGATCGACCGTACTTTTCCGGCCGTGATCAATTCCTGCATTGCGCCGAGCGACTCGGCGATCGGCACGTCAGGGTCGGCACGATGCATCTGGTACAGATCGATGTAGTGGGTGCCGAGCCGGCGCAGGCTGTCGTCGCACGCCTGCCGGATCCATCGTGGCGAGAGGCCACGATCTGCTGGGTCGGCACCCATTGGATTGAAGACCTTGGTGGCCAGCACGATCGATTCACGGCGTCTGCCGAGGGCTGCGCCGAGGATCTCCTCCGAGCGGCCCTGGTCGTACATGTCGGCGGTGTCGAACAGGGTGATGCCGTGGTCGAACGCGGCGTCCACCATCTGTCGACACTCGGACTCGTCGTCGTTGCCCCAGCTACCGAACATCATCGTTCCGAGCGCGATCCGGCTGACCTCGATGCCGCTGTGACCGAGCGTTGCTGTGGTCGCTGCTTGGGTGACCGAAGCAGAAGAAGGAGGAGAAGTCATGTCATTGCTGCTTGTCGTTCTCGAGTTGTCGTTGGAACACGAGACTGTCCCAGTAGTCGGTTCGTTTGGCCACCAAGTGGTCGCGGACGAGGAAGTGCATTGCTCCCCGCACTGCGATGTCGCGGTCGTTGACGTGGGTGTGCAACGTGTAGGCGATCCAGACCGAATCGCCCTCGGCCGAGACGTTCTCGACCTCGTACCGCAATCGCGGCATCGAGGCCAAGAAGTTCGGCACCCGTCGGGAGTATTCGTCCTTGCCGGTGCAGCCGCTGCCGAGCGCTGCGGTGTGCTCGTTGACGAAATCGTCGGTGACGTGGGCCGTCACCGCATCTGGATCACCCGATGCGAACGACGTGATGTACGACACGCAGACCTCGGCCGGCGTGCGTTGTTCGGCGGACATCAACCCGCCGATCCCCAGACTTCCTGGGCCTTCTCGTACACGCCCTGGTCGTAGGAGAACTCGATCATGTTGCCGTCGGGATCCTTCAGCGCGCAGATGTAGCCGACCGGGTCGGGCATCAACGTCGGCGGCCAGGCGAGGCAACCGGCGGCTTCACCCTTGACGGCGATCTCGTCGACGGCTTCCTTCGACGGCATCTCCAGACCAATGTGGGCAAACGGCGCCATCACCGGCTGGGGTCCCTTGACCTGGTCGCGGAAGAAGCTGACGAGCACGAGGATGAACGGCTTGTCGCCCTGATCGGGGTGACCGAGCCAGGCGCCGTAACCGTCGGCATCTTCGCGTCGGTCGAGCAGTTCGAGCGGGGTGAACGTGGTGTACCACTCGATCGTCTTGTCGATGTCGACGCACGGCAACGCGATGTGGGTCCAGCGAACACCGGTGGGGCGCTGGCGATCCTCGCCGAGTTGGTGCCCAGTGGTGGGGATCTCTTGGTTGGTCGGCAGATAGCTCATGTCGTCTCCGTGATGGTCGGGTGGCTCGATGGGGTCGGGAACCCGTTGTTGCGAGGCGTCGTCATCACTCGATCGTCCAGCCCTCGGGGACAGTGTGCTCGCCTGCGACCTGGTGGGTCTCTTCGTCACGCTCGACGTCGGACAGGTGCTGCCACAACATGATCTCGTTACCCCACGGGTCGACGAATGCTGCACTGCCGCCACCGAACTCGGTCCAGAAGTGGTTACGGAACAACACGGTTGCGCCGAGGTGTTCGGCTGCATCGAGGATCCGCTCGAACGAGTCGTCCTCGCTGACCAGGATCCACGCTCGCACCGACCGACCGCTGCCGGCCAGGTTGAACGGGGGCTGCGGCGCCGGATCGGGATGGGGGCGTGCATTGGCGGCGTTGTAGATGCCCATGTGCAGGTTGCCGGTGGGTCCCTGGGTGCCGTCATCGACCTTGAAGTTCTGTCCCGGAACGATCCGATTGAAGATGCCGGGCTGACGATCCTCGATCTCCCATCCAAAGACCTCGCTGTAGAACTCGCGTGACTTGTCGACGTTGTCGGTCGGGAAGTCGATGAACACGAGGACGTTCGGATAGCTCATGGATGTTCTCCGTATCTCTAAGATGTTGTGCCCATTATGGACTGATGGTCTGACCAAGTCCAACGCAGACTACACTCGCTTCGTGTCGTCAACCCCGGCCCGTGCGAGATGCCAAGAAGAAGTCACGACGGCTCCGTGCTTCGTCACGCAGGGCATCGATGTCGACGGTGACGCAGCGACCGTCGCGCACCACCTCGCGGCCGGCCACGATCACATCGTTGACCGAGCGGCCATCGGTCGCCCACACCAACTCCAATATCGGGTCTGTGCTGCGCGGCAGGAATTGCGGTCCGCTCGTGTCGTGGACGACGAGATCGGCTTGCTTGCCGACTTCGATCGAGCCGATGATGTCGCCCTTGCCGATCGCCTCCGCGCCCCGGATGGTCGCGAGCGCAAGTCCGTCGCGTGCCGTCAGGCCGAATGCGTCCACCGTTCGGTCGCGGGCCACCCCGACGAACAACGCCGCAGCGCGCAGGATGTCGACGGCGTCGCCGGCGTTCTCGCTGTCGCACCCGAGCGCCATCCGTCCGCCGGCCGCGTACAACTCGCCGTGACGGCCGGCGCCGACGAAACCCTGCGCCAGCCGCAGGTAGGCCCACGGGCACGACGCGATCGCGGTGCGGGTCTCAAGCACGAGCGCCTGCTCGGCATCGTCGAGGTGCACGGCATGGGCGAGCACGAGGTGGTCGCCGAGCACGCCGAGCGCATCGAGGTGCACCAGCGGACGCTTGCCGGTGCGAGCCAGGTAGCTGGCCGCGTCGCCGGTGTGGGGCGAGATGTGGAACGTCATCCCGGCACCACGCGCCCGGGCGAGATCGCTGGCGCCGGCGACGAGTTCGTCGCTCATCAGGTCGTGGCCGACCAGCGTGACGCCACCCTCGACGAGCCCGCCGACCGGCAGTCGGTCGAGCAACGCGGCATGACGCGCGAGAACCTCCGCGGCCGGCGCGGCGTACGGCGCATCGTCGATGTCCCATCCCCACTGGCCGATCCGGGTGCGCATGCCGATGTTCGCAACGGCCGCAGCAACGCGATCCGGGTGGGCGACCGTACCGGCCTCGATCGTGCACGTGATGCCGTTCGTCAGCGCCTCGAGCGCAGCCAGGGTGGCCGACAACTCGTCGTCGTCGGGTGTGTGCGCGCTGTGGATCGGCACCGCCCAGCCATAGATCGCCTCCTGCGAGTCGATTGCGTCGGGGATGCACGAGTGCACCAACCGATCGCCGGTCAGATGCTGGTGGGCGTTGATGTAACCCGGTGTCACGATCGAGTCCGCAGTGCCGATCACCGTGGCCCGGGGGTGTCGAGCGCGCAGCGTCTCGAACGAATCCACCGCCACGATGGTGTCGCCGACGATCGCGACCGCTCCGTTGCGAACGATGGTGCCGTCGGCGTCCATCGTCACCACGTCGTTGCCTCGAATCAGCAGCTCCGGCTCGACCGACACAAGATTTTCCGTATTCAACGACATTCCGTCAGGATCCCACACCATGTCTGAAGCTCCAATGTCCAGTCGCTCGATTCTCTGTGACAACGGTCCACTCCGCGATTCGTTTCATCCGGTCGCTCGGTCGATCGACGTCGATACATCGCCGGTCGCGGTCAAACTGCTGAACACCAAGGTTGTGCTGTACCGCGCGGCGAGCGGCGAGCTCGTCGCTGCACCGGATCGCTGCCCGCACCGCGAGGCACCACTCTCGCTGGGTCATGTGCAAGATGGCTGCCTTGTCTGTCCATACCACGGCTGGGCGTTCGGCGATGATGGCAAATGCGTCCAGATCCCGTCGTCGACCGAGGGCGTGCCGGTGCCGCCGCGAGCTCACCTCGCGACGTTCCACGCGACCGAGCGGTTCGGGCTGGTGTGGGTGTGCCTCGGAGAGCCGAAGGTGCCGCTGTTCGACATCGCCGAAGAACACGACCCCACCTTCCGGCGGATCAACACGCCGGTCGAGGAGTGGCAGACATCGGCCACGCGGATGAGCGACAACTTCTGCGACATCACTCACTTTCCGTACGTCCACACCGGCACATTCGGCGGTGCGCAAGACCCATACGTCCCCAAGATCGAGATGGGTCCGCTCGACGAGCATTTCTACGGCTACCGCTACGACGTGAAGGCGACCAACAGCGGCATCGGCTCGGTCAGCAGCGGCCAGACCGAGAGCGTGATCGAGCGGGCGATGACGACCGGATTCACGATGCCGTTCGTGGTCCGCAGCACCATTGCCTACAACACTGGCCTGTCGCACATCATCCTGATGCTGTCCACCCCGATCGACGACGTGAACTCGTACTTCACGTTCGTCATCTGGCGCAACGACGATTTCTCCGTGTCGGCCGAGGAGGTCATCCGATTCGACGTTGCGATCGGCGCCGAGGACAAGGTGATGCTCGAACGACTCGACGGCGTGTTGCCGCTCGATCAGACGACCCTCGTCAGCGTGCAGGCCGACAAGTGCAGCGTCGAATGGCGTCGTCGGCTGGTCGAGTTCATGGCTCGCTGAATCGATCCGGCCAGTGTGTTTCCCAAGAATTCGTCAAGTGGTCTAACCACCTGTTGACACTCACCGCTCCTTCGCGTATGGTGCTCGTCACTGACCTAGTGGTCAGACCACTTGAGGAGAGTGAGCCATGAACGAGCACCCCAACCCCCGACGTCGGAAACGATTGAGCCGCCTGCTGCGGCCAGCGCTGGCAGTGCTCGTCACAGCGCCAGGTTTGGCCGTCAGTGCGGTGGTCGTCGCCGACACAGGTACGGCTTTCGCGGCAACGGACTGGGTCAACATCCTGCCGGCCACCGAAGCCAGGGCCGA
>JBDSDH010000275.1:0-10549 GCA_039920665.1 Ilumatobacteraceae bacterium
CGCACTTCACCCCACCACCTCCGACGGGAATGATCGCGGTTGTCTCGCCGAGACCCGATCCTGCGGTTGCCGTTGGACCGCCCGCACCAACGGCGTTCCCCGAGCAGCGTGATGCTGGTGAGGGCAACGATTTCTCGATCACGATGGCCACCGAACCGCGTCCGACGCAGTCGATGCCCTCGGTTGCGGCCCGCACGGCCGTGCCGCGTTCGACCCCTCTCGGTGCCGTTGGGCCGGCGCCGACGGCTGCCCAGCCTGAGTCCACGTTGCACATCGCGCCCCGCGTGCTCGACAACACCGGTGAGACACGGCTCTACGACCAGAGCGAGGACGATTTCGCAGCCGCGCCGCCGCGCCGTGCGAAGTGGTGGATCCTGGTGGTCGTGCTGTTGCTGATCGCGGCGGTGATCGGTGCGTTGGTCGCCAAGAAACTCGTGGCCGACAAGAGCTACACCGTGCCCGACCTGGTCGGCCAGCAAGAATCCGTGGCCCGCAACGAGATCAGCGGCAACGGTTGGAACATCGTGATCCAGAAGGAACGCAACGACACCCAGGTGGTCGGCGCGATCATTCGCACAGACCCCGCCGCCGGGGCGAGTCTCACCGAGGGCAGCAGCATCGTGTTCGTGGTCAGTGAGGGGCCGACGTTCGCTGTCCTGCCCGACGTCGCCGGGCAGACGCTCGACCAGGCCACAGCATCGCTCGCCGCCCAGAACCTGCAGATCCAAGTTGCCGAAGAGGTGTACTGCGAAGCAACACCCATTGCCGGTGAACTGCAATGCGACGAGGTACCGGCCGGCTCGGTGATCTCGTGGGTCTACGTCGAACAGCCATCGGTGGTCGCTGGTGCCGATGTGATGCAGAACACGGTGGTGTCGGTCAAGATCTCGAAGGGTCCAGCGCCGCGAACCGTGCCGAACCTGAAGGGACTGGCCGAAGCCGATGCGTTGACGACGCTCACGGCGGCCGGGCTCACCGGCACCAAGGCTCCCGACATCTTCAGCACCGAGTTCGCGGTCGGCATCGTCGCCGACCAGAGCGTCCCCGAAGGTACGCAGTCGACCCGGGAGCAACCGGTGGTCTATGCCGTCTCGATGGGTCCTGAGATGGTTGCGATGCCGACGATCGACGGCCAGACATACGACCAGTTGTTCGCTGCGATTCAGGCAGCCGGACTCACCGTTGGCACGGTCACTGGACCGACCGATGGCAGCGGCCCGCTCACCTCGGTCACTGCCGGTGGACAACCGGTGGTTGCCGGCCAGATGCTGGCCAAGGGCACGGCGATCGATCTCACGTACACACCGCCTCCGCCGACCACCACCACGCCGCCGGAGACCACGGTGGCACCCGGCTGATCCGAGCCGAGATCCGTCGGACAACGGATCTCGAACCGGTTGCCCCAGCCGCGTTCGCTGCTGGGAGACGTGAGTGGTTAGCGTTCGCCGACATGGGATCACTCGACGGACGCGTAGCCATCATCACCGGAGCAGGGCGGGGCATCGGCCGAGAACATGCTCTGCTGTTCGCAGCCGAGGGTGCCAAGGTGGTCGTCAATGATCTCGGTGGCGCCAACGACGGCAGCGGCACCGACACCACGCCTGCCCAAGAGGTTGCGGCCGAGATTCGGGCGATGGGCGGTGACGCAATCGTCAACGGCGACAATGTCGCTGATTGGGAAGGCGCGCAGCGGCTGATCAACAGTGCGGTCGAAGCATTCGGCGACCTCGACATTCTGGTCAACAACGCCGGCATCTTGCGCGACCGGGTTGTGATCAACATGACCGAAGACGAGTGGGATGCGGTCATCGCCGTGCACCTCAAGGGTCACTTCGCTCCGACCCGCTGGGCTGCTGCCTACTGGCGCGAGCAGACCAAGGCGGGCATCAACAAGCCGCGCAACGTGGTCCACACGTCGTCCACCTCGGGCTTGTTCAGCAACCCGGGCCAGTCCAACTACGGCGCGGCCAAGTCCGGCATCGCGACATTCAGCCAGATCTGTGCCAAGGAACTCGTTCGTTACGGCGTCAAGAGCAACTGCATCGCGCCCGGTGCCCGGACCCGCCTGACCCTGGCGACGCCTGGCCTCGAGGACATCATGGCTCCGAAGGAGAACACCTTCGACATGTGGGATCCGGCCAATATCTCGCCGCTCGTCGCCTACCTGTCCACCGCCGACTGTGCGTTCAGCGGTGAGACGTTCTTCGTCCAGGGCGGCAACGTCACCCGGGTCGATTCGTGGACAATGGGTGACAAGGTCGAGCAGGACGATCGCTGGACCGTCGCTGGTCTCGCCGAGGCGCTGGCCCCGCTGCGTCGCGACTGAAGACGCCGACCCGTCGCCGGACTGGTGTCAGCCCAGGTCTCGGCCTACGCACACTGAGGCATGAGACGCTCGATCTGAGCGGTCAGCCGTTGCCGAATGACGTCCGTCGTTGCTGATGGCAGGGCATGACCCTGGGGTCGGGGATGACCGTGCACGATGCACTCGACATCGGTGTCGAGCGTCGTGCCGCCCCACACCCGCACTGCGGGCGATGGCGGTCGATGCAACAGTTGGCACGCGTCCTGCGTGCTGCAGCCGGGCAGGATCACCACGCCGCGGATCGCCGTATCGGCGGGGCCGTCCAGTGCCGAGCGGTCACCGATGCGGTCGCCGACCACTTGGGTGATGATTGCCTGACGGGCAAGTTCGAGCTGCTGGAACGGCGCTTCGGCTGTTGGATACCAGCCGTCAGCGGCGTGCCGGACCAGCAGGCCCGACGACGTTGCCTGCATCGATCCCGCGGGCCAATCCTTGACGACGATCACGCAGACGCCGAACTCGGGGTGCATCACCACGAAGTCGGGCTGGTGCCAATCGATCAGCGGCCGAACGAACACCGTCCAACCCGGATCGAGGCTCAGCAATGCGTCGAGAACCTGCAGGTCGGCCACGCCGAGGTCCATCGGGTACTCATCCAGTTCGATGATCGTCGGAACCACACTCGCCATCACATTGCTCCCACCCGTTGCTTGCACCCGTTGCGCAACCATCACAATCGGCACCGAGCGTGACCGTCTTGAGAGATTTCCTGAGGATGGCCACCACTTCTGATCAGCGGCGTCGGGTGACGCGTGGGAGTGGCCGGAATGCCGCCCAGCGAGTCGACGTGGGTCGGCTCTCAGCGTTGCTTCGCAAGCCTGATCGATCCATCGACGTCGATCAGTCGACCGCTGTTGATCGCCGAGTCGATGACAGCATCGAACACGGCACGCACCGGTGCCGTCACCTTGGCAATGTCGAATACGTCGGCGATCTCGCGGTGCAATTGACTGCGCACGATCGCGAGGCCCATCGAGGTGATGTCGACCATCGCGTTGGCGATCTCCTCGGCCGGAATGTGTTCGAGCTTTCGGTCGACACCGTCTGGTGTGCGGCGATAGTTGCGCCAAGTCTCGGGATCGACGGTCCACAAGAACGAACCGAAGTCGTCATGATCGCGACGCAGCGCGTGCCCGGCAAGGGCCACGATCGAATCGGCGCGGACCTTCGTGACCCGCTCGATACCGAACCGGGTTGCGACGATCTTGGCCAGCCGAGCGGTGTGGATCGGCGCCTCCGCTGCGAGTGTCTCGTCGATCGCGGCGACAATGTGGCGTCGAGCGTTGGGCCGATCGAGTTGCTCGAACAGGTCGCGATCGCCGATCACGGTGGTGGGCGCCTCGGTGAAGATGCGCTCGAGCGGATCACTCCGCGTCCTCGACCCGGTGGCGACAACGGCTACCGGCTCGAGAATCGGTGGAGGCAGCGGTGGAGGCAGCGGTGGAGGCGGCGGTGGTGGCGGCGGTGGCTCTGGCGCATGCTGGGCGGCATCGACCGCAGCGACGATGTCGTCGAGCACCCGTTGTGGCTCCTGCAGCCACGACGGCAGCCAGACCCGAAGCACGCGTTGCCAGCCCATCACTGTCAGCACGCTGACCGGCAGCGCGTCGCGGTCGTACACCGTCGAGCGTGCTGCCCAGCCCGGACCGTCGAGCAGGATGGCGACCTGCCAGTCATCGCGATCGGGCATGCCAACGGCGAGATCGACGCGGAAGGTCGACAGGCCAACATTCTCCGCGACCCGCAACCCGCGGGCGCGGAGTGCGGCAGCGACGGCCCGGCGATGGTGATCGGGTGCTGACTGTTCGCGAGCGATCAGATCGCCCGAGGTTCGGGTGCCGTCCCGAGCGATCGCGAGATATTGCTGGAGCAGTTGCAGGCCTTTCGATGGCGTCTCTGCAAGGCGCATCTCCTCCGGTTCGAACGAGCAGAACACGGTCACTTCGCTGCGGGCGCGGGTCACGGCAACGTTCAGCCGACGCTCACCTCCCTTGCGGTTGAGTGGGCCGAAGTTGAGCGGCAACCGTCGCGACACCGTGCCGTTGACGAGCGTGCGCTCGATCGGCGCGAAGGCGATCGAGATCAACACGACATCGCGCTCGTCGCCCTGCACGCTTTCGAGGTTGCGGACAATCAGGCCGTCGTCGCCCTCGTCGTCGAGCAGCGTCCGGATCCGTTCGTCACCGGATTCGTCGAGGAGTCGCAGGATCAGCGCCTGCTGCTGGACATTGAGGGTGACGACGCAGATGCTCTGATGGGCGGTCGCCGGATCGTCGAGGCGGCGGGCGATGTCGACCACGATCGCGTCGGCCTCGGCCCGATTGGTGCGTTTGTCATCTCCGCTGGCGGCGCGGTCGAAGTGGCCGTCGATTCGGCGCCAGTGGATCGGCGACGCTTGGCCGACTGCGGGCGACGGGAACGTCGTCAGCTTGCCCTCGTAGAACGCGGCGTTGCTGAACGCGATCAGGCCCTCGTGGCGGCTGCGGTAGTGGCATTGCAGATACAACCGGGGCAGATTCGACTCGACGCATTCGGAGAGGATGCTCTCCAGGTCTTCGAACACCGTCTGGTCGAGATTCTGGTCGGCGTCGACGCCGTCGAGGCCAGCGTTGAGATCGTCGCCGTCACCGGTACCGCTGGACCCACCGAATGTGCTCGGCGGCATCTGCTGGCTGTCGCCGACGACGACAACGGCCTTGGCCCGACCCATTGCGCCGATCGCCTCGGCGACCTCGATCTGCGACGCCTCGTCGAACACGACGACGTCGAAGGTCACCGCCCCCGGCGGTAGGAACCGGGCGACGGAGTCCGGGCTCATCAGGAAACACGGTGTCATCCCGGGCAGGATCTCGCCGTAGCGCTCGATCAAGCGGCGGATGCTCAACCGTCGGGTGGTCTTGCTGAGTTCGCGTTCGAGTGCGCCGTACTCGCCGAATCGGGTGCCAGGTCGGAACGGGCGGGACTGCACCAGGCGAGTTGGGATGACGGTCCGCATCAACTGCCGCTTCTGGGCGGCACGGGCGATGAAGGTCTGGACTCGTCGATCGTGGGCGAGACCATCGAACTGATCGACCCGACCTGCTTCGAGACGTTCGCGCAGCGCCGTCGTGACCAGTCCGCGGCGGAATGTATCGTAGACGTCGGCGAGGTCGATCTGCCCGGCGAGGACGCGTGCGGTGAGGTCGGTGAGTCCTGCGGCCGTGACGGGAGCGAGGCACTCGAGCAGGTCGCACCAGCGCTGCAGGGCGAGCAGCCGTGGCGCGGACTGGGCCCATCCAGGTTGCGAGCGGGCCCAGGCGTCGAACAGGTTGTGGCCGTTGCGCCACCGCTCGATCGAAGCCGAAGTCGCGCCGAGCATCGTCGTCAGCTGCTGCCAGCCGTCGCGGGCAGCGGCGATGGCCGCCATCGATCGGGCATCGGGGACCCACCCGGCGGCGAGTGCCGCGCGCACGTCTGCCGAAGCTCGGGTTCGGTATCGATCGGCCTCGGCGGGCAGCACTGCGAGCCGGGCTCGCAACTGATCGACGTCATCGAGCGCCGCGGACGCTAAGGGCGCGGCGGACGCTGAGGGCGCGGCGGACGCGCCGGGCGCGCCGGGCGCGACCGGCGACCAATCGGCATCGAGACGCACACCGGCGATGGCGCGGAACTGCGCTGCGATCGCAACCATCTCGGCCTTCGCGGGTGCCACCTGCTGGAGTAGCGCGAGATACTGCTCTGGCTTGCGATCGCTGCTGTCGATCCTGAACGGCGAGAGCAGCAATGCCATCGCCCGATGTCGCCGACTGCGGCTGAAGAACCCAGCGGACGCGGCCTCCGTTGTTGCGGCGATGATCGGGGCCAGGTCGGCGGTGAAGATCGACGGGCCAAAGGTCTGCAGCAATGGTGCCGAGGTGTCGGTGAACACGTCGAGCCTCGCCACTGCCGTGTCGCGGGCCGCAATCCAGCTGCTCCCGCCGATGACGGCCAGTTCCGTGTCGGTGGGGATGCCGGTGGTGAGGGCGGCATCGACGGTGGCGATCACGGTCGCCAGTTCGTCCGGTGTGGTCAGTCGGGCCAGCACCTGTTTGATTCCCTGTGGCAATTGCGACAGGTCGTGCAATGTGGACTGCAGCGAGGTGATCATGGCAGTGAGGCCGGCCTGATCGATCGCGACGAAGTCGGTGCGGTCGGCGAGGGTCCACGGTGCGCTGGGTTCCAGTCGAGCAACGCTTGCCACCGACGGCAGCGCCAACAGTGCTTCACGGACCTCGGGCAGCACCATCGGCGCTTCGTCGATGAACGACTCCGGGACGTCGACATCGATGCGTTGTCCGGCTGGGTTCGCTGCGTCGAGTTCGACCAGTTCCTGACGGGCGGTCCATGCCGAGTAGCCGGCCGGGTCGATGCTGTGGATCACATCGCGATAGGCGGCGAGGTCACGCTCGTCAGCACTGAGCCGAGCCGACAGTTCGACCCACTCGGCCTCGCGGTCGGTCCCGGCGAAGTCGAGCGCATCGCGAACTTGCTTGCGGATCTGCTCGGGCTTGCTGCCCTTGTCGTGCAGATCGATGCAGAACGGGGTGAGTCCGATCTGCTCCAGCCGCTTCTTGACGACCTGCAACGCCGGTTGCTTCTCGGCGACGAACAACACCCGCTTGTTCGCGCCGATGCACGCCGCGAGCAGGTTGGTGATGGTCTGGGACTTGCCGGTGCCGGGCGGTCCTTCGATCACGAACGAGCGACCCTGCACGGCCCACCGCACCGCATCGAGTTGCGACTCGTCGATCTCGATCGGGCAGAGCAGATCCTCGGTCGTCGCATCGGGTCCGGCGAGGGTCGATGGCACCTCGTTCTCGAACGCTTCGTACGGCGTGGTGACGAGATGGTTGACCACGGCGTTTTCCATGAACTGCGGCCAGTGGTCGCGCATGTCCTTCCACAATCGGAACGTCGTGAAGTTGAGCACCGCCAGATGGGCGGTTTCCTCGACGATCACGTCATGGAGGCGCTTGTCGCCGAGCGCACGCCGCACCGCTGCGATCGTTGCATCGACGTCGATCCCGACCGCGTCGAGATCGGGAGTCTCCAGCTCGGGAATGACGAGATCGAACGTTTGGCGCAGCTTCTCCAGCAGGCAGTAGTTCGGCGTGACCTCGGCGGCCTCGTCGATCTTGATCCGAAATGAACTGTTCGCGGAGCCGGAGATCCGGACCGGAATCAGGAACAACGGTGCCGTGGCCGGCCCCTCGCGCTTGCGTTGACCGGACACCGGTGGCTCGGTCCAGCGCAGGGCACCGATCGTCAGGAACAGGTTGTTGCTGCCGGCCTGCGACTCGATCTCGCGGGCCTTGCGCCGCAGCAGCGAGATCGAGGACTCGAGCGTCGCGCTCATCGACGCGGCGATCTGGTCCTCGGCAGCGCGCTGAGCTCGGGCTGGCGGCAGGGTTGGATCGGCAGCCAACGCGGCCCGTTTGGCGGTGTCGATCGCCGGCTCGAGGGTGGCCACATCGGGTGAGTACAACTGTCCGTTGGCTGTGAAGTCGCGCAGCAGCGCTGCGCCGAGATCATCGGCGTCGAGCACCCGGGCAGGGACACGCGACGCGGGCAGCAGTTCGATGTTGCCGCCCTGCATCAGTCGGTCCTCGACCGCATCCAGCATCCCCGGTGGCAGCTCGAACCGGAACGAACTCTTCCCCGGGCGGAGGTCGATCAACGGATTGGCGAACGACAGATCGAGCAGCGATTTGAGCCATGCCCGCACCCGAGGAGGAGCCTCGAATGCGTGCATGCGTTGGTTCGCAGACGTGACATGAGACGACGCTGCCCCGGTGTCGGCGCGGCGCTCCGATTCGGTCGGCGTCCATTCGTTCCCACTGGTGCCGGCTTCGCCCGCCGCGCGGTCTGGAGGTGGCTCCCACACGCCGGCCGAGCTGACCGGCTGCTCGTGGAGGATTTCGATCATCCCGGCCACGAATCGGCGACCAGGTATCGGCCGTACCCCGCTGGCCCGGGCCGCGCGCACGTTGACGAGCGCTTCCAGCTCCGATACCCGAGACGTGAACAGCGCGGCGTTGTGAGCGACCGCCTGCTCGTAGGTGTACGGCGGGACATTGACCGTGAACGCAGTCGTCTCCACGATCTGCAGTGCTCCGGCTGCAACGAGCGCAGCAATGTCGTTCGGATTGTCGAGTACCGGCCGGGTCTCGAGCTCGCGCAGCTCGGGCGTGGTTTCTCGACGGGTCCAGTAGCCGGCCATTGCGTGGCCTGTCGACAACACCAGCACGGGATCCAGCCCGGCTGCGGCGAGACACGACGCGTACAGCACAGCAGAGTCGAGGCAGGTCGCGCATCGCTCGCCGAACATCAGGTCCGGAGTGCGAATCTTCTGGCCGGAGCCTTCGAAACTGGCCGGTGGATTGCTGTAGGCGAGCTGCTGCTCGGCGAGCGCATCGAACACCGCCTTGGCAATCTCGCTCAACCGCGCAGGATCGCCACCTTGGTAGCCCTCGGTCATTGCGCTGCCGGTGCGTTCGCCGAGCAACTCGCGCGAGCGAGACATCGCCGGAGCCAGCGCCCGGTGGTTGGGCAGCACGAACGACGAGAACGAGTCATAGAACTCGGGGCGGTGCATCCACTGGTTGTAGGCCAGGAACGTGACCGGCTGACGTGCCGTCGCGAGCACCTCACCGGTGATTGCAGCCGTCACGGTGACCGTGAGATCGCCGGTGATCTGCTCGTCGAGCAGCGCCAGTTCGCGATGGTTGGGCTCGATCCGGATCGCGCGGAAGGTCTTGGTGTCGCGTGGCAACAGGGCCGGGATCTCGAATGTCTTGTCATGCAGGAGCGGCTCTGTGGTGCCGCTGCTGATCGTGATCCGGACGACGAGATCACCGTTGTCGGTCGGGGTGTCGACGTTGGTCAGCGTCAGCGTGCGCAGCACCGGGCGGTGGGCGATCGTGTATGAGTACGTGTCGATACAATCCATCGCGATGTCGACCGTTGCCATGGCGACCATCCTGCCATTCGGACTCGCTGCTGCGACTTGCGGGCTGGTTCACGAACCCGACCTGCAGGGTGATTCCGTCAGCCGAGGACGGCGTCGCGGCATCGATCGCGGAGCGTGGAGATGGCGTCGTCGGTCGCGGACAGGTCGTGGATGCCGACCTCGCGTTCGATCTCGAGCGCTGCTCGTGGGGTGGACACCTGGCTGGTGACGTCGATGTCCCACAACACGCACGTCGCCACCGTGCTCCTGTCGGCTTCGGCCAGCGTGGGCAGCGTCTCGCCGGGGGCTGTGGCCGGCTGGATCGCGGCATCGTGGCGCACGATCACCGCTCGTGCCGAGTACGTCGACGAACCGGTCGCTGCAGCGCTGACGACGATCACCTTGACCACCGTCGCCGTCACGGTCGGACCGACCTGGGCACTGGCCCAGGTCGGAGCGTCGGTGGTGAAGCGGGCAATCACGTTGGCCGGCGCCACGTCGCGTGCTGGTCCCGGCTTGCTGCCGCTGGTGGTCACCCCGGCAGCGACGAACATCAGCCCGACCAGGATCAGCGCAAGCGGGACCAACCACGGCAGCAGCCGCCAGATCAACGAGCGTTCAGTCGTCCCCAGATCCGGCACCCACCCACGTTACGCGATCCGCTCCTTCGCCACCCGCACCCGCCCATGCGATCGGCATCCGCGGGTCACGCTGCGGTGACCGAGCGGCGGGTCAGGCGGCGGTGATCGACTTGATTTCTTCGGCGATCGCCTTGCTGGCGTCATCGGTGGGCATCGCGGTCTGGAGCGCCATCATCTTCATCATGTCGCCCTGGACCTTGATCTTGCCGGTCATGAAGGCCTGCATCGCGGCAGCCTGATCCTGGTCGACGAACAGCGCCTTGGCGGTTGCGTAGTCGGTGGTGATGGTGACGTCGGGGGTGTCGAGCGTGCCCAGGTCCATCACGACGTCACCGGAGGAGGTGTCGATGTAACTGTTGACGTTGCCGTCGCCGAACGGCACATCGGTGATGACCTGATTGACCTTGATCGACTGGGTCACCTTGCCGGTCTGGCCCTCGTACTTGGCCCGGATCGCCTTGGCTTCGGTCATCCATTCTTCGGACAGAAATGGGTTCGGCATCGATATTCCCCTCGAGAGTTGTAACGGGCCAGACGCTATCCGACCAGTCACCGACCGGAGTGTTCGAGCGCCCA
>JBDSDH010000276.1:0-20296 GCA_039920665.1 Ilumatobacteraceae bacterium
GTGACGAGTCGAAGCAATGCGCTGTCATCCATGGGCTGTCACCGTACGCCGTTCGGGTGTCGGAGTCGAACTGTCGACGCTGTCGACCAACATTGGACGAATCACGGTGACCAATGCCTCGGCGGAATTTCTCCCGATTCGCAGCTCAGGAGCCCCGAACGCATGGTGATCGCTGGAGTACACGGTGAAGACGCCGATCGTCACTCCGCCGTCCAGCAGGGGTAATGCGGCGACGCTGCGCACCTCGCAGTCTCGGCAGAACGCCTCGAAATCGGGCCACAATCGGTCGGATAGATAGTTGATCCGCTCGATCTTGCCGGAGTGCTCGGCATCGACGCTCGGTCCGCTGCAGGACGTGCGCTGAATCACCTCCAGCCGTTCGGCGAGCTCAGAGGTGGCGGCGAGCAAGCGGCGGTCGGTCAGCGCAACGACAGCGGCGTGATCAGCCCCGTCGATCGCGGAGACGGTTTCGCAGACGATACGCAGCAACTCCTGGCCGACCTCGGAATCGGCGGCTGCGACTGCAGTCAGATCGGACTTGTCGTGGGCTGGTTCGACATTCATGGCCTTCTCGGTGCGGGGTCTGAGCACGGAAACGACGATCGGCCGGCTGCTGGCAGAACTGGAACGAACGCCCCGATCTGCTCCACGGATCTCGCTGTGGAGGCAATCGGCACGGCGCCATTTCCCGATCGCTGCGCCAATAAAACCACCTCAGGGCTGGAAAATCGACCGTCGATCTCGTTCACCAGCGCGACGGTCACTCTCGTACCAGGCTCGACCCACAATCGCGGCAAGGGCCAGCGACATCAACTCCCCAGAAATCCAGAGCAGACCGCCGGCACGATGCTGATCGTCGAGCGACGGGTACGCCTGCGGCGCGAGCAGCGTCGTGGTCGAGATGATCGCCAGCCCGAGGAAAGCATGGAACGGAACGGCGGCGAACACGGTCAGCATCCGGGCGCCGAACGGAATCCGGCGAGGGATCGGGTCGATTGCGATGATCGGCCACATGAACAACGCTCCAGCGGCGAGCAGGTGCGCATGCACGATCACATGCACGACGACATTGCTCGCTGACCATTCCAGCAATGGCGTCAGGTACAGCACAACCAGCGATGTCCCGAAGACGGCCAACCCGACGATCGGGTTACTCAACCAGACGGCCGGTTTGCTGTGCAACGCCGTGCGCAGCGGCTGCCGGAACCACGGCGGCGTGGTCTGCAGCGCAAGCGTTATCGGAGCGGACAGGGCAAGCAGCAGCGGTGCGATCATCCCGATCAGCAGGTGCTCGATCATGTGACCGTTCATCGAACGGTCTGGCACGACACCAGATGCTCCGAGCGCGAGCACACCGCCAGCGGCCGAGCACCAGCGCAATACCGGCCACTGCCGATTGCGTCGAGCGAGCGAACGCATGCCGAGGCCATAGGCAACGCCGATGGCCAACGCGAACCCGATCACGTCAGGCCCTGCGGCGACTGTCGCTGACGAATCCGCCGATACCGAACATCAGCACGGCCATTCCCGGCACGGCATACGGCCAACTGAGGATCAGCCCGTTCAGTCCGAGCACCATCCCGATACCGATCACGAGCGGCCACCAGCTCGTCGTCGGAAGGTAATGATCGGGATCTTCGCCTTCGGCATGATGCGACGCCGCGGCGACTGGGCCGTCGGTGCTGTCTGGATTGCGGTGGTCCTGGATGAACAGGAACCCTCCGAAGGTCGCGCTCAGCCCCGATGCCAGAGCGAGCATCGTGGTGCCCGCGTATTCGTAGCTGACGAACCAGTACACGATGGCCAGGATCGCGATGAACACCGCGACACCGAGAAACAGCATCCACTGCACGCGCATGTCGTGATGGCCCTTCGACGCGCTCACGAGTGGGTCCCGCTCGAGGCCTCGGGATACTTCAGATCCCACAACGGCCGGCTGGAGTGGATCGGCGGCAGCGGCTCATCGAAGTTGTGCGGCGGCGGCGGCGACGTCGTCGCCCACTCGAGTGTCTGGCCATCCCATGGATCGTTGCCTGCCGGCTCGCCACGACGCAACGATCTCCACACGTTCCACAACAACGGCAGGATCGATGCACCGAGCAGGAATGCGCCGACGGACGAGATCCGGTTCATCAGCTGCCAATTCCCGATCAGCGGGTACGAAGCAATCCGGCGTGGCATGCCTTGGGCGCCGAGGATGTGCTGGACGAAAAACGTGAGATGGAACCCGACAAGCGTCATCCAGAAGTGGAACGTGCCGAGTCGCTTGTCGAGCATCTTGCCCGAGATCTTGGGGAACCAGTAGTACAGCCCTGCAAACAGAGCGAACACGGACCCACCGAACAACACGTAATGCATGTGCGCGACGATGAAGTACGAGTCGTGGACCGCCAGGTCGATCGGTGCCGCAGCGATCAACACGCCGGAGATGCCACCGATCAGGAACGTCACCAAGAACCCGAGCGAGAACTTCATCGGAGTGGTGAAGGTGATCTGCCCGTGCCACATCGTGCCGATCCAGTTGAAGAACTTCACCCCGGTGGGAATGGCGATCAGCATCGACACCCCGGAGAAGTACGAGTTGGTGACGGCGCCCGTTGCAAACATGTGGTGGGCCCACACCCCGACCGACAACGATGCGATCGCAAACGTCGCCAGCACGATCCCTCCGTAGCCGAACACCGGGCGACGAGAGAACACCGGGAAGATCTCGGTGACCACCCCGAAATAGGGCAGCACGACGATGTACACCTCGGGGTGTCCGAAGAACCAGAACAGGTGCTGCCAGATGATCGGCTGCCCACCGTTGGCGATGTCGAACACGTGGGCGCCGAAGTGTCGATCGGCGAACAACATCGCCGCCGCTGCCGTGAGCACGGGAAACGAGATCAGTACGAGGATGCTCGTCACCGTCATGTTCCAGGTGAAGATCGGCATCCGGAACATGGTCATCCCGCGCGCTCGCATCGAGATCACGGTCGCCAGAACGTTGACCGCGGTGAGCACGCCCGACAAACCAACGAGGACGAGCGCCATGATCCACAGATCGACACCCACGCCAGGCGTACGGCTGATGCTGGACATCGGCGCGTAGCCGGTCCATCCGAAGTCGGCGGCGCCGGACGAGCTCAAGAACCCGGACAGCATCGTGATGCCACCGAAGAGGTAGAACCAGTAGCTCATTGCGTTGAGACGAGGGAACGCCATGTCTCTGGCACCAACTTGGAGCGGGACGAAGTAGTTGGCCATCCCGAACGCGAACGGACCGATGAACAAGAACAGCATCACGCTGCCGTGCATCGTGAACACCTGGTTGTAGGTGCTCTCCGACACGACCGGGCTGTTGGCGGTCCACAACTGCAACCGGATGATCTCGGCCAACCCACCGCCAACGATGAAGAAGAAGAAGGCGGTGACCATGTAGGCCACGCCGATCCGTTTGTGATCGGTACTCGTGAGCACCGCAAGCAGACCGCGTGGGAGCGGCTCGTCGTCCTCCGAGTGCGCGGAAGGGCGATCGGCGATCAACGTCATGGTGGACCGCCTTGGGTTGCAGTGACAGCTTTGGACAACTCGGAATCGAACGCTTCGGGAGTCACGACTTCGACGATGAACGTCATCCGCCAATGGTCGAGCAGACAGAACTCGGCGCACTTGCCGTCGTAGGTTCCGACGTGATTGGGGGTGACGTCGAGGCTGTTGTCGAGGCCGGGGATGAGGTCGCGTTTGTCGAGGAACTCCGGCACCCAGAACGAGTGGATGACGTCCACCGTGCGCAGCACGAGGTGGACGGTCTTGCCCACAGGCAGCACGAGTGTCGGACGTTCGCCGGCGGATCCGGATCCCGTCACCAACACGCCCTGTTCCGGATACTCGAACTGCCAACCCCACTGGAAGCCGATCACGTTGATCGTCAGGTCGGGATTGGCGGCGTGCTTCTCGGTCTTGTTCTGGGTGGTGACCGACAACGTGAACAGCACCGCCACGATCACGATCGGGGTGATCGTGTACACCGCTTCCCAACCGACGTTGTTTGCCTTCTGCGATGGGATCTCGTCGCTGCGCCGACGGAACTTGATCGTGACGTACAGGATCAGGCCGAGCACGATTGCGCCGACAGCAGCACCGACGACGATGAAGATCCGCCACAGCGCCAGCGTGTGCTCGCCCTGCTCGGATGCCGCATCGGGCTGACTGAATGTCGAATCCGAGCAGCCTGCCAACAGCCCGACGGCAACGATCACCGTCGCCGCAACAGCCGCCGGTCGCAGACGAGTCGGGATCCGGCTCACGACACACCCGCCCCGACGCTCGCATCTGCCACGTCGGCATCTGCATCCGCCTCGTTCGCCTCGTTCGATGCGGCACGGCGTTCGCGCAGTGTCGGCGCGATCGACAGGCCTGAGCGGGCTGCGAGTTCCTTGCACAGTCGATAGGCGATGAATCCGGTCACGATGGGGACGGTGATCACCAACACCCGCAGGCTGACCAGCACCCGGTTGACCGACAAATGAAACGTGGAGGCGATGATGTCGCTCGCGGCACCGCTGAACAACAGCAGGTAGAACGTGAGGGTCGCGACCCCGAGCGCCGTGCGCAGCGGACGCTGGCGAGGGCGATCGAGGATGTGATGTTCTCGATGGTCTCCCGTTGCCTTGGCCTCGATGAACGGCCACGCGTACAACAACAGGAACGTGATCCCACCGAGGCCGGCGCCGGGGAAAAATGGGTTGGGTATCTCGAATCCCCACGCCCGGATCTCGTAGCCGGGCATGATCCGCAGCGCGCCGTCGAGCCAACCCATGTACCAGTCAGGCTGTGACGCAGCCGATACCTGGGCCGGATCGAACGGGCCGAACAGCCAGATCGGGTTGATCTGAAACAGGCCGCCGAGCAGGCACAACACACCAGCCGTCAGGAAGAACAGCCCGAGCGCCTTCGATGCATAGGTCGGCCACATCCGTTCACCGACCACGTTGTCCTCCTTGCGGCCCGGGCCGGAGAACTGAGTGTGCTTGTGGCGGATCACGATGAACAAATGCGCAGCCAAGAGCATGCCGATGACGACCGGAACGATCAGGATGTGCAGGACGTAGAACCGACCGATCAGATCCTCGCCGGGAAACTCGCCACCGAACAGCAACGAGGCGATCCACGTGCCGACCAACGGCACGGACAGCACGACGCCGTACATGATCCGCAGCCCGGTCCCGGACAGTTGGTCATCGATCAACGAGTAGCCGAGGAATCCGTTGATCATGCCCAGGATCAGCATCGTGACGCCGATCATCCAATTGATCTCGCGCGGCCTGCGGAACGCACCGGTGAAGAACACCCGGGCCAGGTGGACGACCATCGAGGCCAGGAACAGCAATGCGGCCCAGTGATGCACCTGGCGCATCACGAGGCCGGCGCGTACCTCGAAACTGATGTCGAGGACCGACTTGTAAGCCGACGACATCCGCACGCCTTGCAGGGCTTCGTAACTGCCGTGGTAGACGGTGGTCGCGGTGCTGGCGTCGAAGAAGAAGCCGAGATAGGTGCCGGTGAGGATCAGCACCACGAAGCAGTAGAGAGCAAGTTCGCCGATCATGAACGACCAGTGATCGGGGAACACCTTGTTGAGCGCGGCCCGGGCGAAGTCGGCAGCGCCGAGTCGACGGTCGAGCCACCGCGCCGTGCGGCGCATCAGCGGGGTGCTCTTGGGAGGCACCGGCAGGGGACGACGCGTCTTGCTCATCGGCCACGGTCCCAGTAGCCAGGGCCGACTGGGCTGTCGAAATCGTCGACCGCGATGATCTCACCGGCGTCGTTGACAGCCAGCGGCAATTGTGGCAACGACCGCGCAGCCGGTCCGAAGATCGGGCGCGCGCCGTCGAGCACGTCGAAGGTCGACTGGTGACACGGGCACAGCAACAACGCCGAGTCGGCCTGGTACAGACCGACCGGGCAACCGACATGGGTGCACAACTTGGAATAGGCGACAATGCCGTCGACGGTCCAGTCCTCGCGACCCGCGCGAGGTTTGAAGTTCAGGTCCGGTCGGGTGCGGATCAACAGCGTCGGCGAGTCACCATCGTTGGTGTGACCCTCCGGCCAGACCGTGACGACACTGTCGGCGAGCAGGTCGGCGGCCTTGACCGGCTGTCCATCGGCGGTGACGACCCGTTTGCCACCACCTTGATACGCCGTGTGCTTGAGATTCTTGCCAGGACGTGGGCCCAATGAACGCAGCGGGAACAGCAACGCCGCACCAAAGGCAGCGACCGCAGATGCCATCGACACCATCAACAATCGGCGGCGCCCGACATGCTCGGCTCCCTCGACCAGATCGGTGGTGAACGCATCGAACTCTTCCTCGGTCGACGCAACCGAATGGCGATCCTCGGCGACTTCGTCGTTCGGCATTGCGTGCTTGGCCCACGTGATGGCTGCGAAGCCGATCCCGAAACAGATCACCGCCAGCAGCGCGCCTTCTGCCTGAGCTTGGCCACCGCGCCAGTAGACGATCGCGAGGGCGATCGATGCGATCGCGGAGACGATGAACCACGCCGTCGCCCGCGACTCTGCTCGCGCGGCACGTGCCGGGTCCGGGGGCGGTGGTGCGTCGGAAATGGGTCGGTGCGCACCGACCACGCCATCCGGCGTGGCGTCCGGCAGGGCATTCGGCAGGGCCTCCGGGGTGGTGTCGATGGCGGGATCGTGAGCGTCGTCGTGGGTGGCGTCGTCAGGCATGGGTATCTCCCGAGGCTCGTGACTCGTCATTCGCCGATCCGGCCGTCGCCCGTGCGGTGCGGATGCCGCGGATGGGTGAGCGGGTACCGATCCACGCAACGGCGGCGAGCAGCGCGCCGATCCCGAGCGTCAGTGCAACGAAGCCTTCCGGGACAGGTCCGGTCCGCCCGATCGGAGCGCCACCTGGATCGTCGGGATCGCGGAGATATTCCACGTATTTGACGAGATCGTTCAGCGATGCCTGATCGATCGATTCGGGGCCGAACACCGGCATCTGCCCGGGGCCGGCCCGGACCGCCGACGCGACCTGGAGCGGCTCGGACTTGTCGAGCGCCGGTGCCGATCGACCGTAGCTGAGCGCGCCGCCAGCACCGGATGCACTGTGACAGGCCTGACAGCTTTCGCGGTACAACACACCGCCTTGGGCGAGATCGGCACCGGCGATGTCGACCGTCGGCAATGCAGGACCATCGCCGAACGCAGCGACGTATTCGACGATCGCCGCGATCTGATCATCGTCGTAGACGGTCGGCTTACGCACCGGCGGGCCGTTGCTGTCACCGAGCGGCATCCGTCCGGTCGACACCTGGAAGTACACCAGGGCAGCTCCGGCATTGGTGAGATCGACGCCTCGAACATCGCCGTTGTCGTTGACGATGCCTTTGCCGTCGACGCCATGGCAGCTCGAGCAACCCGTGGTGTAGAGCCGCTGGCCGTCGACAGGTACCGGCGCAGCACGGGTGGATGTGGCCGACGACCCTGCGAACCACCACCCAGCCGCGAAGACGACCGCGATCTTGGCGACAGTCAGGGTCCAATGGCCGGATCGCAGGCGAGGTCGGTGTTGTGTCACTGGTGGCCAATCACTTGATCAGGTAGATGTTGGCGAACATGACCACCCACACGAGATCGACGAAGTGCCAGTAGTACGCACACATCTCCATCGTCGGCACTTTCGGAGCGCGGCTGGTACTGCCGGAGATCATCCACACAGCGGCGCCCATCAACAGCAATCCACCGATGACGTGCAGGCCGTGGAAGCCCGTCAGCAGATAGAACATCGAGCCGTACGCGTGCGATGAGATCGAGAAGCTGGCATCGGCGTACTCGAGCCCCTGATTGGCAACGAACAGCGTGCCCAGAATCAGCGTCACGCCGAGCCACCGCACCGCCCCGACGCGGTCATCACGACGAGCAGCCGCGACGGCCAGATGCAGCGTGAAGCTGGAGATGATCAGGACGACCGTGAAGATCGCCGCTCGGCCGACCCCGAGTTCTACGCCGGCGGGGGGCCAGACAGCAGTCTTGGCTCGCAGCGTGAAAGAGGCCGCGAACAAACCGCTGAAGAACATCAGCTCGGAGGACAACCAGACAATGACACCGACGGCAAGCGCCGGAATGCGGGGTTCGCCGGAGCGGCCAGGGTTGGTGGCGACGTGGTCGACGTCGTCGAGTTGGATCGTCTCACGGGTTGCTGCCATCACCACCTCGCACCAGATTGAATTACTTGTTGCCGCACAGTAACAGTCGTTCTCGCGCCCGTCTGGCGAGGTCAGGACACGTCGTCAGCCGGGGCGCACTCGGCCGTCGATATGCGTGTGACCTGCTGCTTTGCGCCCTCTTTCGGCTTCGACACCGTCCCCGGAACGATGGCGGTCGCGGTAGCCACTCGTTCTGAACCGTCGGTCAGATCGATCTGAGAATTGTTGCCGCCGTATTCGTTGGGAACGTAGGCATCAGCCGCCCAATCGTTTTCCCACTCCCGACCATCGACCAGATAGCGATACTGATATCTGCGACCGGGCACCAGTTCGATGGTGATCGAGAAGCTGTCGTCGTCCTGGCGCTCGAGAGCGTGCTCGTCCGGCGACCACTCGTTGAACTCCCCGGCGAGGGAGACGCTTTCGGCTCCGGCCGCGGCGGGGAACACGAACGTCACCGGGATGGGGCTTCGGTTCGCCGCAGATGTCAGCTCAGTTGTCATCGTCGTACCTCTCGCAAATCGTTGCATCGCTGCACGTATCAACCCGTTGGTTCCAGGCATGATCGCCCCACCACCATCGCGCCGATGTCAACGTCTCATCGCATCGGCAGATACATCAACGGCTGGGCAAGAAACGACATTGCCACCGCTCAGCTCGTCGACCGGTCGTCGGGATCGTGGACCACGATCCCGACGATCATGGTCATCGCCACCCGTAGTCGATCATCGAGCAGGACCAGGTCGCCACGTGCGCCGATGCGGATCGCTCCGACATCGTCGCGGCGCAGCAGCCTCGCCGGTGTCGACGACGCAGCGACGGATGCATCCGCGACGCTGCAGCCGGTGAGCGCAATCAGGTTGCGGAACGCGTCTTCCATCCGCAGCACGCTGCCGGCCAGCACACCATCGCCCGTTCGAGCGCCCGCCGGTCCCGGTTCGCGAGCGCTCATCGTTCCCATTGCGTTGAACAGGTGGGTCGCACCGGTTACGCCCGCTGCAACTGCAACCGCGATCTCGGCAACAGACGCAGCGGTGTGTCCGACCGAGACAGTGACCCCGGCAGCGACCAGCTGTCGGATCAGTTCCGGAGCACCGGGCAGCTCGGGGGCGATCGTCACCAGCGCAACCGAAGCCGTCGAGAGCCACCGCAATGCTTCGTCGGCATCCGGGTCGCGTACGTAGCGAGCAGGGTGCGCACCACGGCGCAGTCCGGCGATGAACGGGCCTTCGACGTGGAGACCCAGTGGCCTTGCCCCAGCGACGCCTGATCGCATTCCGGCGCCGATGACCGAAATCGCCAGCGCCATCTGTTCGGCCGACGAGGTGATGACCGTCGGCAAGAACGACGTCACCCCGGTCCGGGGTAGCGCTGCTGCGATTTCGGGCAACCGATCCGGCTCGGTCGTGAAGTCGAAGCCGGCTGCGCCGTTGAGTTGGAGGTCGACGAAACCGGGCGCGAGCGTGCATCCGCGACCGTCGATCGGCCGAGCATCCGAACCGAATGTGTCGGGGGCGACGATGCCGACGATGTGCCCGTTACCGACGACGACGTCGGCCGCAATGATCGAGCGGCCGATGACGACCGACGCGCCGGAAATCAGGGTGATGTCGGACCCGTTCGGCCCTGCTTGATTCATCCGCCCTTCCCGACTCGAGTTCGACGATCGATTCATGTTGAGACACCGGCCGATGCATCGCCGCCGAGGGAGAGATCCAGTTCGGCGAGGACGCCGGCGAGCTGTGCAATCTCGGTGAGGTGACTCGCCGTCAGCTTGGCGAGGCGGTCCGATCCGAGATGCGTGAGTTCGACGCGCACGATTCGACCGTCGATGTCGTCACGCCGGCGGCTGACGAGTCCGCTTGCCTCGGCGCGATCGATGAGACCGCCCACACTGTGATGTCTGACGAGCAGCGACTCGGCAATATCACCGATGCTCGGCGCCTCGGTCTCGGAATGGCCACGTATTGCCAGCAGGAGTTGGTGCTGTGCAGGAGTGAGGCCGGCCCTCTCTGCCTGCTCATCGCTCCAGTGCAGAAAGCGGCGGAGGGTCGTACGGAACTCGAGGAGGCGTTCATAGTCGGACTGTGTGGGGCGTTTCCGGGACACGTGTGCATGGTAGGTCTCCGGGTTATATATCCTGGCACGATATGTCTGTCGAACACACCGATCCCGCCGCCGCCAGCGACGATGCCGCCAGTCGCTTCGAACTGGCCGTCTGGTTCGGTCACAGTGACGCCCGGGGATGGTGGCTCCTGGTGTCTGCGGTCGGTGTGATCGGTGGCCTGGTGTCGGCCGGCTACGTCGAGATGCTCCGACTTCTCACGCGCACCATCGGCCCCGATCACTTTTCCAAGGGTGTCGATGTTGCTGTCCTCGCTGGCGCCGGACTGGTCATCGCGTTGCTCGTGAAGGTATTGGGCGATCCCGGCAATGTCGAGATGCTGTTCGACAACGTGCATGTCGGAGGAAAACCATCGGACCTGCGCGCCCTTCGAACCCTGATTCCGGTCTCACTGATCGGCATCGCGGCCGGCAGCGCGATTGGTCCAGAGGCGCCATTGGTGCAGACGACGGGCACGATCGGCAGTTGGATCGCCGAGCGTCTCAACATGCGAACGACCGATTCCCGTGTGCTGGCGATCACCGGCATGGCGTCTGCGTTTGCCGTGCTGTTCGGCGCGCCGCTCGGAGCGGCACTGTTTGCGCTCGAAATTCTGCATCGCCGCGGACTGGAGTACTACGAAGCGTTGCTCCCGGCGGCCTTCGGAGCCCTTTCGGGCTGGGTGGTGTTCGTCGGCGTGACCCGAGCGGGTTTCGTGCCGGTCTGGACGTTTCCGACCATGACCTCGCTCGCCTACGTCGACTTCCTGATCGGGATCGGTGCCGGCGTTGCGGCGGCGGTGATTGCCGTTGCGTTCACCTACAGCGTCAAGGCTCTCCGGCAGGGTTTCAACCGTCTCCCGACGCTGTCCCGTCCGGTGATCGGTGGCGCAGCGTTGGGCGTCCTGGCGCTGATCAGTACCTACAGCCTGACGTTCGGCGAGACCCAGATCCAGACCGTGGCGACCGTCAAGCTGAGTGTCAGCACCTTGATCGTCGCTGCGATCTGCAAGTTCGTTGCGACGACGGTGGTCGTGTCGGCGGGATGGCGAGGTGGTTTCATCATTCCGCTGTTCTTCATCGGTGCGGCGATCGGCGCGTCAGCGTCGCACCTCGCACCCCACCACGAGATCGTCCTCGTGTGCGCGCTCATGGCCGCAGTGAATGTCGGTGTCACCAAGACGCCGTTCGGATCGACCGTGGTGATCGCGGAGATGTCCGGGCTTCGTCTCTTGCCGCCGGTCCTGCTGGCATCGATTGTGTGCCTGCTGTTGACCAGTCGCGTCTCGCTGATCGAGACCCAACGCGCCAGAACATAGCGACCGCGCCGCAATCGCTACATCACGCAGCGCACGCATCGTGTTGTCGTCGGTACGGCCAACAGTCGATCGACACCGATGAACTCGTGACAGAGTTCGCAGAAGCCGAAATCCTGAGTTTCGACCCGGTCCTGAGTGGCGCGCATCTCGGCCCGATCGAGTGCAGCATCGCGCAACAAGGCACTGACCAGTGCCCGCTGCCTGCCCAGTTCCTCGGAAAGCGCCTGGTCACCCAACTCGGACACGCCAACCGCGATCTCGGCATCGAGGTCTTGGAGGCCCGACATGAGCGCGACGATGGTGTCGTCGATCCGGATCAACTCGTCCAACACATGGGCGCGCAGATTGCGGCGCTCACGAAGTGTCAATTGAGGGCGGGACGGCATCCACCAGTCATACCGCATTGGCAACCACGGGCAACCGCAGGCAACGGACCGATTGCTACCGTAAGCACGTGGCACCCACGGAGCGATTCGACGCCGACTACTACTCTCGCTTCTACGGCCGCAAGCCGGTCCACGATCAGCGCCGGATCGGCCACCTCGCCGCCGGGGTGACATCGATGGCGGCGTGGTGGCGAATCCCGATCCGGTCGGTCCTCGACGTCGGAGCCGGTCGCGGATATTGGCGCAACTGGCTCGCGACCGAGATGCCGCATGTCCGATACGTAGGACTCGACATCAGCGAGCACGCGTGCCGGCGCTACTCCCACGAACACGCCGATATCGCCCGATGGAAGCCCACACGGACGTTCGACCTCGTGATCTGCCAGAGCGTTCTGCAGTACATCGACGACGATGACGCCCGTTCCGCGATCGGTGTACTCAGTGACGCGTGTCGTGGACTGCTGTTCGTGGAAGCACCCACCACTGCTGACCGCGCCGAAGTCATCGACCCCGAGCGCACAGACCTCGACATCCACTGGCGAGCAGGCGACTGGTATCGCGCCGAACTCGACCGCTACTTCATCGAAGTCGGCGGTGGCCTGTGGTCACATCGCTCGCAACCGGTCCCGTTCTTCGAACTCGAGCGGGCCCGCCGCCCTCAACGAGTGAGGAGTCGCGTCGTCGAATCGTGAACTGATTGCTACTTCGTCGGCTTCTTCTTCGATCCGGTTGCGGCCTTGCGAACCGTCGTCGCTCGCGACCGAGCGATCGATGATCCCGTCGGCGTCGAAGCAGCGCTGTCGTTGCCGAGCACCTTTGCAATCAGATCTTGGGCAGCCGAGACTCCACCTTGGGCGAACCCGGTGAGATTGTCGCCGACACGATCGACCACGCCGGCGATCGTTCCGACCACCGAATTGCCGGGCGGGGAGTCGGGCGAGCGGGGATGCGGATGCGTCGGAGCAGTCTTCCTCGCCTCGACCATTGCGTCGCCGAGTTCGCCGAGCGTCTTGCGGCCGAGCCGCTCGCGCACCTTCGGGAACAGATCGCCTTCTTCCTCTTTGACGTGGTGGCGAACATTCTCGATCAAGACCGTCACCTTCGCATCGAACCGTTCGTGGGCCGGGTCGAGACTTTGCAACTCGGACAGCACCCACTTGACGATGTGATGCTCCTCCAAGCTCTCAAGGGTGATGTCCTCGGCCCCGTCCACCGTCGACCGCACGACCGGGTAGAACAGCTGCTCTTCGATCGCAGCATGGATCGACAACTCCTCGATGACCCGATCGATGATCTGTCGTTTTTCGACCAGTGCCTTGTCTCCCGCCTTCTCGAACCGTTTGAAGAGTTGTTCGACGGTCTTGTGATCGTTGCGCAGCAGTGTGATGGCGTCCATGGGCAGCGCCTACCCACCCATCGTCGGTCCAGACATCGGGTTAGGAGGTGTCGAGATCGACATCGAATGGAGCTGCGTTGTTCACGCACCGAAGGTCGATCGGACAACCTTGGCCGATGTGTCTGCGATCGATGCGAAATCGTCGGTCGACACAGCGTCCTCAGCGGCTTGGCGGACCTCGACGCTGGCATGGTGGATGGTGTCGATCTGGGTCTGACCGAGCCACGGCGCTTGATCGATGAGCTGGTCAAGATCGGTATCGAAGATGTCGAGGGCGTCGAGCACACCACCCTGAATCGTATCCCCGGTGCCCTTGACGGCTTGCTCGTATTCGATGGTGAGCGCCTCGAGCCGGGTGCCGAGCGTGTCACCTTCACTGCGCACTTCCGACGCGCGTTCGGACGGCGTCACGCTGGTGGACCGGCCGACGACGAAGCCCGCGATCAGACCGGCGATCAGCATCGCCACGGCGACGATCGTCGCATTCCGTCGACGCCGGGACAGCGGTACATAGAGCGCCATGATCAGAGCTTCCTTCCGACGAGATGAACCTCGGACGGATCGTCCGGGTCGTGCAGAGCAGTTGCGGCAGCGACCATGTCGCCGCTCGCGAGTTCGGCAATTCGGCCGCCGTTGATCAACCAGATCATCGGCCGCAACGTGACCGGCCCCCGATAGCGAGTGAGCCGTTCGGCAGTCGCAGCCAGTTCGTCCACCTCGCAGCGGACACCCTTGACCGAGGCGACCGGATCGCCGAAGCGGTCGAACACCCGCACGACATCGCGGTTCGTCAGCAGCCAGAACTGGCCCGCCTGATCCACCGTGTCGCCGTTGGCCCGGCCGGCCATCTGCTCTGCTGTCACCGGGGTCTGGCCGGGGATGTTGCCGCTGCGCAACCCGACCGAGCCAGTGGCGATCGCCCGCACCGTCCCACGCTCGGGCATCTCTTCGACGCGGACCTCGACGCTGCCGGGTGCCGCGCCAGCAGCGAGCGCTTCGTTCTCGGCCTCGTCGCTGAGTTGACGGACAACGGCCGCCGTGAGTACCGACACGGTGCGCTCACGTTCGGCGCGCACCATCGACAATGCATCACCGATCGACGAGATGATCTCGGCGCCCTCGGGCACCGTGCAGTCCATCCCCATTCGTGCGGCGACGAAGCGTCCGAGTCCACCGGCCGCGCCCCCGACCGCAACGATCTGCGGGCTCGACAACTTGGCCGACGTCACGATGGTGTGGACCAACTCGCACACCTCGTCGCTGGCCGCGGTGAGCATCTGGCGAGCGATGGTGGTCGCGTCGATGCCGAAGGTCGAACCAACGATCTCGAGCGCTGCCACGGCGCTGTTGCGGGCAGAAGGCGACCAGGCGTGGTCGCTTTCGAGCGGGATACCCAGTGCGTTCGCCGCGCACGTGACCGTCACTGCGCACCGGCCGCCATCGACGAGCGCGAGCACCACGTGATCGTCCGCGTCGCCGGTGTTGGGTGCGACGAGTTCGACCTTCGCTCCAGCGAGGCGGGCCGGTTCGACGAAACACGAATACTCGAGACCGGCAATGTGGGCGCTACGTGGGCCAACCGCGTACACCTTTCGGCGCCGGATCCGCAGCATCGATCCACCGGCCACGCCGACGACGCGAACGTCGACGGCTCGCAGCGCGGTGGCATGCGACGCGACGGTCACATACGACATCAGCGGCCGCCCGTCACGGATCGCGGCGACGTTGGTCGACGTACCACCGACCTCGACGATGATGCCGTCCGACAGGCCGCTGTACCGCAGCGCTCCGGCCACCGAAGCGGCAGGGCCGGAGTACAGCGTGCGCACCGGTGCCTCACGGAACCCGGCCAGATCTGTCGCTCCTCCATCGCCGCGCATCACCATCACCGTTGCCTCGATGCCTGCGTCGGACACGCCCTGTTCGACGTAGCCGGCGGTGCGGACGGCGATCGGCAGGATCGATGCATTGATCGCTGCGGTGACAGCGCGCAGTTCCAGCCCGTAGAGCCCCGACAACTCGGTGCTGGCGCAGGCGGGCAAACCCGCTTGGCGAGCGATCCGGACGATGCTCTGCTCGTTGCGATCATCGTCGGGCGAGAACGCCTCAGCGACCGACACTGCGCCGATGCCCTGCTGCTGCAGCCGCGCGATCGCGGCCTGGATGTCCTCATCGGCGAGACCATCGGTGACATCGAAGAAGACCGACGCCGCATCCAGTTGTTTGCCGGGCGACAGTTCGACGTCGTCGAGCGCCGTTCGCTTCTTGACCTTGGCGAGGTCGGGCTTTCGGCCGAGCCCGAACACCCCGACCTTGGCCCCATCACCTTCGAGCAATGCGTTGACAGCCTGGGTGGTGGAGTGGGTGACGAGTTCGACAGTGTCGGCACCGACGATGTCGGCGACGACGCGTACGCATTCGACGACGCCGGCTGCGACGCCTTCGACCGCCGTGTGGGTCGTGGCGACGACCGATCGGGCGACGAGTTCGCCGGTCGCGCTGTCGACCGCGACAGCCTTGGTGAACGTGCCGCCGACGTCGACGCCGATTCGGACCGGACGGCGCCCAGCCTCGGTCACGCTGCAGCCAGCGCGGCCGGTGTGTCGTGGGTCTTGGCCTGTGCCCGACGGGGCTTGATCACGAATTGGTAGAGCGCTCCGGCGAGGTAGATCATCGACAGCACGATCTGGGCCACGACGCTCTGCAGCGTCGGCCAGTAACCCGTGACCTGCGACAGGAAGATCGGGATCTGCGGCCAACTGCCGAGGCGGTGGTAGTCGATCAGGTCACCGGCCTGCAGCGCATGCACGGCGTTGCCGAGGAACGTGATGGATGTGATCATCACGCAGATGACGGCAATGCTCATGAACCGCTTCACCGGCACCTTGCGACCCAGCCGGAACATCACGATCGCGACTGCGGTGAGCGCAGCCAGACCGGCAGCGAGACCGGCGAGCACCCACTGTCCGAGGCCTTCTCCGAACGACCACAGCGCCTGGTAGAACAACGCTGTCTCGAAGCCCTCACGGTAAACAGCGGTGAAGCCGACCAACACCAACGATGCGGTCGAGCCGAGCGAGACCGCACTCCACAGGCGGGCGCGCACGAACTCCATCCACCGCTTGTGCTCCATCCGGGCGACGAGCCAGAACGAGACGTAGAACAGCATCACGACTGCGACCATTGCGGTGATGCCCTCGAGCACCTCCATCGAAAACGGCAGTTGTTCGAAGACAAACCGCAGCACGACGACCGTGAGCACGGTGGCGACGCAGGCCAATCCGATGCCGATCAGGATCGGCTTGATCAGCGACGAGGAACGGGCCGCTTCGAGGTAGCCCAGCAGGATGCTGACGAGCAGCACGACCTCGAATCCCTCACGGAAGATGATCAGGAAGCTCTGCCCGAAGATCAGGGCCGGCGCGGCAGCGCCGGTCGCCGTGAGCTTGCGCTCGATCGTGTCGAGCACGCCTCGCAATTCGATCAACTTGTCTCTGACCTCGTCGACCGAGGCGTGATCGCGGATCAGTTGACGGATGTTGGCGAAGCGCCCCTCGGTCTCGATCGTCAGGTCGTTGTCGATGATACGCAACGGAACCTCGACCAGTTCGAAATGGTCGAGATAGCCGTTGGCTGCGGCGTTGAAAGCCTCGTCACTACGTCCCTGCTTGATCAACGACAGCGTGAGGTCGACACTGACCCGCACGTTCTGAACTTGCTCGATCGCGTCGTCACGGCTGGAGCCGGCAGCGGCCGGCGACGCTGGGAGCAAAGCGGTGCAGGCGACGACGCCAAGCAGCGCGCCGAGCCAGACGACGAACCGACGAGTTCGCGTCCGATCGCTCATCAGGGGTGCTTCGCGAGGTACTGAGCGAACAAGTCGTTCAAGCTCACAGCACTGGCCTGTGCAGCATCGGTGTCAGCGGAGGCGATCTGGGTCTGCAGCGGGGAGAGGTCGTCTTCGATCGCAAGGTACAAATCGCGATCTTTGAACCGAACGGCACCTTCGAAGCTGAACCATTCGGCCTCGATCTGATCGAGTTTGGCCTTCGCATCGGGCGTTCCGATCGCCGCGATCGCCGACTGGATCGTCGCCGGCAATCTGGCGAGGCCCGCCGTGACCGTCGCGTCGTCGACAACCAGTTCTTCCGGGCCGCCGGCGGGTACGGCAGGTCCCGAGGTGGTCGCAGTCTTGTTCTCGTCGGAACCGCATGAAGTCAGACCCAGAGCCGAGACACCGAGCGTGGTCAGCACGGTGATCGAGAGCAGCGAGGAAGGAAGTCGGCGCATGATGGCCATCCATTTGCATTGTTCGAGGGGAGCCTCACCGAATTCGGAAGGTAAGCCAAACATATCCCGCACAGCACAGAAATCACATCATCGGTTCGACGACGTTCTCCGATGCCGATGGAACCCGACCGGCAGCTATTGCAGTCGGGCGAGACCGTTCATGTCGTCGAACGGCAACCGCTCGTCGGTGTAAGCCACCACCTCCATCCCGGTCAGCGAGATCAACCCACTGTTGTTGGTGAGGAACGCCGTGTCGGCGGCGTCGCGTCCGGTCGCGATCCGCACCATCGTCGATCGCGGCGCGAGGCAGGTCGCGTCGACCACGAACCATTCACCGTCGACGTATGCCTCCGCGACAGCATGGAAATCCATCGGACTGAGACCTGGCGCATAGACCGACACCAAACGCGCCGGCACATCGCACGACCGCAAGAACGCGATCACGAGATGAGCAAAGTCACGGCACACCCCCTGGCGGGCGAGCAGCGTCGATGCGGCGCCGTCGATCGGTCGGCTGGAACCGGGCATGTAGCCGAGCCGTGTCCCGACCCAACTCGACACCGCGACGAGCAGATCTGCACCGACGAGACCGGCGAATTCGGCTCGGGCCACCGGCGACAACTTGTCGGACTCGCAGTAACGACTGGGACGAAGATAGCGCACCAGATCGACCGGGCGAGTGGGCGGTGGCTCGGCCAACGATGTGACGATCGTGGTGTAGTCGACGACCAGCTTGCCCGCCGGTACTCGATTGGCGACATGCAGCCGGGTGCCGTGATCATCGGCGATCTCGTCGACCTCGACCGGCTGGTCGTCGACCGTGACGATCATCGACTCGGCGGTCGTCGACGGCCCCGTTGCGACAGCGAGCGACAACACGATGTCGACCGGTGTGAACACATCACATTCGAGGTGAGCCAACACGGTCCGTTGCATCGAGCCAGCATGCCGCACGGGCGACCTCAACGGCGCGAGCGACGCACCTGTTCACGCGATTGACCCCGAGCGCTCCGCGCCTTCGGCGGGCGGAACTGGATCAGCACGCCCCTCATCGCGATCACGACCATCAATGCCACCCAGCCGAGGGCGAGGCCGATCCCGATGTTGCCGTATCGCCGTTCGAGATGGTTGTCGGCGTCGGGAGACACATCGGCACCGAGACCGAGCAGCGGCATCGCTGCGAACAGGATGCCCAGTCCGGCGATGAACACGAACATGATGCCGGAGCGAGACGCCTTGAATGCCACGGACGCAGTCTGGCCGGGCGAACCGTTCGAGCGGTCAGCGATCTGACGGAGAGATCGTGGGGAGTTCCGGGTCTGGAAGTTGCTCGGGGACGTCAGTGATGATCGGAATGTTCGGCGGCGGCGTGGGGCCGCCCGGATCGGGTGATGTCGTCGGCTCCGACGCTGGGAGCGCACACGGATCGTTTGACGGCGGGGTGATCGGATCGGATGGCATGGTGCGTTGCTTACCCACAGGAATCGCGTGATCAACACCGCGATTTCGAGATCGAAATTCGAATGACTTGTATCCGGTGGGAGCGCTGGGCAAGTCTGTTGGTCAGAATATGAGGAGGCGTGCTCGCTTCGAGGAGACGGAATCACGATGATCCAGCGAACGACACGCCGGGATGTGATCATTGCTCGCGCCGTGGTCGTCACGGTTGCGATCTCGCTCGTCGCAGCAAGTTGCAGCAGCGACTCCGGTGCCGCTGACACCAACGCGGCCACCACCCTTGGTGTCCCGGTCGACCCGACCGCTCCCGTCGATCCCAACGCAACCACGACGGTCGCAGCCGTCACGACATCGAGTTCAGGGGATTCGGTTGGCGAGTCGCCGACGACCGCAGTTGTCGTGGAGTCCACGACGACGACGATTCCACCGACCACGACCACCACGATCGCGCTCGTCACCGAAGGTGCGCTCGTACTCGTCGCCAACGCCGCCGGCGTACCGGGCGCTGCCAGCCAATTGAGCAACGCGCTCCAGTCGGTCGGCTTTGCGATGAAAGAACCCACCGACGCCGCCGGGTACGAGGAGAGCCTCGACGCGAGCAAGATCTACTTCCGCCCCGAGGCCGAGGCAGCGGCTCAATCGATCGCTGCGGTCCTGCAGATCAACAGCATCACCCGGATGCCGACGCCCGCTCCGATCGTCGACGCGATGGTCGGACTCGGCGACGCAACGATCTTGATCATGCTCGGCAAGGACCTCGCCGGCAAAGATCTCCCCGGACTCGCCGGCCGCTGAGATCCGGGTTTCAGCCGTTGACGTCTGCGCTCACTCCACCTGCACCAACTCGCGAATGCGAGCGCTCAACAGATCGAGCGCAGGCACGTTCATCCCGCCACCCGGCAGGATCACATCGGCAGAGCGCTTGCTCGGCTCGATGAACTGCTCGTGGCTCGGCCGGACGGTTGCCAGGTACTGGGCGATCACGTTCTCGGCCGTGCGTCCACGTTCGGCGACATCGCGAGTGAGCCGTCGGATCAGCCGGATGTCGGCATCGGCGTCGACGAACACCCTCAAGTCGAACCGCTCGCGCAGCGCCACGTCGTACAGCACGAGGATCCCTTCGACCAC
>JBDSDH010000277.1:0-5091 GCA_039920665.1 Ilumatobacteraceae bacterium
ATGCCCAACCTCCCTCGCATCGTTGCCGCCATTGGCGCAACACTGCTGATCACCGTCGCTGCGTCATGCGGCTCCGATTCTGCCGCATCCAACTCGACGCCGTCCACGACGCCGGCCACAACGGTTGTCGCCTCCAGCGATGGGTCGACTGGCGTTTCCACGGCCGGCAGCGTCGCAACCGCTGCAACCGCAACCGGCGGGTTCGATGACCGGACCGACATCGTCAACTACATGCTCACGAGCGCGATGAGCAGTGGTGTCCAGGTCGACAGCCAGTGTCTGCTCGATGTGATCGCCCAGCTCAGCGACGCCGATGCGAAGATCTTGGGCGAGGGAGCGCGAGCTGGTTCGCTCGCTGGGGACGGCCTGTCGCCTGAAGGACAAGCGCTCGGTCAAGACGCGCTCAACTGCGCCGTGGCGCCAACCTCGGTCGCAGGCTGAGACATGCATTTCACTCTCGTTTCGCGTCGTCTCCTCGCGGTAGCGGCCACGCTTGCACTCGGCATCGGGGCTGGCGCGTGCAGTTCCGAGTCGAACTCGTCCGACGGATCTCCGACGGCGACGACAACACCAGCAACAGCAGCACCAGCAACAGCACCAGCACCAGCACCCTCTGGCGCATCGACTGGCGCATCGGGTGCTGCGCCGACCGGCGGCGACCGGGGTGCAATCGTCGATTTCACGGTCCAGCAGGCAGCCGCCGGTGGACTCCAACTCGACCCGGACTGCATCACCGGTCTCGTCGGCCAACTCAACGAAGCCGATGCCGACGCACTCGCCGCTTCCGTCGCCAATCCGGGCGGCGGTGGCCCGCAGCTGAGCGCCGAGGGACAGGCGCTCGGCGAGCGGATCTACGACGACTGCATCGTCGGCAGCGACGACCAGGCGTTGATCGACGAGGTGATCGACAGGGTCTTGAGCGAGAGCGGCGGCACGATCGATGAGGCATGCGTCCGCAACAGCGTGCCCAAGTTCACCGACGAGCAACTGCACTTGATCCTCGAGACCAAGACCGGATCGACCGGCCCGGAAACGACCGACCCGGCGTTGCAGACGGCCGCTGTGTTCCTGCTCGATTGCGTCAATTTCGCAACGTCCACCACAGGCTGAGCCTGACCATCTCGGTGAGCGTGCCGTCCGTCGGCCAGGGGGTTCCGGTCGTGATGGTGAAGGGACGTTGCCGCATGGACACCGATCGCACTCCAATCCTGCCCGGCCGACTCGGTCATCCGAAGATGCAATTGAGCGACGACCCGCGGGCCGACCCGCGGATGCTCGCTGCGATGGAGCCGTTCGGGCTCGGCCTGCTGGCGCCACCATCGCCGGTGGATTCGGAATCGACGCTCGACGATCTGCTCGAATACATCATCGCAGCCGAAGCGGCGGGATGGTGTTGCTCGAAGCCGGCGGCAAGCATGGCCCCCACCCGTTCCCTGCCGGGCTCACCGACTGCACCTCGGCGCTGCAGTGGATGGGTGCGAACAAGTCAGCACTCGGCATCAGCACCATCGTCGTGTCGGGCGAATCCGGGGGCGGCAACCTCACCTTGGCGACCACACTGCGGGCCAAGCGCGACGGCCACCCGGCGCTGATCGACGGTGTCTACGCCCAGTGTCCGTACATCTCCGGCGCCTACGCCGATCGTCCGGCCGAACTCGCTTCGCTGTTCGAGAACGACGGCTACTTCCTTGCCTGCGATCAGATGGGCGCCATGGCGAAGGTGTACGACCCCACTGGCGAACATGCGACGAATCCACTGGCCTGGCCCTACCACGCCACTCCCGGCGACCTCGAGGGACTCCCGCCGCACGTCATCTTGGTCAACCAGCTGGATCCGCTGCGTGACGAGGGACTGGCCTACTTCCGCAAGCTGCTCGACGCGGGCGTCCTCGCAATCAGCCGCACCGTCAACGGCACGTGCCACGCCGGTGACTGCATCTTCCGCGACGCCTTGTCCGATGTCTACCTCGCCACCATCCGCGACATCAAGGGTTTTGCCGACTCGCTCTGAGTTGTCGCCGAAATCAGATCGAGCGGGAGATCAGATCAGGCCGAGTTCGCGAACCGCGTCGCGCTCTTCGCCGAGCTCGCCAGTGGAGGCGTCGATCTTGCCGCGGCTGTAGTCGTCGATGTCGAGACCCTGGACGATGCTGTACACCCCGTCCTTGCAGGTGCACGGGAACGACGAGATCAAGCCTTCAGGCACGCCGTAGGAGCCATCGGACGGGATCGCCATGCTGACCCAGTCACCCTCGGGCGTGCCGAGGTGCCATGAGCGGACGTGATCGATCGCTGCGTTGGCGGCCGACGCAGCCGACGATGCGCCACGGGCTTCGATGATCGCGGCGCCGCGCTTGGCAACGGTGGGGATGAACGTGCCGTCGACCCACTCGTGATCGCCGACGAGCTCGTAGGCGTTCTTGCCGTCGACCTCGGCGTGGAACAGGTCCGGGTACTGGGTCGTGGAGTGGTTGCCCCAGATCGTCATCTTGGTGACCGAGCTGACCGGCTTGCCGGCCCGCTGGGCGAGCTGCGAAATCGCCCTGTTGTGATCGAGGCGTGTCATCGCAGTGAAGCGACCGTTGTCGAGTTCGGGAGCGTTGTTCATCGCGATCAAGGCGTTGGTGTTGGCCGGGTTACCCACGACGAGAATCTTGACGTCCTTCTTGGCATTGCGGCTGAGGGCTTGCCCCTGCGGCTTGAAGATGCCACCGTTGGCGCTGAGCAGATCACTGCGCTCCATCCCGGCCTTGCGCGGCATCGCACCGACAAGGAGCACCACATCGGCATCGGCAAACGCAACATCGGCATCGTCGGTGCAGACCGTGTCGGCCAACAGCGGGAATGCACAGTCGTCGAGCTCCATCCGCACGCCGTCGAGAGCCTTGAGCGCCGGCGTGACCTCGAGCATCTGGAGGATGACCGGCTGGTCGTTGCCGAGCATGGCTCCGGAAGCAATACGGAACAGCAGGCTGTATCCGATCTGACCAGCAGCACCCGATACGGCAACACGAAGAGGAGATGTCATGCCGCGAGCGTACGTCCACGAGCCGTGCAACGAAAAACCCTGTCCGCAGCGACGGGGTTCGACGGATCAGCTGGAGCCGGTGGCGTTCGGGTCGGCGATCAACGGTTTGCCCGCAGCGGCGAGGATCAGGTTGGCGTAGAACCGGACAGCGGTGGCTGAATTGAGGTGGATGCCGCCGTCGCCCTTGGACAATTCGCTCTCGATCGTCGCGCCCTGCGTCTCCCAATCGATGATCTGGATGTTGGGATAGCTGGCCGGCAACCCCCGGATGATCGCATTGTTGCCGGCGATGTAGTCGAGCGGCGCCTTGACCGTCATGAAGAACACCTGCTGGACCGGCGCCGCGGCGGCAGCGATCTTGTCGTACTCATCCTGGGTCACCCGGCCGTTCGTGCCGGCCTGGATCACCATCACCTGGACGTCGTTGTTCTGCGCGTAGGCGGTGACCAAATCGAGCACCTTGTTCACGCCACGGGATTCCTGTGCATCGACCACTGCCCCGTTGTCGGCGAGCGCCGCAGCGGCGCCCTGCATCACGGATTCTCCGATGGCGACCAGTGGAATCACCTGGCGGACGGCTGTGGTCGTCGTCGCCGGAAGTGTCGTCTGGCCCGGCACCGTCGTTGCCGCGACGGATGCTTCGGTCGATGCGGTGGACGTGGTGTTCGCTTCGTCGCGAATCGAGTTGGCAGCCTCGGAGTCACACTGGATCTTGGTCGCGCACCGGACCTCGGAATTGGCGAGCGAGATCGCTCCGTATCCGAACAACAGACCGAACGCACCGAGGCCGAGCAACACCTGCGGCGTGGCCGGGCGGAACCGGGCGAAGAACTCGCGCTTGCGCACCGGAGTTTCGAGCAGTCGATAGCTCGCTTCGGTGACCAATCCGGTCAACAGGAGTGCGAGGACGAACTTGGGCACCGTCAACGCGACGCCGGCTTCCCTGCGGATGATCTGATAGATCGGCCAATGGAACAGGTACAGCCCGTAGCTGCGGGTGCCGACCCAGTTGAGCACCCGGTTGCCGAGGAACTTGCCGACGATCGAACCCGAGTGCGTGACCGCAGCGATGAGCGCAACGGTGAGCACGCCGGTCAGCAGCAGGCCCCCGTTGAACAGCGGTGGATAGTACGACGCCGACGTCGACCCGATCAGTTCGTAGACGAGCATCTGGCCGGCGAGACCCAACAGCGCGACGATCGCGATGATGTCCATCGTGCGGCCCTTGTCGCGCATTGGACCACGCATCATCGCCAGCGGACGCCAGAGCATTGCAAATCCTGCGCCCAGCAGAATGCCGCTCGAGCGGGAGATCGTGCTCAGGTAGAGCAAGTTGTTGGTGTCGATCTGGCGGCCGAAGATTTCGCTGTACGCGCCGGGGGTCGACTCGAATCCGCTCACCGTGCCGAGGTGGAAAAGCAGTGACGTCGCAGCGGCGATGATGAACGCGATCGCGATCAGCCACATACCCACCTGGGGCAGCCGCTCGCGTCCCCGACGCAACAGCCAGATCATCACCAGCGGCCAGATCAGGTAGAACTGCTCCTCGACTGCGAGCGACCACAGGTGGCGCAGCGGTACGAACGCCGTGCCGGCGCCGTAGCCCTGACCACTCCAGATCTGGAACCAGTTGCTCACGTAGAACACCGCGCCGACGACATCGCCGCGGAGTTGGCCCAACTGGTCGCGCTTGAACAGCGCGCAGTAGACGACGATGCCGACCAGGGTGAGATACAGCGCCGGCAGCAGACGACGGAATCGGCGACCCCAGAATGCGCCCAGCGAGACCTCACCGTCGCGTTCGTGTTCGGCGATCAGCAGCAGCGTGATCAAATAACCGCTGATCACGAAGAACACCTCGACACCGAGGAATCCGGCCGGGAGCCAGTCGTGATCGGCGTGGAAGATCATGACCGCTATGACAGCAAGCGCGCGCATACCGTCGAGGCCGGGGAGATACGGCACACGACTGATGTGAGATGAGGATCCGCGAGAAGGGGCCAGCGTGGCGATGGGGACCAGTATGGCGGATCAGCCCTGTCGGACCCACGCACACCGGAACC
>JBDSDH010000278.1:0-9938 GCA_039920665.1 Ilumatobacteraceae bacterium
TCGTTCAGCGACATCGCCAACGGAATCTCCGAGGCATACGGCTTCTGGCTCGGCGACGCGTTCGCATCGGGCGGCAGCGTCGGCTATGACCACAAAGCAATGGGCATCACCGCCCGGGGTGCCTGGGAGAGCGTGCGCCGTCACGCTCAGGTGCTCGGCCGCAACGCCGACCGCGACCCGCTCACGGTCGTCGGTGTCGGCGACATGAGCGGGGACGTGTTCGGTAACGGTTTGCTGCGATCGCGATTCGTCAAGCTGGTCGCGGCATTCGACCACCGCCACATCTTCCTCGACCCGGATCCAGATCCGCAGGCCTCGTTCGACGAGCGTCTGCGGTTGTTCGAAGTGCCCCGCAGCAGTTGGGCCGACTACGACAAGCGGCTGATCAGCATCGGCGGGGGAGTGTTCGCCCGCACCGAGAAGTCGATCCCGCTCTCGCCCGAAGTGCGTCAGCGGCTCGGTGTCGTCGTGGCCGAGATGACTCCCAACGAACTGATGTCGGCCGTGCTGCGGGCGCCGGTCGATCTGCTCTGGAACGGCGGCATCGGCACCTACGTCAAGGGCGCCACCGAGAACAACGCCGAAGTCGGCGACCGAGCCAACGATGCTATCCGGATCAACGGTGGTGAGCTGCGCTGTCGGATCGTCGGCGAGGGTGGCAACCTCGGCTTCACCCAGCGCGGGCGGGTCGAATTCGCACTTGCCGGCGGGTTGATCAACACCGACGCGATCGACAACTCTGCCGGCGTCGATTGCAGCGACCACGAGGTCAACATCAAGATCCTGCTCAACGCCTGCGTGCGAAGTGGGCAGCTGTCGATCGAGGATCGCAACACGTTCCTCGCCTCGATGACCAACGAGGTCGGTTCGCTCGTGCTCGACGACAACGAGGCCCAGACATTGGCGCTGACGATGGCCCGCAAGCAGGCCTATCCGATGGTGAACGTCCATGCTCGTTACCTGCATGCCCTCGAAGCCGAAGGTTGGCTCAACCGATCACTCGAGTTCCTGCCCACGGATCGCCAACTCGCCGAGCGACAGGCCGCAGGCCAAGGTCTGACGACGCCCGAGTTCGCCGTGCTGATGGCGTACACCAAGAACGCGAACGCGGCCGAGATCATGCTCAGTGATCTGCCTGACGATCCGTACCTCGAAGCCGAACTCGTCCGCTACTTCCCGAAGCCGATGCAGGCGGCGTACGGGCCCGAGATTCGCGCCCACCAACTGCGACGCGAGATCGTCACCACCCAGGTCGTCAACCAGTTGGTGAACCTGTCGGGAATCTCGTTCGACCACCGCATCACCGAGCAGACCGGCACGGGTGTCGTCGACATCACGCGAGCTTGGGTCGCATCGCGAGACATCACCCGGCTCCCGGAGCTGTGGGCACAGATCGAAGCGCTCGGTGCCGATGTCAAGCTCGACGTGCAGCTCGATCTGCTGCTCGAGGCGCGACGGATGACCGAGCGGGGCGTGCTCTGGTTGCTGCGTCATCGCCGGGCGCCGATCCCGCTGGCCGCAACCGTGGCCGAGTTCAACGGTGAACTGGAACGACTGGCCGGCCGTTACTCCCATGCGTTGCGTGGCCAACTCGCCGCAGTCACCCATTCCACGTGGGCCAGTCGGCTGGCGTCGGGCGTGCCGGAAGACCTCGCAGAACGGTCGTCTGTGTGGCCGGTGCTGCACACGGCGTTCGACGTGATCGATATCGCCGCTCGCAACAGCGCCGATTCGGTCGCGGTGGCGGACATGTACTGGCAACTGTTCGAGCAACTCGACGTGCTGTGGCTGTGGGACGGCATCGGCGCGCTGCCGCGGTCGACCCGCTGGGAGACCCAGGCCCGATCGGCTCTGCGCGACGATCTGCTCTCGGGCCTGTCCGAACTGGCCGAGGAGGTGCTGCGGTCCGGCGGCAGCGTCGATTCGTGGCTTGCCGCCAACGACCGCTCCGTCGCCCGAGTGGCATCACTGTTCAACGATGTCCGTCGGACCGACACCTTCGACATCACCACCCTCACCGTCGGCCTCCGCCAGCTCCACAACCTCGTCCTCGCCACCAACTGACCCAGCCCCTGGGGTCCTATGTGGGCTCGGAGCGGCTGTCGACAGCCTCTGGGGTCTTCTGCGCAGCGGCTCACTGACGTAGGGTCGGCGGCATGTCTGAGGGACAGCGGGACGCGATCGAGCGGTTGTTGTACGAGTATTGCCACGGCATCGACACCGGCGACTTTGCCGCCACCGCTGCGCTGTTCGGTGCCGATGGTCTGTACGGCCTGGTCGGATCGTCGAGCGCGGCCCGAGGATCGGCCCAGGTGCTCGCGATGATGCGAGCGAGCGTGCGCACCTACGAGGGCGTGCCGCGCACCCGCCACGTCGTCACCAACGTGTGTATCGACGTCGATTCCGATGGCACCTCGGCTTCGGCTCGCTCGTACGTGCAGGTGATCCACCAGCCTCCAGGCGGGGCGATCGGGCCGATCGTCGTCGGCACCTATCTCGATCGGCTGCATGTGGTCGATGGCGTATGGCAGTTTGGCGAGCGACGGATGCAACTCGAGTTGACGGGCGACCTGAGCACGCACCTCCAACCCGGCTTCCTCTGAATTCGAGGACAACACGTTCGAACGTCATCCGACGTCGCGAACGTCATCCGAGGTCGCGCCGTCGGCGATCGACTGTCGTCATCACCTTGCGCAGTACGTCCGCCGGCCGTCTCATGTGGGACGCGCCGAAGAACATCGACTGCCATCCCTGTTCGGTCATCCGGTGCTCTCGATCTTCGTCGTGATCCGTCGCGACAGGTCCGAAATGGAATTGTCGGCTGTGCGCTTCGATCGCGAGCCGAACGTCGGGTACGGCGAAGTCGGGGCGGGCGACGAATGAGCCGGACTCGGTGTGGATGGAGTGTTGGCGGACCAGGCCGGGCACCGACGCAAGGATCTCGCCCAGCCGCACTTCGAGTGCCGAACCGGTCGGCCGTTCCGAGCGGAGGGCTCGCTCGACCAGTCCCAGGATGACGCCCGGACCTGGGCGGCGCGGGCAGTCGAGTCGTTCGGCTGTTCCGCGGATCCATTCCAGGCTGACACCCTTCCGCCAGGCCGATTCGAACGCGAGCGTGACCTGACCGATCGGGTCGCAGCCGCCGATGTCGCACAGCGTGCGGGCGATGTTGGTGGATTGCCAGCCGCCGATGTCGACCAGATCGATCTCATCGAACGGACCGACGTGCAGTGTTGCCGCCGTCGTCAACTGTCGCCGCCAACTCGGTAGCAGCAGATGTGGTAACGGCCCGTGGGCATAACCGTCCATCCCGCCGAGTGCGGCGGCCGTCGCAAATGATGCCGCACCCGCTCCGCACGAGCCGAGCGTTGCGATCTCCAATCGGCGTTGCCAGGTGTCGGTCGAACCGTTGACGACGAGGACGCCAGGCACCGGTTCGGTCAGGCGCCCGGAACGTTTGAGCGATCGAATCGCCTTGTTGGTCAATCCGACTTCGACAGCTCGGGAGCGGTGGAATGCGCCGTGGCGAGAAGCTGCAACATCGCCAGCGGCACCCCAATGGGTACGTGTGGCCATGGCGAGCACCGTAGCGAAGGGGTGCGCGACTGTTTCTCGATCTCGCCGACAGTCGGCTGGCGGTGGGACTCGACGGGCTGTCGACAGCCTCTGGGTGCGTATGTGGGACTCGAGGGGCTGTCGACAGCCGCTCCGGGCCGATCGTTGGGGCCGATCGCCGAAAGCCGGCTGGCCCCCTCCGAATCTCCGTGACACCCCCCGGGTAGCCTGGCTGCACATGTCTGATCGCCCGCTCCGTCTCCGCTTCGCCCCCTCGCCGACCGGCTTCTTCCACGTCGGTGGCGCTCGCACGGCGCTCTACAACTGGGCCCTCGCCCAGCGACTGGGCGGCACGTTCGTCCTCCGCATCGAAGACACCGACGAGGCCCGCAACCAGCCGCAGTGGACTCAGGGCATCATCGATGCCCTGGCATGGATCGGCATCCACACCGACGATCCGCATTTCGAGGGGCCCTACTTCCAGAGCAAGTACGCCGACGCCCACATCGCTGCAGCCGACAAACTCCATGCCGAGGGACGCGCCTATTACTGCGACCTCACCGGCGATCAGATCCAAGAGCGGTCCAAGTCTTCGGGCAAGCAGGGTTACGACAACTACTCCCGCGATCGTGGGCTCGAGCCAGGTCCGGGCCGGGTGCTGCGGTTTCGTGTTCCCGAGGGCACCACGGTCGTGCACGATCTCGTTCGCGGCGAGGTCTCGTTCGATAACGAGCACCTCGAAGATTTCGTCCTGCTTCGCGGCAACGGCTCGCCGATGTTCATCCTGGCCAACGTCGTCGACGACATCACGATGCGGATCAGCCATGTGGTGCGGGCCGAAGAGCACCTGCCCAATACGCCCAAGCAGCAGATGCTGTGGGATGCGCTCGGTGAGGTCCCACCGGTGTGGGCCCATGTGCCGGTTTTGGTCAACGAGCAGCGAAAGAAGCTGTCCAAACGCCGTGACAAGGTCGCGGTCGAGCAGTACCGCGCCGAGGGCTATCTACCCGATGCGATGGTCAACTACCTGATGACGCTCGGATGGGCGCCCCACGGCGACACCGAGATTGTTCCGTGGAGTCAGATCGTCGACGAGTTCCGGCTCGAAGACGTCAACCACTCGCCCGCATTCTTCGATGTCAAGAAGCTCAGTGCGTTCAACGGCGAGTACATCCGGGCGATGCCGCTCGAAACGTTCATCGAAGCGTGCGCGCCATATCTCACCGCCGATCACGGGTTGTGGCCACGCGAACAGTTCAACCCGGTGATGTTCTCCGAGATCGCCGAACTGATCCAGACCCGAGTTCCCCGTCTCGACGAAGTGCCGGCGATGGTCGACTTTCTGTTCCTCGCTGAGGCACCGATCGACGATGCCGCGTTCACCAAGGCAATGACGACGCCGGACGCCGTCGAGATTCTCACCGACACGATCACCGCGCTCGAGACAGCAGAATGGGAGCACGAAGCGTTGCACGACATCGTGCTCGCGATCGGCGAAGGCTATGGGCTCAAGCTCGGCAAGACCCAGGCGCCGATCCGGGTCGCGATCACCGGCCGCACCGTCGGTCCGCCGTTGTTCGAGGCGATCGTGCTGCTCGGTCGCGACGAATCGATCCGCCGTCTGCGCTCGGCCCTCGAGCGACACGGGTCTGCATCGGCGTGATCTCCGACGTCACGCCGGCCTCGATCGACCGTGTGTCGGCGAGCGATGGTGGGCTGCTGATCGACCCTGCGGCGATTGCCGGGACCGAGTCGTCATTCCCGCTCCGCCATCGGCGACGGTGGTTGCGTGTGACTCTCGTGCTGGTGCTGACGATGGTCGGTTATTTCGGCATCAACCTGATTCAAGTGCATCTCGTCGGAGCAGGCGATCAGGCTCGCCCGGTCGATGCGATCATTGTGATGGGCGCGGCCCAATACGACGGCCGTCCATCGCCACAACTGCAGGCTCGACTCGATCACGTCGTCGAACTCTGGAACCGTGGCATCGCCCCGTTCGTGGTGGTTACCGGCGGCAATCGACCTGGTGACCGGTTTACCGAGGCCGAGGCATCAGCCAACTACCTCGTCGATCACGGCGTCGATGCGGCTGCGATCCTCCAAGAGGGCGAGGGCCGCTCGAGTTGGCAGTCACTGCGGACCGTGGCCGAGATCCTGAACAAGATCGGCGCCCAACGGGTGCTGCTGGTGAGCGATCCGTACCATTCGCTGCGGATCCGGTTGATGGCTCAACAACTCGGGCTGACCGCATACGTCTCGCCAACTCGAACCAGCCCGGTCCGGGGAGTCACCGCCCTCGGCAAAGAGTTCAAGGAAGCCGCCGGCATCTCGGTCGGCCGGATCATCGGCTTCGACCGCCTGCTCTCGATCACCGGTTGACCAACGGCTGATCACTGGCTGAGCCATCTCCTGACCCGATTTCGGGTGTTGGCAACGGGCCTGCGCCGATACACTCACCGGGCCTTCACGGCGACGTGATGGGGAATGGTGTAATTGGCAACACAGCAGTTTCTGGTACTGTTATTCAGGGTTCGAGTCCTTGTTCCCCAGCGAGAGAAGTGATGACAACAGCCGGTTCGCTCCCATGAGCGGCCGGCTGAGGTCGTTCTCGGACGCTTCGCCAAACGTCTGGACACTCGGTTGGGCAAGCGTCTGGGCTCGGCGGTTGGCCTGGGACGACCGAGTTGCTAGATTGGCACGGCTACTTGCACGGCCCCATCGTCTAGTGGCCTAGGACACCACCCTCTCAAGGTGGCGGCACGGGTTCGAATCCCGTTGGGGCTGCCAAACGTTCAGTCAGAGCCACTCTCCGGAGTGGCTCTTTGTTTTTTCCAGCGTTTCTGCAGGCATAGTTGACGGTGGTGAAGATCGGGCTGTGGTGCGCGAGCCTCGGGCAGCAGTCGGCCAATGCCGCACTGCTGCGCATTGCGGCTGGACGAATCAAGGAGCTCGGGCACGAGTCGCTAGCGCTCATCAACGCCGCGAGTATTCCGGCGTTCGATCCGGCTCTCGTTGATGATCCGCCGATGGCGGTGGCCGACCTCCGCCGTCAATTGCGGAATTGTGACGCCGTCGCCATCGCTTCGCCTGAGTACGCAGCGGGTGTCGCAGGTTCGATGAAGAACGCACTGGACTGGTTGGTCGGTGACTCGACGATCTACCGCACCGTGATCGGTGTGGCCAGCGCAGGAACGACCGGTGGGCAATATGCGATCGAGCAGATGATCCGGACCATCAGTTGGCAGGGTGGCTGGACGGTGGCGGCCGTGGGCATCTCCGCCCCTCGTTCGAAATCTGATGGTCAGGGTGAGTTCACCGACGACACCACCATCGAGGACATCACTTCATGGATCGACGCCATCGTCGGTGCCGCCGCAGGCTCACCCGACGATCGCCGAGCGTTGGTCGCTGCAACGGTGAATCCCTACGGCATCGACATGGACCGTTTCGGGCAGTTCGAATAGCGCAGCGGTCTTGCGGCGGCTGCAATGATGTTGGCCGTGGAAGAGGGCATCCTGATCGAAACCGGATTCGTTCAGCGGGTCCGGGCAGCGGTCACGACCGGAGCACTCGTTGGCTGGCTGCGATCGTTCAAGCCAGTCCGTCCGCGATACCGCCCGATCGAATTCGCTCGGGGTGGCATCGGTGCGTTCGCAGGGATCGTCGTGGCCAGCGTGCTGGTGCGCGTGTTCGGCCTCGGCCCCGTTGGCCTGCCATTCATCGTTGCGCCGATCGGCGCAAGCGCAGTGCTCGTGTTCGCCGCCCCGGCAAGCCCGCTCGCCCAGCCGTGGGCAGTGTTCGGCGGAAACACCGTCTCAGCGCTCGTGGGAATTCTGGCGGCACGACTGTTCGACGACACGATGGTCGCTGCGGCGGTCGCGGTCGGCTGTGCGATCTTGGCGATGATGCTGCTCAACTGCCTCCACCCGCCGGGCGGCGCATGCGCCCTGTTCGCTGCCGTCGGGGCGGGCGCTGTTCGCGAACAGGGGATTGCGTTCGCTTTCTGGCCAGTGGCGATGAACACAGCGGTGCTGCTGATGGTGGCGATGATCGTCAACAACGCGACCGGACGTCAGTATCCGCACGTGCCGATCGTCGCCCCTGCCGGACCGTCCGCACTCGACCGACCGCCGACCCAGCGCATCGGCGTCCAGACCGACGACATCGAAGCCGCCATGCGACGGCTCAACCAGGGTCTCGACGTGATGCCCGCCGACGTCGTCGCACTCGTTCGCGAGGCCGAACAACATGCGATCAATCGCCGTCTGGGCAACTTGAAGGTCGGCACGATCATGGCCCGCGATGTCGAAACCGTGCATCCCGAAGACAGCCTCTTCAGAGCACGGTTGCTGATGAACCGACACCACCTCAAGGCGATTCCTGTCGTGTCAGCAGATCGCCACGTGCTCGGCATCGTGTCGATCACCGACCTGTTCAACCTCGATGTCGCCGAACTCGCCGACGTCAGGTCGGTGATGTCGAGTCCCGTGATCACGGTCAGGGACGACTCGCCGGTCGCCGACATCATTCGGTTGATGACGGACCGGGGACTTCGCCACATCCCGGTTCTCGACGATGACGATCACCTCGCCGGGATCGTCACCCGGGCCGAACTGATCGCGGTCCTCCACCAAGCCCTGCTCGACGGCAGCGACGGGGGCGAGGGCTGATTGGCGGCTAGTTGCCCCAGACGGTGGATCGTGACTGCCCGAAACCGCGACTGTCGTTGACGTCGACCACGACACTCCACTGGCGGATGGTCCACGATGTGACCAATCCATTGTTGACGTATGGGTCATCGCCAACAAACTGTTCGACAATGGCCCGGTCGTCGGTCTTGAAGATCAGTGCCGCACCGTCTGCGGGGTCGGCATATGCGCCGGCCATGACGAGGAAGCCCATTCGCTGCATGCTGCGCGCCAGCGACAGATGGACCTCACGGAACTCGTCGCGCCGGTCGAGGTAGTCGTCGACGTATTCGTAGAACAAGATCCAATGCACGTTCTCATCCTGCCACCCAGCGTTCGGGGTCATTGCTCCAGTGGGGAACCCGGCTGCGATTCTCGGGGCACGTCGTTAGGGTTGTCGGCCGCCATGACCGCACTCCGCACCCCCTATTACTTGATCGACGAAAGCCAGTTGTTGCGGAACCTCCGCATCATCCAGCACGTGCGCGAAACATCGGGTGCCAAGTCGTTGCTGGCGCTGAAGTGCTTCTCGACCTGGTCGGTGTTCGAGCTGATGGCCGAATACATGGACGGCACGACCAGCAGCTCGCTGTTCGAGGCCCGCCTCGGTCACGAGCGATTCGGCAAAGAAACCCACGCTTACAGCGTTGCCTACTCGGCAGCCGACATCGCTGAGGTCGCGACGTTCGCCGACAAGGTGATCTTCAACTCGATCTCCCAGCTGGAAGCGTTCGGCGAAATCGTCGGTCATCTCCCGATGGGTCTTCGGGTCAATCCCGGCATCAGCCACTCTCATTTCGACCTCGCCGATCCAGCACGCCGCTACTCGCGCCTCGGCGAGATCGACATCGACGCGATCCGTTCCGTCGCCGATCGATTGACCGGCCTGATGTTCCACTTCAACTGTGAGAACGAAGACATCGACAGCCTGATCGTCGCGATCGACTCGATCAGCGATCGCTATGCCGACGTGCTCCAGCAGATGCAGTGGATCAGTCTCGGCGGAGGCATTTCGTTCACCGCCGACGGATTCCCGATCAACCGGTTCTGCGAAATGCTGAGCAACCTGGCCGACCGTTTCGGGGTGCAGATCTACCTGGAGCCGGGGGAGGCAGCGATCACCGCGTCGGCCGAATTGGTGACCACGGTGCTCGACGTGGTCCACAACGAGATCCCGGTCGCGATCGTCGATGCCTCGATCGAAGCGCACATGCTCGACCATCTGATCTACGGCACCACGCCACGTCTCACTGCTCCGGCTCCGGGGAACCATCGCACGATGATCGCCGGTCGCACCTGCCTCGCTGGCGACGTCTTCGGCGAACACGACCTGGCCGCTCCACTCGCAATCGGTGACGAGGTCCGGATGGCGGATGCGGCCGGTTACACGATGGTCAAGAAATCGTGGTTCAACGGCGTCGGGATGCCGTCGATCGCCGTGCGCCGTCTCGACGGCTCGATCGAACTCGTCCGCGAGTTCGACTACCACGATTTCGAGAGCAGCCTTTCCTAGCGTGCCGACCCCTCAAAGGGAGTGACGATGACAACAACCACGACAACAGCAGCAACAGCAGCAACAGGAGCTACAACCAAGGCCGAGGTGAAGAGCAATGTCCTCATCATCGGCGCCGGTGGCGTCGCCCACGTCGCCGCCCATGCCGCAGCGATGCGCAACGACGTGCTCGGTGACATCTG
>JBDSDH010000279.1:0-6463 GCA_039920665.1 Ilumatobacteraceae bacterium
GCGGTGCGGCTGCGGGCCGGGGACCTCGGGGTCGATCTGCGCCAGGTGCGAGGCACCGGCCCGGCAAACAGAATCACCCACGCCGATCTGGATCTGTTCGTCACCGGCGGAGTGGCGGCGACTCGGCAGAGCAGCGCGGCCAGCGCGCTCGGTGCGGTGACCGAGACCAAGATTGTCGGACTGCGGCGCAAGATCGCCGAACAGATGTCCCGCTCGGCCTCGCGAATTCCACACATCTCCTATGTCGACGAGGTCGACCTCGCGGGAGTCGAATCACTGCGGGCAGCGCTCAACGATGGCACTCGAACCAAGCTGACACTGCTGCCGTTCGTGATCCGAGCGCTCGTCCGGGCGATCGCCGAGCAGCCCCACCTCAACAGTACGTTCGACGACGAGAGCGGTGTGCTCTCGACTTTTGCCGATGTCAATGTCGGTATCGCGACTCAGACCTCGAACGGGTTGATCGTGCCGGTCGTTCGCAACGCCGGTCGGCGCAGTGTGTGGGCGACCGCGGCGGAAATTGCACGCGTCAGCGAGGCCGCTCGAACCGGCACCGCAACTCGCGACGACCTGAACGGATCGACGATCACGATCACGTCGCTCGGCGCTCTCGGAGGTCTCGTGACCACGCCGATCATCAACCATCCCGAGGTCGCGATCATCGGGATCAACAAGATCCAGATCCGCCCCGTGTGGGACACCGACCACTTCGTGCCGAAGCCGATGATGAACCTGTCGTCGAGCTTCGATCACCGCATCGTCGACGGCTTCGATGCCGCGACCTTCATCCAGCGGATCAAGGCTCTGCTGGAGACGCCTGCGCTGCTGTTCATCGGTGGCGATGGCGACGAACTCATCGATGGCGACGGCGAACGCAACAGCAAGGACAGCGGGTGAGCGCCGTCGAGATCCATTGCGATGTTGCGATCGTCGGCTCCGGCCCTGGCGGGTACGTCGCCGCTCTTCGCTGCGCGCAGGCAGGCCTCGACACGGTGATCATCGATCGGGGCCCGTGGGGTGGCACCTGCCTCAATGTCGGGTGCATTCCGTCGAAGGCCATCATCCATGCGGCCGAACGATTTGCCGGGGCCGCGAATGCCGACGAACTCAGTCACCTCGGGATTGCTGGGTCGACACCCACGATCGATTTCGCGGCGACTTCGGCCTGGAAGGACGGCATCGTCGCGCGGCTCACGGGCGGCGTCGACCAATTGCTCCGCAGTGCGGGAGCGACCCAGTTGCGAGGCACTGCGACGATCGTCGACGGCAAGACGATCCAGGTCGACACGGCGGAGGGCATCACCACAGTGGTCACCCGCAACCTGGTGATCGCAACCGGATCCGAACCGGTCGAGATACCACATCTGCCGTTCGGAGGATTCGGGGGAGCGGTGCTCTCGTCCACGACCGTGTTGGCGCTCACCGAGTTGCCACGGACCCTCGTCGTGGTCGGTGCTGGCTACATCGGCCTGGAGCTCGGGACTGCATTTCGCAAGCTCGGTGTGCAGGTGACCGTGGTCGAAATGGCGGATTCGATCCTGCCTCATTACGACCGGGTGCTGACTGCTCCCGTGTCGAAGCGACTCGCTGCGATCGGCATGACGGTCCTGCTCGACACGACGGCGAGCGGCTACGACCACGCGGCCCGTCAACTCACCGTCACTGCGGCCGATGGTGCCTCGTCGGCCATCGAGGCAGACCGAGTGCTGGTCACGGTCGGGCGTCGGCCGTTGTCCACCGGATTCGGTATCGACTCGCTCGAGCTGACGATGAATGGCAGCGCAATCGCGATCGATGATCGATGTCGAACCTCGATGACGGGTGTCTTCGCAATCGGCGATGTCACGGGCGAGCCGATGCTGGCCCACCGCGCGACGGCCCAGGGCGAACTCGTTGCCGAGGTGCTTGCCGGCACATTGCGCCGATGGGACAAGCAAGTGATTCCCGAGGTCTGTTTCACCGATCCGGAGATCGTCAGCGTCGGGTACTCGCCAGACCAGGCTGAGGCGGACGGAATCGACACCGTCGTCGGCACGTTCCAATTTGCCGCCAACGGACGAGCGATGAGCCTCGACCGGACCGATGGTTTGGCGAGGGTCGTTGCTCGCTCGGACAACCATCTCGTCCTCGGTGTGCAGGTGGTTGGTGCGGCGGTCTCGGAACTCGCTGCTGGTCTCGCGCTCGCGATCGAGATGGGTGCGACCCTCGAGGACTTGACCGAAACCGTGCATCCACATCCCACCCTGAGCGAGGCGATCGCCGAAGCGGCGTTGCAGGCCGCCGGCCATCCCCTGCATGGCCCGAAGGCCCGGAGCATCCGCCGACCGATCCCCGACTGATCGCCGACTGATCGCCGACTGATCGCCGACACAGGGCCGCCTGATTGCCGACAGGGACGCGACGGGTCGATACAAGAACGGGGCGGCTACTCTGCTCCGGGTGGCAGCGGATGATTTGGGAATCGCCTCGGCGCTGAACGACGGTGTGGTGGTCCTCGCCCCGGACGGCGTGATCGGGTGGGCCAACAATGCCTTCGCTCGACTGATCGGTCGGGTTCTCGAGGATCTGATCGGTTCGGACGGTTTTGGCCTTGTGCATCCCGATGAACAGGCCCGCGCGCTCGATGGCATGGTCTATGCCTCACAGTTCCCCGACCGCACGTCGGTGGCTCCGTACCGGCTGCTCCACGGAGATGGATCGTGGATGTCGGTCGAATTGAAGAGCGGGCTGATCGAGCGCGACGACGGCACCCACGTCGTCCTCGTCGTGCGCGATGGAACCAATCGCAGCAACCTCAATCGTGCCCTGCAGTCCATCGCCAACGGAGAAACGCTCGAGCGTACGGCGGCCGTCTTGGGCGAGGCCGTGATCGCCCGCTGGCCGCACACGGGTGCCTCGGTTTCGTTCGAAGACCCGGACGGCAGTCGCCATGTCGTCTCGACGTCTCTCGAAAGTCGTCTCGCCAAGGCAGTGGAAACCGATCACGTCAGCCGTTTGCCCGCCGGATCCTCTGCAGCAGCGGTGACCGTGCTCGAGGTTGGTGCGTTATCGCCCGATGTGGGTGCTGCGGCATCGGCTGCCGGGTTCGAGTGCTGCGCCTCCGTCACGATTGCCGATCCGGCAGGCGTGCCGGCCGAACTCGCCGTCTGGTTCGACCAGACCCTGATCGCAGAACTCGAATTCGTTCACGCAGCGGCCGAATTCGCCGAGTTGCTCACGCTCGCTCTCGAGCGGCGTCACCGCCTGTGGCAGTTGCAGTACGTCGCCCACCACGATCCGCTGACCGGATTGTTGAATCGGGCCGGGTTCATGCTCCGGTTCGACGCTGAAGCGGACGCCACGCGGGCGATCGTCGGCGAATCGTTGATCGTGCTCTACCTCGATCTCGACGCGCTGAAGCGGGCCAACGACGAAGGTGGTCACGCAGCTGGCGATCGAGTCCTGGTCGATGTCGCCCGAAGGTTGCGCACGATCGCCGGCCCCTCGGCGCTCGTCGGCCGACTCGGAGGCGACGAGTTCGTGGTCGCGACCCGATGTGCGACGAGCGACGTGAACGATCACAGCGAGCAACTCGCTGACGCCCTCGTCGCGGCTCTGTGCTTTCCGGTGCCGCCCGGCTTGGATGGCACCGGCTGGATCGATGTCTCCGTCGCCGCCAGCGTCGGGCTCGCGGTCGATGATCCGTTGGAACCAGCGATGCGCACGATCGAACGAGCTGACGCGGCGATGTACCGGGCCAAGGCTGCCGGCAAGTGCCGTTGGTCGATCTGATTCTCCGTCGGGGATGTGGGGAAATCCTCCGCCGAGACAGCGGTGAGCGTGGTCAGGCCGGGCGATCGCCGACGATCGTGATCCGCTCCATCACCCGCCGCTGCGGGTGGTAGTCGGAGCTGGCGTAGTGCTGCGTCGAACGGTTGTCCCAGAACGCGACGTCGCCCGGCTCCCAGCGGAAGCGGCATTGGTACTCCGGGTACGCCGCCTGGCTGTAGAGGTAGGCGAGCAAGAGGTCGCTGTCTGATTTGTCGAGCCCGACGATGTGCTGGGTGAAGGCGGCGTTGACATACAGCATCTTGCGACCGGTCTCGGGGTGTGTCCGCACGACCGGGTGCTCGACGGCGGGGAAGTCGGGGCGCAACGCATCACGTGTCGCTGGGTCCATCCCACGGCCGAAAGCATTGATCCAATCGTGAACGGCGACCATCCCGTCGATGCGAAGTTTGACGTCGCCCGGCAAGCAGTCATATGCGGCGCACATATCGGACCAGAGGGTGTCGCCCCCGAGCTGCGGCAGATCGATCGCTCGCAAGACCGAGCCCAGCGACGGACTCTCGCGCCAGGTGACATCGCTGTGCCAGATGTTTTCGCGGCCTGGTTGGGCAGGACCCTTCTCGAGTCTGAGCACCTCTTGCTCGTCGGGTTGATTGGTGCGGACCCGGACGAATGGATGTGATTCGAGGGCGCCCCAATTCGCGGCGAATGCAGCATGCTGAGCCGACGTGACGTCCTGAGCGCGAAAGAACAGCACCTTCCATTCGAGGAGTGCCTGGTTGAGCTCGGCGAATGTCTCGGCGTCGAGTTCGTCGGCCATCGAGACCCCGACCACGACCGCGCCGATCGTCGGGGCCATCGGCTGCAGCGTGAACCGGGTGTAGGGGAGTGGCGTCCAATCATCGGTGGTGCGCGCGGCGACCCGCGGACCGGCCGTGATCCGGGGGTAGATGTCGGTCATCGTCATGTCGTGCTCCTGGAGTGGATCGTTTTCAGAGTGTGGATGTGGTTGAAAGTGTTGGTCAGCGGGTGGAGGTCAAGACCGTCGCGGTCGCCAGGGCGACCCCGGTCGAGACCAGTTCGGCGGTGAGCATGTTCGGCGACAACCGAGGCTGATCGCGGTCGTGGGCCCATTCCCAGCCGGCGACCGTTCCCACGACGAGGGTGAGCAACTGATCGAGTCTGCTGCGGCGCACGTCGGCGGGCAGGTGGCCGAGGAGCCGGTCGAGTCGGACCACGGTCGCCCGATAGCTGGCGGCGGCAGGGACATCGAGCAGCACGCCCCATGCGTATCGATCCCAGCGGGTTCGGGCGAGGAATCGGCCGTACCAGCCGTGGCTTTCGGTGATGAGATCGACCAGCGGGATCACGATCGCTTCGACGAGGGCGACCACGTCGTCTGCTCGATTGTCAGCGTCGATCTGCGCGAGCCGGTCATGGCGAGCAACATTGATCAGGTGCATTCGTGCGTTGTAGACGGCTGCAACCAACCCTTCTCGATCGCCAAAGTGGTACTGCGCAGCGGAGTGATTGCGTTGGCCGGCGGCTGCGCTCACGTCTCGCAGCGACACGCCCTCGATGCCGCGTTCCGCAAACAGCCGCTCGGCGTGCTCGACGAGCGCAGTGCGGGCATCATCTCCTCGGCGGGCCATCGGGACAAAGTAAGTCAATTGTCTTAATTTGTCAAGCGCCCGTCCGGTGTCGACACGTGTTGCTGATGACCAGGCGCGCAGAAACCTCGGACAGTCACTGGACGCCCGAGGTTTCGAAGATTTGAGACGAGTGGCCTAGAGGCCGCGGACGTTCTCGGCCTGGTCACCCTTTCGGCCCGGCACGACGTCGAACTCGACGGCCTGGCCCTCTTGGAGATTCTTGAAGCCATTCCCGGCAATGCCGGTGTGGTGCACGAACACATCTGCGCCGCCTTCGCGGGAGATGAAGCCGTAGCCCTTTTCGGTGTTAAAAAACTTGACGGTGCCTGTGGCCACAGTATTTCTTCTTTCAACAACACCGGTTGTGCCGGTGTGACTATCGATTCGCGACCTTACCGCCCGAGCGAGTCCTCCGCCGTCATCGGGAACGCATTTCGATCGCAGCGACGAGCATGCGATTGCCGCGGGCAAGACCATCGACAACGAGATCGTGCAACGTCAAAATTGTGACGTGTGTCGACCGTTGGAACCAGACCCCTGAACCGACACCCTTGTCCTCCAACAAATTCTCATCTCGAGCGTCAGGGTCCTCAGCTGATCGACGAGCCAATGGGCCGGGGTCGATCAGCGCACCTCGATCGTCACTCCCTCGCTGTAGCTGTCTGCCACAGCGGGCCCCAGGCCCTTGGGCGTCTGGTCGGTTCCGAACAACTGTATGAACCACGCGGTCACTGCGTGTTGGATGATCGGGAACGTCGTTGCCACCGGTGCCGCCGGGGGGACACAGCCGTCCTGGCCGAGCGTGCGGAACTTTGGCATTGCATCGAGCAGCGCCCCCAGACCGGAGGCCTCGGCGATGCCGATGATGCCCTTGCCGTCGCCGAATGTACAGAAGTCGTCGAAGCCGTTGTGGCCGACGCCGTCGATCGACCAGTACAACGATGGCACTGGCACGGTCTCGAACGCATCGTGGGTTCGATCGGTCGAGATGACCTGATCCAACGCTCCGGCGAGAAAGAAGCTGGGCTTGTCCGGCAGGGTTG
>JBDSDH010000280.1:0-3942 GCA_039920665.1 Ilumatobacteraceae bacterium
GGATGTTCCCCCGAACGCCCTGGTCGCAGGTGTTCCTGCGACGGTGATGGTCAAGCGTCTGCCGGCCTGATCGCACCTCCGTCGTCACCACTCCGACCTGGTACCGTGACCGAATGCTGCCCGGTGATCAGGATCCGCACGAGTTGCGACGCGAGGTCGATGCCGCTCTGCAGCAGTCCGAATTTGCGAGGGCTCGAGAGCAACTGGAGAGGCTGTGGCGGCACAATCCAGGTCCCGCCAGCGCAGCATTCGTCAACTCGCGACTCACGAAGATTCCAGCGACTGGAAACGGAGCGGCGGCGACGGTCGCGTTGCTTCGATCGTTCACGGTCGAGCCGATCGTCCCCTTGTTACGTGCCGCTGCGGGGCTCAATGGACTCGAACTCACCGTCCACGTGGGCGACTTCAACACCTACGCCCAGGAGATCCTCGATCCGACCAGTGCGCTGTACACCCGGTGGTCGCCCGACATCGTGATCCTCGCCGTACAGACTCGTGACATAGCACCCGAACTGTGGTCGTCGTTCGCCGATCTGGGCGAGGTCGAGGTCGAGGCGGTCGTTGAACGCACAATCGCCGAGTTCGAGAACATGGTCCGATCCTTCCGTATCTCGAGTACGGCGGCGCTGTTGATCCACGGTCTCGAGTTACCCCACCGTCCGGCGCTCGGCGAGGCTGACCGATTCGACGAAAACGGACAGAGCGCATCGATCGAAAGGATCAACCGACGACTTCGTGAAATCGCAGCTTCGACGCCAGGCACACACGTCCTGGATCTTGACGCACTCGTCGCTGCCGCCGGCCGGAGGCACTGGTACGACGCCGACAAGTGGGCATCGATGCGGATGCCGATCCACGCCGCGTTTCTCCGCGACATCGCTGCGGCCTGGTTGCGGAAGATCCAGCCACTCACAGGTCGCACCGTCAAGGCGTTGGTCGTCGATCTCGACAACACGTTGTGGGGTGGCGTCCTCGGTGAGGATCTCGTCGAGGGCGTTGTGCTCGCGCCGGAAGGTGTCGGTTCAGGGTTCTGGCACCTGCAGCGAGCCATCCGAAATCTGACGGCTCGCGGCATCCTGCTGGCCATCTGCAGTAAGAACAACGAGACCGACGTTCGTGAGATGTTCGACCAACACCTGTCGATGGTGTTGAGATGGGAAGACTTCGCAGCTGTTCGGATCAACTGGGACGACAAGCCGGCCAACATCCGCAGCATTGCGGACGAACTCAACATCGGCCTCGACGCAATAGCGTTCGTCGACGACAGCCCAGCGGAATGCGAGCTCGTGCGGCGCGAGCTGCCCGATGTCGTGGTGATCCACCTCGAGGCATCGCCCGAAGGCGACGACAACCCGATCGTCGACAACCCCTTCTTCGAGCGCGTGCGGCTGACGACGGATGATCGACGTCGTGCCCAGCAGTACGCCGAACAACGGCAGCGTCACGAGTTGGAACATCGAGCAACTTCTCTCGATGGCTATCTGCACGGTCTCGAGACCGTTGTCTCCGTGCGCCAAGTCGCCGATGCCGACATCGCCAGGGTCGCCCAGCTGACACAAAAGACGAATCAGTTCAACGTGACCACGAAGCGGTACTCAGAAGCCGAGATCGCAGCGATGGTCGAAGACGACGATCATCTGGTGCTGCTGGCCACTGTGTCGGATCGGTTCGGTGATCACGGCACCGTCGGTGTCGTCATCGTGCGCACGTCCATCGATCGATGGGACCTCGAAGCGATGCTGTTGAGTTGCCGTGTCATCGGGCGCGGTGTCGAGACGGCAGTTATCGCGGCAGTCTCCAGCGACGCGTTGAACGCAGGCGTTTCGACGTTGCGAGGCACCTTCAATCCGACCAAGAAGAATGCTCCCGCTGCCGAGTTCTTCGAGCAGCATGGTTTCATTCGACTGGCGCCCGACGACGCAGAGAATTCGGGTTCCCAACAATGGAGCCGTGATCTCGCGACGTCGATCGAGTCGCCGACCTGGATCACCACTATCGAACACCTGGAGACCACACGTGACTGAACCATCGAGCGACGCGACTGCCGGGAGCACTGGCGGCATTGTGGCCGAGCGAGTCATAGCGACGGTCGCCGATGTCGTCGGCGAAGACATCGGGGCGCTGTCACCTTCTACCATTCCGGCGGACCTGGAGGCGTGGGACTCGCTCGCCCATCTCAACGTGATCATGGCGCTCGAGGACGAGTTCGGCGTGACGTTCACGTCGGAGGACATCGAGTCGATGGCTGGCATACAGGCAATCATCGAAGTCCTGACTCGGCGAACCAATCCGAGCTGAGACCGGCGCGTCCGACGAGGCACCGGACAGCAAATGCGTTAAGGTTGCGGGAGCGGCGGTTGAGATCCAACGATTCTGTGAGGCTCCCGCTGTGAAACAACTGTTCAGACTCGTATGCACGTGCCTGGCCGGCTTACTCGTCCTGATCGGCACGACGTCGGTCGTGTCGTCGGCCGTACCTGGTTCAATTCCGACCGTCTCGCGTGGTGGTGCCGAGGCAACTGAGAGAGCACAGCGTCTGCAGCCACCTGCTCCCCCGCCGGCGGCGCCCGACTCCGGCCGATTCGCCACGCTTGCGCCCGGCACGCCCTTGCCCAGCGACGCAGCGTGTGCGTCCGCAGTTCGACCGGCAGCGGAAATTCGCCCGATCAACAATGCCGCAAACCACACCCGAGGCGTGCTCACGGCGGGCGTGGCCCCGGCGGTCGCCGGGAAGGCGGTGACCGGAAACTTCGTCGGGACAACAGACGAGATCATCCAGTGGGCTGCGTGCAAGTGTGGCATCGACGAGGACATCGTACGCGCCCAGATCGCCAAGGAATCCGGCTGGCACATGGACGCATACGGTGACGCAGGGTCTGATCAGAGTGCGTGTCCGCCTCGGTTCCGGGGTAGTGCGACCTGCCCACAATCCATTGGTCTCGGTCAGGTCCGATTTGCGTATCACGGCGCGGCGTTCGTGAACGACAACGCGATCAACTCGTCCGCCTACAACCTGGATTACACCTACTCGCGCTGGCGGGCATGTTTCGAGGGCTCCGAGACATGGTTCAACGATTTCGAGCGAGGATCGCAGTATGCGGCCGGCGATGCGTGGGGATGTGTCGGCGCCTGGTTCGCCGGACGTTGGCGCACAGCGCCGGCGGTGCGATACATCTCCGAGGTGCAGGACTACCTGGTCAAGCGAATCTGGGCCACGCCCGAATTCCTTACCTGGTGACATCCATCGGTCGGTCGAGTGGGCGGTACAGGAGCGTCGTACGCTCGAACGACGTGCGACAGCCGTCGATCACACCGCGCATCAACATGTAGGGCCGCCGAAATCCAGTGGGTTTGCGACCCGACAGCACGTCACGTACCGGCCCGACGATGCCGAACCGGACAAGCCACGCCCCCATGAACACCAAGATCTGCAACTTGCCGGCCTTGAGGTATTTCGCGATCGCTCCACCCACGCCATAGAAGTCACGGATGACCAGGGCGCGAACCTCGTCGAGGTCTCGGAAACCGTCATGCATCACGGTGACGTCGGCGTTGTGATATGTCCACCACCCGGCATACAGCCCTCGCCAGCTGAGGTCGTTGTCCTCGCATGCGCCGAACGTCGAGCCCGGTCCCAGTCGCTCGTCGAAGCCGACCACATCAGCGAGCATCGTTCGTCGGATGTTCATGGCGGCGCCGAGCATGAGGCCGCCGCAGGCCAATCGCCATGCCGTAGACGGACGGCAGACGAGTCGGCTTGCAGAAAGGATGACTTCAGGCGTGAGCCCGGGTCTGTCGACCGGCACACCCTTGACACTGCAGAACTGCACGCCGACCCGAGGGTTGTCGTTGAACGGGATCTCGACCCCGGCCAGCCAATCGGTCGGCACAATGCAGTCGTCGTCGGTGATTGCGATGATTGGTGCGGTGGTCTCGGCGATC
>JBDSDH010000281.1:0-7900 GCA_039920665.1 Ilumatobacteraceae bacterium
TCCCGCTTGTGGTGTTGCTGGTGTCGGGAGGCCACACGATGCTGATCGAGATGCAGGGACCGGGCCACTATCGGCTGCTCGGCGAAACCATCGACGACGCGGCCGGTGAGGCGTTCGACAAGGTCGCCCGGTTCCTCGGCCTGGGTTACCCGGGCGGTCCCGCGATCGACCGCGAAAGCCACTATGGCGATCCCACCTCGATCGCGTTCCCCCGGGCGATCCCGGAGTCGCTCGACTTCAGCTTCAGCGGATTGAAGACGTCGGTGGTCAACTACGTGCGCAAACATCCCGATGCCATCACGGCCGATGTCGCCGCGTCGTTCCAGATGGCGGTGATCGATTCGCTGATCGCGAAGGCGCGTCGAGCGGCTCGTGACGTCGGGGCGACAGGCATCGCCCTCGGCGGTGGCGTCGCCGCGAACTCGCTGCTGCGCCAACGGTTGCTGGACGCCTGCGCGCAGGATGGCATCCGGGCATTCCTGCCGAGCCGGGCGATGTGCACGGACAACGCAGCCATGATCGCTGCGGCCGGCTGGCACCGTCTCGGCAGCGACGGCCCGACCTCGCTCGACGCCGGCGCCGATCCGGGCCTGCGGCTCTCGTTCGATCGCTGACGACCCACCGGCACCGCCCGTACACTCATGGCCCTATGAGCCGGCTCCAGATCTACGTCGTCACCGCACCCGGCCTCGAACAGGTGACGGCTCGAGAGATGTCTCGGCTCGACATGAAAGTCATCGACCTCGGCATCGGCGGGCTCACCTCGTCGATCACATGGCCACAGTTGATGCTCGCCCATCTTCAGTTGCGCACGGCGACCCGCATCCTGGTCCGCCTCGATCGGTTCGAGGCCAGCGGCTTCGGCGACCTCAAGGAAGGTCTGTCGCAGATCCCGTTCCACAACTGGCTGCCCCGTCACGCAGCGCTCGAGATCAATGCATCGGCCTCGGGTTCGCGACTGACCCACACCGAGGCAATCGAAGAGCGCACCCGCGAAGTCGTTCGTCGTTCGTACGATCCCGCCCTCGCCTACGAGGGTGGCGTGCACACGTTGCACGTCCGGATCAGCCGCAACATCGCCACCGTCAGCCTCGACGCGACGGGCGATCCGCTGTACAAGCGTGGTTGGCGTACATCGGCGGGAGCGGCCCCCGTGCGTGAAACCCTCGCCGCGTCGTTGCTGCAGTGGAGTGGTGCGGTCAATCACAAGGGTGTGCTCAGCGATCCATGTTGTGGTGCCGGCACGATCATCGTCGAGGCCGCCCAGATCGCCCGCAAGATCCCGGCCGGGCTGAATCGCACGTTCGCGTTCGAGAGTTGGTCGCCGGTCGATGCCGACCAGAACGCGAAGTTGCGGGCTGCGGTCCAGGCCGACATTCGTCCTGCCCTCAAGAAGCGCTATGTCGCCAGTGACCTCTCGTCGGACATGGTCGACATCGCTCGCGACAACGCAGAACGGGCGGGGGTCGCCGACGACATCACGTTCTCGATCGGTGACGCCTCCACGCTGGCTTCTGGCGCGTCGGTGGTCACCAATCCGCCGTACGGCGAGCGGATGACGGCCGCCAAGCAGAAGGCGTTGTACCAGGGCCTCGGTCAGGCCGAGCGACTCGCCGTCATCGCCCCGGCGTCGGGTCTCCCCGCGTTCAAGCGTGAGTTCGACGACACGCTGGCGACCAGCAACGGTGGCATCTCGGTGCGGTTCGCCAACGCCGGGTTCAGCACCAGGCGTTGATCGCGTTTCGCACCGCTCGGCTCATTCAGTGACAGTCGCGCTGCGTTCGAGGATGCGGACGCTGGCTGCGACCGCGGCATAGCCGGCATCGTCGTCGACCCATGTCGACGAGAACGCCGACGCGTCGAGCGTCGTTGCGACGCGCTCCGCATCGGCCGCTACGAGCCGATCGAAGACGGCGGCCATGTCGGCATTGGAGATCGTCGATGCTGCACCACGGCGGACAGCGGCGGCCACGAACCGGTCCTGGAGCAGGCCCCACCGGCCACGTTGGCGGCGGCGCCACCAGGCTCGTCCGAATCGGCGCGCGGACAGCGCGATCCCGAGCCCGGCAACGGCGGCGAGCAGCAACGTGATGTGATCGCCGGCCAGGCGTGTCACGGCTTGGATCAGATCGCCCCCGATCGTCGATCGGTCTGCCTCGCCGGCGAGCGGCACCGACGCGGTCGGGTCGAAGGCGACCCATCCGGCGCTCGGGAAACGCACTTCCACCCAGGCGTGTGCGTCGCTGGCCCGGCTGATCCAGACGCCCGCGATCTCGTCCCGGTCGCTGGGGACGTAGCCGGTCGCGACCCTTGCCGGGATGCCGAGCGACCGCAGAAGGATCGCTGTGGACGTCGCGATCTGTTCGCAGAAGCCGCGCCGGGACTCGAACAGGAAGTCGTCGACAGCGTCGACGCCCACCGGGGGCACGCTGGCATCGAGGTCGTACTCGACGTGCTCGCCGAGCCACTGCTGGACCGACAGGATCGTGTCGTAGGTCGACGGTGAACCGGCGGCGAGTTCGGCTGCGAGATTGCGAGTGCGGGTCGTGGTGGACGCCGCGAGCTGCACGAACTCGGGCGGCGAACCGAGTGCTGCGAGGTCACCATCGGCGCGCAGGCTCGCCGCGGTTGCCCCGGATCGTTGCGAAATGACGGTGTAGGCGCTGCCGGCCGGGAGCACCACGTCGGCGCGCAACGCGCCGTCGGGACGTTGCCAGATCGGCGCATCGAGCAGCACCCGCGTGGGTCGGCCGGCGGCGAACACGAGGTTGGGCAGATCGACCTCGGCGTAGAACGTCTGGATGAAATCGGCGGCCGCCATGCCTCGAACGTCACCGGTCGACAATCCGATCGAGTGTTCAGGTCCTTCGCTGCGCGAGCCGATGTCAGGATCGACGTACCACGTGCGCCCGTCGAATTCGCTGAACGTCTGGCCTCGCCAGAAGTCCGGATACGGCGAACGCACCCGGAGGACCACCGTGTCGCCGAGGTCGCCGCGGAGCGACGTGTCCATCGTCGGGCTGAATCCGGGGTAGCTCCCCGCGCCGCCGTCGCTGTCCGAGGTGGAGCCGGTCCGACTCGTGATGGCGTCGCTCGAACCTCCGAGCAACGGCGATCCGTCCGGCGCAGCGAGGGCACCGTCATTCCCGGTCGGTCGACGCTCCTCGAGCCAACTCGGCAGGGTCAACTGCGCCGGGCCGCGCGGGATCGGAATGACGGCGAGGATCACCAGCACAGCCAGCGCCGAACCGATCGCCCCTGCGGTGCGCCCCGTGACCACCCGCCGACGTGAACGCGCAGCGCCCACGTCGTGTTCCTGGCGATCTGCCCGGGTGATCGTCAGCAAGCCTGCGCCGAGCACGGACGCAGAGATCAGCAACCAGATCGCAAGTTGTTCGTCGACGCGCACGCCGGCGGAGTACGCGATCAGCATCGATGAACATGCCAGCGACACGCGGGCAGCGCGACGATCGACGCATTCGAACCCTTGGAGCACGACGAGGGCGACGAGCAGTTGGGGAAGCAGGAAGCGCAGCGATGTGACGACGCTCGTGACCGATGAGAGATCGATCAGCAGCGCTCCGACGCCGGTCGCGGTCACTGCTCCGGCGAGTTGTCGGATCGACCGCCACCGGTCTCGCGTCAGCGAAGTCGTCGCCGCGCCGGCTGCGGTCGCGGCGAGCACGACGGCCACGTGTCCGGTCTCGTAGCCGAGCGGCTGGAGCAACATCACGAGCGGCGCGGCGCCAGCGGCGGCGACCAGCCAGCGCCCGCTGGTCGTCAAGGCCGATGTCGGTTCGGCAACCGTCAGCCGCAGCACGCGCCGCCACCACGGAGTGCTTGGTGCAGCGTCTGTTCGCCCGGCGAATGTCGCGCACCACCGATGCACCGCAGCGCTGCCGAGCAGTTCGTGCGGGTCGCCACCGTCGACGCTCACGGCGACCCGAGCCCCCGCATCGATACCGCGCTCGAGGGATCGGCGGAGGCGCGCGGCCTGATCATCGGCGTCGTCGGTGGCGAGCGTCGCGGCGACGACCCACGTGTCGTCGCGATCGCGAAGCCGTTGGCGGATCACCAGTTCGCCGCTGCGCAGACTGGAAGGCCAGTGCACGGCACTCACCTCGTCACCATCGCGCCAGACGCGGACACCGTCGACGTCGTCGCGTCCAGCGCGTGACCCAGGTCCGAAACCGGCGCTGGCGAGATCGCGATGCTGCTCGATCGGGGCTCCATCGTCGCCCGGCCGTGGTGCGACCCACAGCGTCGCGATCGGTACGACGATCGTCCGCCGCCACCACACCAGTCCCAACCAGCCGGCGCTGGACAGTTGCGCCGTGACCTCGTCGTACGCGCCCCGGCGGGGCGCGGTACCAACGGCCACTGTCGAGCCCGTTGCAAGTCGGCTCTCGGCAACTGTCTCGTCACCGCACAGCAGTTGCAGCCGGATCGGCTGCTGGGACGTCGACGTGATCCGCCACGCGAGCGGATCGCCGGCGGTCGCCTCGACATCGGTCGCAACCGACCCGATCGACACCGAGCGCAGCACCATCCAGCCGGTCATCATTGCGGCCGGCATCGTCACCGCGCCGAGCGCGAGCAGGATGACAACCGCGGTGGCGCCGGTGAGGAGTGCAATCGACAATGACGCCGCCCATGCTGCGACGAGTGCCGTGGCGCCCGGTGCGAGCCCGATCGGACGGGTCATCGACGGGGTGCCGCCACGGCGCGCAAGCAGTCGGCGACGATCTCGGCCGCGAGGCTGCGATCGCCCGAGACGACGAGACGATGAGCGATAGCGCTGTTGGCGGACCGGGCGACATCGTGCGGTGCGACGTGGTCGCGACCATCCATCATCGCGAACGCGCGAGCAAGGGCGATCATCGCCACCCCGGCACGTGTCGATGCGCCGAGACGAACTCGGGGGTGATCCCGGGTGGCCTGGAGGATGTCGACCGCGTAGCGAGCAACTGGGTCGGCGAGGTGGGTCGTCGAGACGAGCCGCTGTCCGGTTGCGACATCGGCCAGCGAAACGTCGGCAGAGACATCGGCGAGTCGGGTGCGACCGCGCCGGCCGGTGAGCACATCGACCTCCTCGTCCGGAGTGGCCCGGCCGAGGCTGAGTGCCGCCATGAACCGGTCGGTCACACCCTCTGCGAGTGGGTACGTGCCGGCCATCTCGACCGGGTTCTGGGTCGCGACGAGCAGAAACGGCGAGGGCACGGGATGGGCCACGCCGTCGACGGTGACGTGGCCTTCCTCGAGCACCTCCAGCAGGGCCGATTGGGCGCGGGCATTGGCTCGGTTGAGCTCGTCGAACAGCACGACGTTGGCGAACAACGGCCCGGGTCGAAAGTGCAGACCGAGCCCGTCGGCATTCGGGGCCATCGATCCAATCACGTCCGACGGCAGCAGGTCGGCGGTGCCCTGGATCCGTGAGAACGATCCTCCGACTGCCGCCGCGATTCCTTGCGCCAGCAGTGTCTTGCCGACACCGGGGATGTCCTCGATCAACAGGTGTCCGCCCGCGAGGACGGTCGCTGTGGCGATCTCGATCTGTTGTCGCCGACCGGCGATCAGGCCGGAGATCGAATCCGCGATTCCTGCCGCGACCCGTTGAGCGTCCGCGAGCGCGAGAGGTCGATCGGATGTCAGCAACGCGGTCATGGTTGATCATCGGCCGGAAAGGCTGCGACCTCAAGCGATAGCCTTTTCCCGTGTCCTCCCCAGCGCTGACTGCGAACCCCGTGACGTCTGCAACGGCGCCGTCGGCCATCACGCCGGTCGACGTGCAGCCACTGCAACTCGGCGATCACGCGATCTGGCCGCCGGTGGTGCTGGCACCAATGGCCGGCGTGACCAATGCTCCGTTCCGCGCGATGTGCCGACGGTTCGCATCGGATCTCGTCTACGTCAACGAGATGGTGATGGCCACGGCGCTCGTGCACGGCAATGCCAAGACAGCGCGGATGGCCACGTTCGGTCCCGACGAGACCTTCCGCAGCCTGCAGATCTACGGCAGCGATCCAGCGATGATCGGCGAGGCCGTCCGTCGACTCGCCACCGAAGATCGCGTCGATCACATCGATCTCAACTTCGGTTGTCCGGCGGTCAAGGTCACCCGCAAAGGTGGCGGCGCAGCGGTGCCCGTCAAGCCGAACCTGTTGCGGGCGATCCTACGTGCGGTGGTCAGCGGCGCATCGCCGTACGGCATTCCGGTGACCGCCAAGTTCCGGATGGGTATCGACGACGATTTGCTCACGTTCGTGCGCACCGGCCAGATCGCGGAGGAAGAAGGCGTTGCCGCGATCGCGCTGCATGCCCGCACCGCCCAGCAGCACTACGCCGGTGAGGCCAACTGGGATGCGATCGGCGAGCTCAAAGCAGCGGTCGACACCATTCCGGTGCTCGGCAACGGCGACATCTGGGAAGCTTCGGATGCGATCCGGATGGTCGCCCACACCGGCTGCGACGGCGTCGTCATCGGACGCGGCTGCCTCGGACGGCCATGGCTGTTCGGACATCTCGTCGCGGCATTCAATGGCGAGCCCGTGCCGGAGTCGCCGACGCTCGGATTCGTCGCCGGCCAGATGGCAGACCACTGCCGGTTGATGGCCGATCAACTCGGCGAGGACAGCGCGGTCCGCGACTTCCGCAAGCACACCTCGTGGTATCTCACCGGGTACCCGGTCGGGGGCGAAACGCGGGGTCGGTTCAGCCAGATCGGGTCGCTCGCCGAACTCGACGATCTGCTCGCCCAACTCGACCCCACGCTCGTGCTCGTGCCCGGCGGCGAACGGATCCGCCGAGGTCACACCAACGGCCCGATTCGGGTCGTGCTACCCCATGGTTATCTCGACGACCTCGACGACGCGACACCGCCTGACGACGGCCATGTGATGGCGCTCAGCGGTGGCTGATGCCGTGGCGCCCAGGACCCCATCGGCATCGATACCGACGCGGGTGATCCTGGCTTCGGCGTCCCCGCGCCGCAAGGATCTGCTCGACGAGATCGGGCTGTCGTTCATCGTCGTGCCGAGCGACATCGACGAGTCGGTCCGACCCGGTGAGGCGCCGGTCGATTATGTGCGCCGTCTCGCGGTCGAGAAGGCGACGGTTGCGACGACGGCCGACGGCGACCTGGTGATCGCGGCCGACACGACGGTCGATGTCGATGGCGAGATCCTCGCCAAGCCCGACGACCAGGCCGACGCTCGACGGATGTTGAAGATGCTCAGCGGCCGAGCTCATCGGGTGCACACCGGCCTCGCCGTTCGCTATCGCGATCAGACAGTGGCCCAGGTCGGCAGCACCTTCGTCAAGCTCCAACCAATCACCGACGAGATGATGGAGTGGTACCTCGCCACCGGCGAATCGATGGGGAAAGCCGGTGCGTACGCGATCCAGGGGGAAGCAGCGGTGCTTGTCGACGGGATCCAGGGCAGCATCACCAATGTGATCGGACTGCCGCTCGCGTTACTCGATCAGTTGATGTCGATGGTCGGCGTCTCGCTGGCAGCCCTCGCCGACGTCTGACGACGGCGCATGGTCGGTCGCTCGGACTCCCAGGGAACTCCCAGGGTGGGCGGAGGTCCTCACCAGGCTCGGGGTGCAGAGTGAGCTTCAACAACGAGGAACCAGCCGCACACAGGCTCCCGTCGAATCGTCCCAAGGACAACCCAGATGAACTCGAACAACAACTCGAACAACAACGATCGATCGAATTCCACGACCACCAGCGATGCCTGGTCGCCCTGGAATTCCACAAGCTCCGCGACAGCGGACACTGCAGGAAACGCCGGCCGCACCGCCTCCCCGTGGCCGTCGGGACCTGCTTGGGCGCCGCCCACCAACCAACTGCCACCGATTGCATCCAATGAGTCGAACGGATCCCGCCTCCCGC
>JBDSDH010000282.1:0-39481 GCA_039920665.1 Ilumatobacteraceae bacterium
ACCGCCACGAAGACGCCGGCCTGCTGGGCGTACAAGAACGCAATCGTGTCGGCACTGACCAATTGAGCACCGCCGCCGATGGAGTAGTTGATGACGTCGACTCCGTCGTACACAGCCTGGTCGATCGCTGCGGCGAGGTCGGAGGTGAAACCACCGCCGTTGCCGAGCGCCTTGTAGGCAATGATCTGGGCGCGGGGGGCGATACCGCTGACCCTGTCGATGTAGCGGCCGTAGATCTTCGCATCGACGCCGGCATTGCCGGCTGCTGTGGACGCCGTGTGGGTTCCGTGGCCGTCGTCGTCACGAGCCGAATCGAACTCATCGGGTTCCGCTCCGACCTGAGCGCGGTACGTGTCCATGATCTGGCGAGCGCCGACGAGTTTGTTGTTGCACTTGAACGTGACGTCAGCTGCGTTGTGTTGTTGGTTGCCGAAGTCGCACTTCTTGACGCCGCCGCGCGAGTTGAGCTTGGGCGCCTTGGGGTACGTGCCGTCGTCGGCGAAGCTCGGGTGTTCCGGCCAGATACCGGTGTCGATGATGCCGACGAGCACGCCTTCGCCCGTGATGCCGCTCTGGTAGGCACCGCCAGGTCCGGTGAGACCGAGGAACTCGTTGACGGTCGGAACGTCGCCGACGACGACGTTGCCGTCGATGACGCCATCACCGTCGGCCGTCACCTGGCGCAGGTCGTCGGCGAGCACCATGCTCACGGCTGGATCTCTGGCGATCTTGATGGCTTGACTGTGGTCGACGAACAGCGAGAACCCATTGAGTGAACTGGTGTAGTCGTGCACCTTGAGTTCGGTGGACACACCGGCCTTGCTCAGAACCCGGTCGTGCGTCGAACGCATTGCGTTGGCGGCGTTGATACCTCGGGTAGTGGTCAGTTGATCCTGGCCGAGCGTGATGACCAGCGGATCGGCCTTGAGGAGCACGATGTAACTACCGCTCGGACTCTCTGCCACTCGTGACGGTGACGATTCGGCGGCGGCCGGCGTCGAGTTCTTGGTAGGGGATCCGGCACCGGCGGAACTGACGGGCACGATGGCAGCCAATCCGATCGCCAAACCGCCGAACAATGCGTAGGTTCTTCTCACAGGGTGCGCCTCTCTCATGTGAACCGCTCGGGGCAGTTCGCTCTTGGTTCGGTGTCCGCCTCGTTCCGGCGCTCCCCCGCCGGCCCTGGTGGAAGAACTTAACCGTGTGGATCACCGGTGACAAGAGGCACACCGCATTTTTGGGAAATGGCGTTCCGAGTGTCAACGTTCCGGAACGTTCGTCCCACGCGCTGGCGATTGGTCGGTGCGTGCGGCGGACCCGACTGCGCCATCCGGCCGAGACACCCACCGCTACCGCCAACAACGGCTCGAGCGCTCGAAACGTTCTGATCTCACAGCTGTTTGTCTCAGGATGCTGTCCGGCGCCCGCCGCACCTTCGCCACCATCGTGAACTCAACGCTCTGGATCTCGCCTTCTGCCGTCGGCGAGCCGTCAGCGCGCCGAGTCGACCACTGCGGCCTGTTCGGTAAGGAATGCCGCGATGGCGGCCGGGTCCTCGACCGGCAGCGGGTTGACGATCAGTCGGTGCACACCGGCGTCACGGTAGGCGCGCACCGAGTCCGCCGTGAGCGGCCGCGAGGGCGTGATGCTGATCTCGAGCGGACCGAGATCGCCAGGCCGACCGTGGTCGGTGATTGCGGTCGCAAGACCGGCGATGCATCCAGCAGCCTGCTCCGGCGAACAATGGAACCCGTACCAACCGTGGCCTTGCTCGACCGCCCGGCGGTAGGCGCTCGGTGAGTGCCCGCCGATCACGATCGGGATCGACCTGGCCGGACGCGGGTGGGCGTCGATCCCGGCGAAGTCGGTGTGAATCCCCGTGAACGTGACCGGCGCGGGGTCGTACCAGATCGCCCGCATCGCGCCGAGATGGTCGTCGGTGCGGCTGCCGCGCTCGGCCATCGGGACGCCGATCGCATGCAGTTCGGGCTCGAGATATCCGGCACCGATACCGAGCAACAATCGTCCGCCGCTGAGTGCATCGAGGCTGGCGACCTGCTTGGCCAACACCAGCGGATTGCGCTGGGGCAGGATGATGATTCCCGTGCCGAGCAGCAGGGTGGTCGACACCGCAGCGACGTATGCGAGATGGATCAGTGGATCAAGGATCGCGTCCTCGGGGTCCATTGGTGCGGGAGCGACCCGAGGCGACGGCAGCACGACGTGCTCACCTGCCCACCAACTCTCGAAACCGAGCGACTCGCACAGGTCGACCAGCGGTCGAACGACAGCCGGCGACACGCCGACCTTGGAGTTGAGACCGAACACACCGAGCTTCATCGAGCCTCCATCTGGATCGTGAACTGCACGTGGCCAGCCTGTCAGGCGATGATCAGCCAGACCGCAGCGAAGTGGGCTGCAGCGGCGATCACGGTGTTGACATGCCAGACCTCGTGGTAGCCGAACACGCTCGGCCGCAGCTGTGGCCACCTGCGATTGAGGCCGAGTGCGCCGAACCCGTAGAACGCACCGCTGACCAGCATCAGCGCAGCCGGCAGCATACCGAAGCGAATCCACAGGGCCGGGATCGCGGCGCCGGCAACAGCGCTGAGCACTGCGTACATCACGCCGCCTGCAAGCCGGGCATGACGCCAGCCTGCGAACTTGAATGCGGCGCTGGCGGTGCCTCCGATCCACATCACCGCGAGCAGCGGAAGCCCCCACTTGTCCGGCAACGACAGCAGGCAAATCGGCGTGAAGCTACCGGCGATCGCGGCATAGATCATTGCGTGGTCGGTCCGGCGCCACAGTTCGCGGGCTCGCATCGTGTGCACCCATCGGTGATACGTGGCGGAGGCGGTGAACATCGAGCAGAGACCGAGACCGTAGACGCCGACGCCGATCACCGCCCGAGTGCTGCTGGCGACGAACACCGCCAATGAAACGAGCGCCGGAACCGCAACCGGCAAAGCGAATGCATGCAGGCGGCCCCGCCAGACCGGGCGCGCGATCGTGCCGAGTGGCACGTCCATCTGCCGAAGGGCTGCGGCATCGAGAACCACACCCGAGGGGGCGATCACAGAATCGATCCACCATTGTGGACGCGACAGCCCACGAGATCCTCCCCGCCTGCCAAAAATCCGATGCGAACGCTCGCCGACATGCGGGCCGCTCGACGCCGACTCCAGCGGTCAGCGGACGGGCAGGATCTCGAATGCTGCAGTGTGACGGCCGACGTCAGACGTGCGGGAGGAACTCGGCAGTCGAGCCACCGAGTGGCGTGGCGGGCATCCCGAGCTTGCGGTGGTCCCAGCTTCGGAGTCGGTCGACGTCGACCCGGACTGCGACCCGCTTGGCGAGCATGACCTCGACGAACGGCCGCATCTCTTCGGTGTACGGCCCGTTGTATCGCTCCCAGACGCTGACGCCGACCTTCCAGATCCACTCCGGATCCTCGACGATCACACCGGTGCCCTCGATCGACACGCCGCGCAGCGTGTCGTAGGTCCAGCCGTCTTCGAGCAGGCAGGTGATCCGTCCATCGCGGCGCAGGTTGACGGCCTTCTGCGACTTTGCCTTGGTCTCGAACCAGATCTTTCCGTCGATCACCGCGTACCACATTGCGATGACGTGGGGTGATCCGCCGGCGCCGTTGGTGGCCATCGTGATCGTGCGCTGCTGGGCGATGTACGTTTCGATTTCCTCGTCCGTCATCGTGATCTGGGAACGCTGGTTGCCGGCCATCTGCAATCTCCTTCGGTTCGTTGTGAACCTAATCACCCGTCCGCTCGGTACCTCAGTCGGCCGCACGACCCTCACGCAGATCGGCCAATTCGGCACGGAGCACTCGGCGAAGAAGTTTGCCTGTTTCGCTGTAGGGCAATTCGGTTCGGAACTCGATGATCTCCGGGACGCGGCTGGACCGCAGTTGGTCGCGAACGAAAGAACGCAACTGGTCGAAATCGGCGCCGCTGCCGTCGTTGGTGACGATGACCGCCGCCACCGTTTCGCCCCACTCGGTCGACGGCACACCGAACACGGCGACATCGACGACTTCGGGGTGGGTGCGCAGGACGTCCTCGATCTCGCCCGGCGAGATGTTCTCGCCGCCGCGGACGATGACGTCGTCGAGACGGCCATGTACATACAGGTAGCCGGCATCGTCGAGCAGGCCGCTGTCGTTGGTAGGGAACCAGCCGTCCGTTGCGCGTGATTCGCGGCCCACGTATTCGCCAGAAACTTGGTCGCCGCGGACCCAGATCTCACCCTGCACTCCGGCCGAGACGGGCTGGCCGCCCTCGTCGCGGATCGACACCTCGATCGCCGGGCTCGGACGTCCGACCGATCCGAGCCGTGCACGAATGGCCGGGTCGTCGGAAGCGAGCGCTTCACGATGGTCGTCGGGAGCCAAGATCGAAATCGTCGAGCTGGTCTCGGTCAGTCCGTAGGCGTTGACGAAATCGACGGTCGGCAACGTCGCAACGGCGCGCTCGATCACGTCGACCGGCATCCGCCCTCCGCCGTAGGAGAGGTGCCGCAAGGTGGGAACACCGCCTGCACCAGCCGCGACCCGGGCGTCCAACTCGTCGAGTACCCGCCCCAACATCGTGGGGACGACCATCGCGTGCGTGACGTGTTGGTCGGCGACCGCTTCGATCCAACCAGCGGGGGTGAAGTTGGCCAGATAGGCGATCCGGCGGCCCGTGAACACCGACGACACGATGGCCGAGATTCCGGCGATGTGGTAGGGCGGCACACTGACCAGACCCGCCTCGTCATCCTCCGCGCCGGCGAAGTCGAGGGTCGAGAACACGTACGACGCGAGATGAACATGACGCAGGACAGCGGCCTTGGGCTCGCCCGTGGTGCCGGACGTGAACAGCAGCACACCGATCTGATCCGGGTCCGGGATCGAGTCGAACTCGACGTCCGCCGGCGCATCTCTGGCGAGCGACAGCAACTCCGACACGGGAACGATCGTCAACCCATCGACACCAGCGAGACGATCGACGATGTCGTCGTCGACCACTGCGATCGCAGGTGCGGCCCGCTCGGCGATCCGGCGCAGTTCGGCGTCGGTCAATCGGTAGTTCAGCGGGGTGAACGCCGCGCCGAGCAACGCCGACGCAAACAGCGTGTACGGCACCGCACGGGAATTCAGGCCGAGGAAAACCACCCGTTCCCGTGCGTCACCCTCGCTCCACGAACGGGCGATCTCGCGCGCACCGTCACGTAACGCTGCGTAGGTGACGCTGCCGTCAACATCGGTGACGGCGGTCCGGTCGCCCATTGCGTCGGCGGACATGTCGAGCAGAACGGACAGATGCATCGGGGCACGATCATACGATCGGGCCCCGACGCATCTGGAATTGGGTCTCTATGTCACCACATGTCCCGAATGGGGGGATGTGCGGTGACACAGACTCCAGCCGCCTCCCCTGCGGGCGATCAGCCGACCGGGACCAACCCGATCGAGCCGCTGTCGATGTCGGCGTTGTCGATGTCGGCGTTGTCGATGTCGGCGTTGACGATGTCGGCGTCGTTGGTGGCAGCCACGTTGATGTCGTCTGCGTCAGCCGTGTCGCCGCGGCCGGGCAGGAACTTGACGCAGATGATGGCGGCGATGACGACGATGCCGGCGCCGATTCCCATCGAGAGCTGCAGGCCGTGGGCCCAGGCGTCCTTGGCAGCAGCCACGATCTGTGCCGCTGCGGCGTTGTCGCCGCCGGCGGCCAACTGGTTCGCCGTGCCGAGCGCTCCGGCCAATGACGATTCGACGGACGACTGTGCCTGCGGAGCGAGCGTCGAGGCAAGGCCGCCGATCTTGGAGGTGTAGCCCGACGACAGGATGCTGCCGAGGATGGCCACGCCGAGGGTGGTGCCGACCTCGCGAGTCGTGTCGTTCATCGCCGAGCCGATGCCGGCTTTGTCACGGGGCACCGACGACATGATCAGTTCGGTCAGCGGGCTCATCGTGAGACCCATACCGATCGCCATCGGCACCATCCCACCGAGCACGTGTCCGTAGCCGGACCCGGCGTCGAGTGTGCTCAGGATCGCGACACCGATCGCAGTCAGCATCATCCCGCCGCCGACCACATACCGGGCTCCGAACTTGGGCACGAAGCTGGCCGACAACGGAGCCGCGATCACCATCAACGGCATGATCGGCAGCATCCGCAGCCCCGACTCGAACGGCCCGTAGCCGAGCACCAGTTGGAACAACTGGCTGACCACGAAGAAGAAGCCGAACATCGTCAAGAAGACGAGCATCATCGACAACGAACTGACGCTGAAGTTCTTGTTCTTGAACAACCGCACGTCGAGCATCGGCGAGGCGGAACGCATCTCCCACAGCACGAATCCGGCGAGGATCGTGAGCCCGGCGACGATCATGCCAAGGCTCTTGGGTGAGGTCCAACCCCAGTGCGGCGCCTCGATCAAGCCGTAGACGAACACGACCAGCCCCACCATCGACAACACGGCACCGACCGGGTCGAGCTTTTGCGGATGACGGTCCTTGCTGCTCGGGATGAAGTACGCGCCGAGACCGAGGGCGATCAGTGTGACCGGGATGTTGATCGCAAACGCAGAACCCCACCAGAAGTGCTCGATCAGCCAACCGCCGAGCACGAGTCCGACGGCGCCACCACCACCGGCGATGCCAGACCAGATCGCGATCGCCTTGGCCCGCTGGCCGGAGGGGAAGCAGTTGACGAGGATGCTGAGCGTGGCCGGCATGACCAGCGCACCACCGATACCCATCACTGCACGAGCGGCGATGACCGAGCCGGCGGAGTCGCCGAAGAATGTGGTGTAGGCCGAGCCGAGGCCGAACAGCACGATGCCGGCCTGCATGAACCCCTTGCGGCCGAACCGGTCGCCGAGGGTTCCGGCAGTGAACAGCATCCCGGCGAACACGAGCGAATAGGCGTCGACGACCCACTGCTGCTGGCTGTTCGAGAGGCCGAGCGCCTCCGACATCCGGGGCAGAGCAACGTTGAGCGAGGTGTTGCCGATGACGACGATCATCAGGCTGGTGCAGAGCACACCGAGGATGATCCAGCGCCGGTTGTAGACGTCGAGCGGGATGTCCTCCCGCTCGGACTGTCGGAGCTGACGGCGGGAGTCCTCCGCCAAGATTTCAGTGTGTGTATTCACAGGTGTTCTCCTCGATGCAATTCGTTGTCGATGCCTCATCGATTCAAATGGCAGTACTGCCAAATGTTCACTGTGACATATTGCACCTCTGCCAGTTTGCATGGCTGCCACCTGGTGGAGTCGCGTCGCTACGATCGAGGACATGGCGGTCGACCCACCCACTGCATCCCTGCGTCAGCGCAAGAAGGACGCAACGGAGAAGGCGATCGTGGATGCTGCTTGGGGACTGTTCGAAGCACGTGGCTACGCCAATACCTCGATCAACGACATCGCCGAAGCAGCCAACGTCGCGCCGCGGACTTTCTTCCGATACTTCGCCTCCAAAGAGGCCGTCGCCTATCCCGAGTTCGACGAGATGACCGAGTCGATCCGCACCGCGTTCTTCACCCGACCTCGCGACGAACCACCGCTCGCCAGCCTGCTCGCCTCGTTCGATGCACTGTCGGCGCTGACCGAAGACGGGCAGCGCAACCGAGCCCGGCTCGAACTGATCAAACACGAGAAAAGCCCTGCGGTCGCGGACTACTTCCGCAAGCGAATGACCGAAGCCATCGAAACAATGGTGCTCGAACGCGACGGCGACCGCCCCGACGCCAAACTGCGGGCACGACTCACCAGCGGCATCGTCGGCCTGATCATCGAAACGTCACAGCAGCACTGGATCGAGACCGGTGCCGCCGAGCCGATGGAGGACGTCGGCCACCGCTGTTTCTCGATGGTCGCCGACCTGCTCACGTTCCACACCGGCGCGCCCGTCCCCACCTGACCGAGCGCCGACTCTGATGAGACTGCGATCTGACTGCGGGCTGACCGCGACGAACACGCCCCAGTGACAATCGGTCGAGCGTTCCTGCTGTTCGTGGCGGGGATCGGCGGCGGACTCACCGGCAGCATTGCCGGCCTCGCGTCGCTCGTCACGTACCCCGCCCTGCTCGCGTACGGGTTGCCGGCCGTGACCGCCAACGTCACCAACACCGTCGCGCTCGTCTTCAGCAGCACGGGCAGCATCTGGGGTTCCTGGCCCGAATTACGCGACCAACTGCCCCGAGTAGTACCGCTCTCGTTGACAGGGATGGTCGGCGGCGCGCTCGGCGGACTGCTGTTGTTGCACACCTCGGCCGACTCGTTCGAGAAGGTCGTGCCGTGGCTGATCGCAATTGCAGCCGCAGCAATCCTGTTGCGCCGTCGACTCGTCGTCGCCGCGACCGAAGCCGACCATTTGCCCACCGTTGCCGGCCACGATGTCGGACACCGTGCGGGCTGGGGACTCTTGGTCGCGGTCGGCGTCGTCGGGATCTACGGCGGCTACTTCGGAGCCGGCGCCGGCGTGATGATGCTCGCGCTGCTGCTGTTCGTCACCGGTGAACCGCTACCCAGCGCGAACGGCGTCAAGAACGCGGTGCTCGGTTGCGCCAACGGCATCGCCGCGATCGGATTCGTGTTCTTCGGTGACGTGCGCTGGGCCGTCGTCGCCCCACTCGGCCTCGGTCTGTTGATCGGCGGCCGGGTGGGCCCGATCGTGGTCCGCCGCGCCCCCGCCGGGCCGCTGCGAATCGCGATCGCTGTCGCCGGCCTCGGCCTCGCGATCAAACTCGGCATCGACGCCTACCGCTGATCGAGATCGGCTGGTTCGGCAAATCGGCGTGGCGGAAACCGCTCGGCCGTTGACACCTCTGCGTCGTTGTCGCTGTCGCCTTTCGTCGTCAGCCCTTTTGTCGTCAGCCTTTCGTCAATGCATCGAGAGAAGCCGTGGGAACGATGCCGACCGCCTTGGCGGCCAAATCTTGGTCGATCGTGACGAGCGCGTCGGCCTGCAGTGTGCAGACAGCGAGGTACTCGGCCTCGAACGTCGTGTCCCACCCATGATCGCGAGCGATCTTCCATGCGGTGCGTCGGGAGACACGGTCACCGAGCAATCTCAACTTGATTTCCGTGAGGCGTTCGTGTCGCTGCAGCGCGATCGCTTCGGAGATTTCGCCACGTCGCACCTCGGCCAGCAGCAACGCCAACGCTTGCGAGCGGATCAGATTGGGAGCGACGAGTTGATGAGCGGAACTGACAACCATCTCCTCGGCCACGATGTGCAGCAGAGTGCGTGCATCGATCACGTAACGCGCCATGTCCAAACGGTAAACCAAGCCGCGCCCACCGTGGGACCGAAATTCCCGACAGCGCACCGCCCTCCAGAGTGCTGGTCGATCAGGACGTCGTGACAACCGGCGGACGGGTGCCGAGTAGACATGGCGGATGCGCGTACTCGTCACGGGATCTGCCAGGGCCATCGGAGCTTCCACGGTCGCCACACTCACCGCTCGCGGGCACGAGGTGATCGCAACGGCTCGCGACGCATCGATGTTGACCGCTCTCGATTGTGTGATGCGGCTCGCGCTCGATGTCCGTGACGATGCGTCGGTGGCGGCCGCTCTCGAGGCCGCAGGGCCGATCGATGCGATCGTCAACAATGCCGCGATCTCGCAGTCAGGACCGCTCGAGTCGTTTCCGCTCGATCGATTGCGGGACATGATCGAGACCAACACGCTCGGCGCACTGCGGATGGTGCAGCACGTCGCGGCGGCATGGCGCGATCGGGGCAGCGGCGTGATCGTCAACATCAGCTCCGTCCAAGGTCGGGTGTCGACCCCGCTCAGCGGCTCGTACGGGATGACGAAATTCGCGATGGAGGCGATGTCGGAGACACTGCACTACGAGCTCGGCCACTTCGGGATCCGGATCGTGCTGATCGAACCCGGCTACATCGCGCCGGGCATGAAGATGGCCGATGCCCACCCGGGGCCCGACGTGTACGACGAGCTCCGACGCCAATGGGACGGCACGGACGCCACCCTCACCGGAGCAGCCGGTCGGCCCGGCCCGGAACTGGTCGCCAACGCGATCGCCGATGCGATCGACAATGCAACCACGCCGATGCGAGTGCGCGTGGGAGCGGACTCCGAACTCGTGCTGAGTGTGCGCAGCCAACTCGACGACGCATCGTTCGAGGCAACGATGCGTCAGACACTCGGTCTGACGTGGTGAAGACGTGGTGAAGACGTGGTGAAGACGTGGCCATTGAGTCATCACTCTGATATCGCCGTCGCGTGACCAGATCGTTACAACATCTCGCACACATCCCTGGGTGATGGTTGGACATCAACGACCCTGCGAGCGCTGCATCACTGCAGCAAACCTCGCCGACGATCGGGTTCTGCGGTAGACAGGTCGTCATGACGACCGACGCCGCAACCGACCCGCCTGGCACACCCGAAGACGCCTCGATCACGGACAACGTCGGTGCCTCGCAGTACGAGATCCACATCGGCGACGTTCGCGCCGCAATCGCGGCCTACAGCCGCACGACCGATGCGATCACGTTCACCCACACCGAGGTCAGTCCCGACTTCGAAGGCAAGGGACTGGCCGGCAAGATCGCCAAGGTTGCTCTCGATGCCGCTCGTTCGGACGGGTTGCGGGTTGTGCCGCAGTGTTCGTTCTTCGCTGAGTACATCCGCCGCCACCCGGCTTACCAAGATCTCGTCGACACATGATCGTGATCTTCGGAGCCGGCGGTGTCGGCAGCGTGATCGGCGGTCGTCTGCATCAGCACCGCGATCGACACGGCCACGAGATCGTGATGGTGGCTCGTCCGACACATGCCGCTGCGATCCGCTCCGATGGACTGCGTTTGCACTCCCCCGCAGGCGTCGATGTGATCGCCGTTCCCGTTGTCGAGCACATCAGCGAGATCACCCTGACCGATGGCGACATCGTGATCCTGACCATGAAGACCCAGGACACCACGATCGCGCTCGATCAACTCCAGCACCACACCACCGCCGACATTGCGGTGGTGTGCGCCCAGAACGGCGTCGAGAACGAACGGCTCGTGCTGCGCCGGTTCGCCCGCACATACGGGATCTGCGTGATCCTGCCGGCGCTGTTCCTCGATCCCGGCGTGGTCGACGCGTTCGGGGCACCCCACAACGCAATCCTCGACGTCGGCTGCTACCCGACCGGCGCCGACGACACAGCGACGGCGCTCGCCGTTGCACTGACGGCCAGCGACCTCGTCAGCGATGCGGTCGCCGAAGTCATGCCGATCAAATACACCAAGCTGTTGATGAACCTTGCCAACCCGATCGACGCCTTGTTCGAGCCGTCGGATGCCAGCAAGCAGCTTGGGAAACTGGCACGGACGGAGGCCCATGCCGCCTTCACAGCGGCCGGCATCGTGACCAGTGGCGGCGACGTCGATGCCGAACGCAGAGCGGGCCGGATGGAAGTCCAGCCGGTGGCAGGACGTCAGCGCGGTGGGGGATCGACGTGGCAGGGCTTGGCTCGCGGCGCGACGACCACCGAGACCGACTACCTCAACGGTGAGATCGTGTTGCTCGGCCGACTGCATCGCGTACCGACACCGGTGAATGCAGCACTCTGTTCGACGATGCGTTGGGCGGCCGAGTCGGGTATCGCTCCTCGGTCGCTGGATGCCAACGATCTGATGGCCCGGATCGGGCATCTCTGAATCAGATGGGATGTATCTCAAACTTCTGCTTGCCAGATGGACATTCAGGGTGTTGAATACTTCTCAGTACTCGGAGCAACGTTCCCCCAACGAAGCTCCGGTAGCAGCCCAAGTGATGTTTCCCCCAAACATCTGGGTTACAGGTTGAGAGGCCCCGCTCCCCCAGCGGGGCCTTTCCCGTTTTCCAGTTCACAAGGATCCCGGAACGTCCCGACCAACCCACTGTCATGTCCGTATTGTCACGTCCGAGCGCTGCTCGGCGTCCTCGGTTAGATTCTCGGTCGCCGGGCAGCGTCATCGTTCTCCCGGCGTGGATCGAAGGAAGGTGGGACTATGCGCATCACCGTGCTCGGGGCCGGTTCATGGGGCACGACGATGTCATCGCTCGTCGCTGGACGACACGAGACGACGCTGTGGGCTCGCAATCCCGACGTCGCGCTCGAGATCAACGAGCACTCGACCAACGAGTCGTACCTGCCCGGGTTCTCACTGCCGCCCGAGTTGCGCGGCTCGTCAGATCTCGAGAAGTCGGTCGCCTCTGCCCAGTTGGTGATCGTGGCGGTTCCTTCGCATGCGTTCCGTTCCACGCTCGAGGACATCGCGTCATCGGTCCACCCGTGGATCCCGATCGTCAGTCTCAGCAAAGGATTCGAACAGGGCAGCCTGATGCGGATGACCGAGGTCATCGCCGACGTGCTGCCCGGCCATCCCGCCGCCGCGCTCACCGGGCCGAACATCGCCCGCGAGATCATGAGCGGGAGCGCTGCTGCGGCGGTCGTCGCGACCCCCGACCTGGCGGTTGCGTCAGCGCTCCAAAAGGTGCTCGGCCGTGGGCTGTTCCGGTTGTACACCAACCACGACGTCATTGGTTGCGAGGTCGGCGGTGCGCTGAAGAATGTGGTGGCCATCGCGTGTGGAATTGCCCAGGGCCTGTCCGTCGGCGACAACACGCGCGCCGCCGTGATGACCCGCGGCCTGGCCGAACTGACCCGGCTCGGCGAAGCAATGGGTGGCGAGGCGGCGACGTTCGCCGGTCTGACCGGGATGGGCGACCTGATCGCGACGTGCGTCAGCCCCCACAGCCGCAACCGCTACGTCGGTGAGCAACTCGGCATCGGTCGCCCACTCGCCGAGATCACGACCGGAATGACGATGGTGGCCGAAGGGCTCAAGGCCGCCGTCACGGCGCACGAGTTGGCCGCCCGCTATGGCGTCGACATGCCCGTCTGCGAATCGATCCACAACGTCGTGGTCGGCACGATCAGCGCATCGGAGGCCTACAGCGGCCTGCATCGCCGGGCCGGTCACGAGATGCAACCGGGCTGAGCGTCGGTTTGCCGCTGACCACGGCGGGGTAATTCGAGTCGCCATCCCTGCCGACCGATCCAAGGAACCCTGATGTCCCAGCTCACTTCGCCGTCCAACGACCTGCTCGCCGCCGCCAGTCGCGGTCGCGAGCGCGCCTACGCGCCCTACTCGGACTTTCGGATGGGAGCAGCTGTGCAGACCGCAGCGGGCGAAATCATCGCCGGCTCGCTGGTCGAGAACGTGTCGCTCGGCCTGGCGATGTGCGCCGAACGGGTCGCCCTGTTCACCACGGTCACCACTGGCCATCGCCCGGTCGAACTGGTGCTGACGTCGAAGCGAACCGCGGGCGGGTTGACGTGGCCATGTGGTGCATGCCTGCAGGTCGCGCTCGAACTCGGCGGCGCCGACCTCGTCGTGCATGCCGTCGACCTCGACGGTGTCATCGAGACCCAGCGACTCGGCGACTTGTTGCCCCGCGGTCCGAAAACCAAGAACAGCGGGTTGCCCGGCTGACGACGGGAGCGCTGAATCGCTCGGGTGGTCCCGATCAGTGGAGGAACAGGAACACAGTGCCGAGCACGGTGAGGGCGACGCCGTACACGCGTTCGAGTCGCTTCGGGTCCGTGCGGAGGGCGACACGGGCGCCGAGAAATGACAGCGGAACAGAGGTGGACGCGAACACAGCGACGATCGTCCAGTTGATGTGGCCGAGTGATGCATGCACGATCGTGCCGGGAATCGCAAGGACCGCGGCAACCGCCAGCGACGAGGCAAACGCGGCCTTGATCGGCAGTCGTAGGACTGCGACAAACAGCGGTGCCAGCAGAAATCCTCCGCTGTTGGCGAGCAGCCCCGACGCCAAACCGACCGTGACCGCCACGCCGGCCAACAACGCGTTGCTGTCCCGGACCGGCAGTTCGACGTCGCTCTTCTGACGGCGTCCGCTGAGAAGGAATCGCAATCCAAGCCCGATCAGAACCACATCGGTGACCTTGACGAGCACTCCCCCATCGATCCAGCGAGTTGCCAACGCACCTGCTGCTGTGGCCGGGACACCGAACGCAATGCTCCAGCGCACGACCCGCCAATCGATCAGCCGGGCACGCCAGTACACCGAACCGGCTGTCGCCGTCGACGGGATCGTCGCCGGCAAGGGCGCGGCGACGGCGATGATCGCCGGAATCCCGATCGCGTGCAGCAAGGGGGTGGCGATTGCTGATCCTCCCTTGCCGAACAGACCGCCGAGAAAGCCGATCACCAATCCGATTGCGGCAACACCCAGCATCGTCATCGTCGATCACCACCCATGGCCCCCAGGATGGAGGCAATCCAACAAAGTGGGAACTCGTCGATTCATGATGAGATCAATAGGCTCGTCCTATGGATCTCCGACAGCTCGAGTACGTCGTTGCAGTTGCTGATCACGGTGGATTTACCGCTGCTGCCCGGCGGGTACACGTCGCCCAGCCTTCGCTCTCACAGAGCATCCGTTCGCTCGAGACCGAACTCGGCGTCGAACTGTTCGCCCGCCTCGGTCGCGGCGTCGCGATCACATCTGCCGGCGAAGCAGTGGTCGATGCCGCTCGCCGCGTCTTACGCGAGATGGCCGAACTGTCGGCCGTGACCGCCGGAGTCGCGCAGGTCGAATCTGGTCGGCTCGACCTCGTCTGTCTGCCGACCCTTGCCGTTGAACCTCTCGCTGGGTTGATCGGACGCTTTCGCGATCGCTTCCCGGGCGTGACGATTCGAGTCAGTGAGCCCGAAGACGTCGCGACGGTCGAGGCACAGGTCCAATCCGGTCGGGCAGAACTCGGATTCACGGATGTGACGACAGGTGGAGCAGGACTGCAGCGCGTCGAACTGTTCCGTCAGGAGATCCTCGCCGTCTGCCCCCCGTCAACCGAAGTCACCGATGTCGCGATCACTGCCGCCGAACTCGCCTCACTCCCGCTGATCGCTACGCCAGTGGGAACGTCGACCCGCCGTGTGCTCGACCGGACGATCTCCCGCACTGGGTCGAGCCCGAACATCGTCGTCGAGATCAGCCACCGCGAGGCGATCCTGCCACTCGTGTTGGCGGGTGCCGGCACGTCGCTGCTGCCCGCCCCGCTCGCCGAGCAGGCCCGGCTCGAAGGGGCGGTGGTTCGATCGTTGCGCCCGGCGCTGAGCCGCCGGATCGGCATCCTCCATCGACCGGGACGCCTCTCGCCGGCCGCTGCAGCGATGCTCGATTTGGCGCGGGAGCGGAAGGGCTCAGATCGGAAGAGGTGAACGCTTGCCGTGGGTCGTCCGGTAGCGATTGAACACCTGCCAGAACGTCCACAACGGTGCGACCATCAGCACGATCCGAATCACGAGAATGTCGCGCTCGACGATCGCCAGCCAGAGCATCGACCCGAGCCACAGGACCATGAAGAAGATCGAGATCGGCCGCTGTTCGCGTACCGACACCGGGTGGGCGAACTCGATCTTGGTCAACTGGAAGACGCAGAACACCAGACAGATCGCGAAGTTGATCCACTTGTCGAAACCGATCAGGTACAACGACGGAATGATCATGTTCCACTCGGCCGGGAAACCGCGGAACCATCCGTCAGGGGTTTCCTGATCGGTCCGTGCCATCCACAGCGCCCCGCCGGCGAGAATCACGAAGCTGACCGGGCCGGACGTGTGGTTCGGTAACAGGTCGAACTTGTCGAGGAATGCGACCGGGATGATCGTGCATGTGAAGTAGTCGATGATGAGATCGAGCGAATTGCCGTTGAGGTTCGGGATCCGCTCCTTGACCGCCAATTTGCGAGCGATGGGTCCATCGACGCCGTCGAGGATGAGCGCAACGATCAGCCACACGATCGCTCCTCGGGCCCGACCGTCGTTGACCGCGTTGAGTCCGAGGTAGCCAACGCACACTCCGCTCGCCGTGAAGACGTGGACTGCCCACGCGACTTGGATGTGGCGGCGCGTGTATTCCGTGGCGCAGGGTGTCGCAGAGGGTTCCGATGCTGTTCCGATGTTGACAGGGTAGGCCGCGAGACCACTGTCGAACGCGCCATCACACCGTCGTACTGACAACCGACAGATCTGCTTGGACGAGTTCGGCCTTGTCCGGCGGATGCACCGTGAGGTCGAGCGCAAGCCAGAGCGTGTAGGTGAAGGGGTAGATGATCACCGGCAGCGCCACCGCGACGATCGACAAGCTGATGATCAGCTTGCCCACCGGCACGTCGGGAATCGTCACCACCAACGAGATCGCCATCGCCACGACCAGGACGAACATCGTGATCACCGTGTTCATCGTGACCGCTCCGAGTTCGAAGCCCTCTTCCCGCCGCCAGCGAATGCCGCACGTGCGACATCGGTCATGGCGATGAAACCAGCCACGCAGGAATGTTCGACGGCTTCCGCACCACGGACACCGGAGCATGGCCGCCCGAAACAGCTTGCGCTTGAACGAGGACCGCTTGACCATCACCGCGATCGTACGGGCGGGCTGCGCGATGCATCCAAACGGGCGACGTCAGCCCCGGCGAAACCAGCGATGCTTCTCGACTGGCAGACCGACCTCCGAGCCCGGTTGTTGCAACGGCGGGCGCCTGGCGACGCGCCATCGGGCGATGACGTCGGCCTCGTCGAAGCGGACCAAGGCGTCTTCGTCGATCATCCGCCCGTTGACCAGATCGACCCACGCATTGGCATCGGCGACCAACCGGGACACGGCGGCGGTATCGGCAGCGTTCCAGAACCGGCGCATCCACGTTGAATATTCGGGCTTCGCCTCGTCGTTGATCACCCGGCTCCGTTCGCGTCGAACGAGTTGCTCCGCCCACCACCCAGGCTGACGGATCTCGTCGACGTCGGCGAACGGTTTGCCCTTCAGCGGGCCACCGTCCATCTCGCCGCGAGCGATCGCCTCGGCGATCTGACGCTCGACGATCAGGTCGATATAACTCACCCGACCGACAATACTGCGCTGATCACTCCGGCTCGCGATAGATGTCGGGCTCGATGTAGATGTGGACGGCTGTCGGAACGGCCGCTCGCAACACCTGCTCCGTTGCATCGATCGCATCGGCGACCTCGACGAACGTCAGCGTGCGATCGAATTCGCACTTGGCACAGACGAGGAGTTCGTTGGGGCCGAGATGTTCGGTGCGCAGGTGAATCACCCGACTGACCGGGATCGACGAGATCAACGCGTTGCGGATCTGTTGGCGCACCGCTGGGCTCGCGGATTCACCGATCAGCAAACCTTTCATCTCGACCGCGAGCACGCTCGCGATCACGATCAGCAGCAAACCGATCAGGATCGAGCCGACAGCATCCCACCGGGCGTCGCCGGTGATGTGGGCGACGAGCACGCCGGCGAGCGCGATGAACAACCCCGTCTCGGCGCCGGTGTCTTCGAGCAGCACAACCGTCAATTCCGGCTCCTTGGCATCGCGGATGAACCGCCACCACGATTGCTCGACGGGCTTGACGGCGCGGCTCTCGCGCACCGCAGTGCGCAACGAGAATCCCTCGATCACCGCGCAGAAGATGAGGATGCCCACCGCGACGAGCAGGCTGGTCGCCTCGTGGGGGTGGATGAACTTGTCGACGCCTTCGTAGACAGCGAACATGCCACCCAACGAGAACAGCACGAGGGCGACGACGAACGACCAGAAGTAACGTTCTCGGCCGTAGCCGAACGGGTGCTCTTTGTCTCGTGGCTGCTGAGCGCGCCGGGCGCCGACGAGCAGCAACACTTGATTGCCGGTGTCGGCGAAGGAGTGGCCGGCCTCGGCCAACAGCCCGGCAGAGCGGGTGATCGCAAAGCCGACGAGCTTGACGATGGCGACCCCGAGGTTGGCCACGAGTGCGGCGATGACAGCACGTCGCGAGCCACCGTGGGATGCAGGTGTCGACGTGTCAGTGGGACTGGTCGTGGTCATCGAAGCCTCGGCAATGTGATGGTGAATGTGACCGTGAATATGGTGCCGACGCCACGAGGACGAGACGCCCATCGGCGGAAGGAGCGAGTGCGGGAGGTGGCATCTGTGGCAACAGTCATAGCAAGCCGTGAGTCCGGTGAGAGAGAAGTCTGAATCAACCACCGGTTGGCAGGCTTGAATCGAGACTATGTCCAAACTCCTGTATCGACTCGGCCACGCGTCTTTCCGGCATCGCAAGCGGGTTTTGGCTGGTTGGCTCGGCGCCTTCATCCTCATCGGCGTCCTCGCCGGGGCGGTCGGCGGCTCGACCAGCGATGCGTTCTCGATTCCTGGCACGGAGTCTCAGCGCGCCGCCGACCTGCTGGATACTCGGTTCCCGACCCAGTCCGGTTCCGACGCTCGTGTCGTGTTCGCTTCGAAGGACGGCACACCGCTCGACGAAGGATCGAATGCGGCCGCTGTGCAGGCGACGCTCGACGCCGTGACCGCCGCTCCCGACGTCGTCGGAGTCTCCGATCCTTTCGGTCCAGGCACGCTGTCGCCGGAGAAGACGGTCGCCTACGCAACCGTCCAGTACGCCACATCGTCACGGGAGGTCGCCAAGACATCGGTCGAGGCGCTGTTCGCAACCGCCGACATCGGTGAAGCTGCCGGTGTCGAGGTGGAGTTCGGTGGCCAGGTGGCTGACCGGCTTCGAGAAGAGCCGGGTCACACCTCTGAACTGATCGGGATCGCCGTGGCCGTCGTCGTCCTGCTGGTGTCGTTCGGTTCGGTGATCGCGATGGGGCTGCCGCTGCTCACGGCCATCGTCGGCGTGGGCATTGCGCTCACGGCAGTCACCGTGCTGGCCGGCTTCGTCGACATCCCCGGAACCACCACGATCCTGGCCACGATGATCGGGCTTGCAGTCGGGATCGATTACGCACTGTTCATCGTCACCCGCCACCGCCAGAACATGGCCGAAGGATTCTCCGTCGAGGAGTCCGCAGCCCGCGCCAACGCAACGGCCGGCGGCGCCGTCGTCTTCGCCGGCATCACGGTGGTCATCGCCCTCGCCGGCCTCGCCGTCGTCGGCATCCCCTTCCTGACATGGATGGGCGCGGGAGCCGCGATGGCCGTTGTCATCGGGATCTTGATCGCCGTCACCCTGATTCCCGCGATGCTCGGCTTTGCGGGAACCAACATCGACCGCTGGAAGATTGGCAAGAACCACACCGGCGGCCACGACGAAGCAAAAGCAACGCTGAGTGCTCGCTGGGCCAAGCGGGTCACCGAGCGCCCGGGTATCGCGCTCGTCGGTGGCCTCGCGATCATGCTCCTCCTCGCAATTCCGATGCTCGACCTCCGTCTCGGCATGAGCGATGCCGGCACCCAACCGCCTGCGGCCACCCAACGCAAGGCCTACGACCTGTTGTCCCAAGGTTTCGGACCGGGCTTCAACGGTCCGCTCGTACTCGTCACCGATCTCACCGATGTCAACGACCCATCAGGTCCGAACGCAGCGATCGCTGCCCTCTCCGATGCCGTCCGTTCCGATCCCGGAGTGCTCGCCGTTGGCCAAGCCAACGTCAACCAAGCCGGCGACACGGCCATCATCCCGGTCATTCCTCGTACCGGCCCATCGAGCGAGGCGACGGGAAATCTCGTCCACCATCTTCGCGACGACGTCGTCCCGACCATCGCTGACGCGACGGGCGTCCATGCGTTGGTCGCCGGCGCAACCGCCGCCAATATCGACATCTCCGACAAGATGGCAAGTGCATTGCCGGTCTTCATGATCCTGGTGATCGGGTTGACGCTGTTACTGCTGCTGGCGGTGTTCCGTTCGGTCATCGTGCCGATCAAGGCTGCGATCGCGATCCTGCTCAGCATCGCATCGAGCTTCGGTGTGCTGGTCGCAATCTTCCAGTGGGGTTGGTTCAAGGGTGTCGTCGGGCTCCAAGAGACGGTGCCGATCATCAGTTTCTTGCCGGTGATGATGTTTGCGATCCTGTTCGGACTGTCGATGGACTACGAGGTCTTCATCATGAGCCGGATCCGCGAGGACTACATCCACACCGGCAAGGCTCGCCAGAGCGTGCTCACCGGTCTCACCAGCTCGGCCCGAGTCATCACCGCGGCAGCGCTGATCATGATCAGCGTCTTCGCGAGCTTCGTGCTCGGCGACGATCCGGTGATCAAAATGTTCGGCATCGGCTTGTCGACCGCGGTGTTCCTCGACGCAACCATCGTGCGGATGTTGATCGTTCCGGCTGTGATGGCGCTGCTCGACAAGAAGGCCTGGTACCTGCCGGCTTGGCTCGACAAGGCGCTGCCCGACCTCGACATCGAGGGCGAACACCTCATCGCCAGCCTGAACAGCCACCGCAGCGGACACGGGTCGAACGACCACGGTTCCTCCGGCACCAGCGGCGACGATGGCACCGCCGACGACGATGGCACCGCCGACGACCGTGAGTTGGCGCTGTACGCCTCACGCTGATCCAGCGGACTCCAGCGGCTGTCGACAGCCGCCTGGTACCCGTCAGGGACTCCACGGGCTGTCGCCAGCCCGTGGATCGCACCGTCGATCACGGTGCCCTCACTCGACCGATCCCCGCCGCTCGCGCTGACACCCGTCAGATGGCTGCGGACGCTGATGTGCGATCGAGCACATAGAACATCCCGACGACGAGGATTCCGACGACGTCGATCATGACGCAAGCTGCGATGTAGGGCGATCCCCACACAACGGTACGCAGTCCTGACGCGCTCACCGACCGCCACAGCACGAACATCAGCAGCCCGAACGCAAGGGTTGCGGCGACGGCCAACAACGGGCGAGAGGTCGGTGGATTCGGTTCGAGTGGTCTCGCCGCTCCGCGCCGGTGTTCGTACTGGATGACCACGACCGACATCGTCGCGAACCATCCGAGCGACACCAGATAGGCACCGATCGTGTCGCTCGGTCGATGCCATCCGGACGACAACACGGCCGTCCCGAACGCTGCCGAGCCGACTGCAGCCGCGAACAGCGCCATCCGACGCAGGCGCAGCGGCGCAACCATCACCAGTCCCAGCGACAGCACCATCCCGATCGTGGCATGACCACTCGGGTAGCTGTTGCCCGACACGCCGATCACGCCGAATTGCGGCCGACCCAGGACGCTCAGTTTGAGCGCTTCGGTCGTCAGCACAGCGGCCGACATCGCGAACCCGCACCCGATCGCGAGCACCACCCGTCGCCGGGCCACGCCCACCAACACGATCGCCCCGCCAACGACGAACAACGACGCCACTGACACGGTGCCGAGCAAGCGGTCGGTCGCCTGCGTGGTCGCTGCGGTGACAACCGATCGTCGGTTGAAAGCAACGTCGTCGATGCGTTGGCCGACTCGGGTTCGCACCGCAACGAGATAGATGATCGCGACTCCGGCGAAACTGAGCAATGCAACAGCGGCGAGCAGGTTGCTGCGCGACCGCGCCGACGGGTCGCTCCGACTCGACGAATCGCTCCGGTCCGACGGGTCGCTCCGGTCGCTCCGGTCGCGAAGTACGTCAGCCAGATGCACCACCGGTGAAGTTCCACGACGCGAGGTGCAGCGCCGGGCACGACCAGCGCGGCGAGGTCGCGGTGTACGTGTCACCCGGAATCGGCATCGCCGTCCGGCCGATCCCGAGCACGTTGCCGGGCATCAACGCCTGGGCATAGGACTGGGTGAACCGGAAATTGCGCAGCGGCGTGGTGACCTGACCGTTCTCGATCAGCCACACACCGTTGCGGGTGAGACCGGTGATCGCCAGCGTGCGTGGATCGAGCATCCGGGTGTACCAGAAGTCGGTGACGAGCAGGCCCCGTTGCACACCGGCGACCAACTCCGCGACGGACGAATCGGCCATCGGGCCTTCGACCTCGGTTGCGACGCCATCGGCTGCACCGTCATCGGCTGCAACATCATCGGCCGCTCCCGTTGGTTGCAGGCCGAGATGGCGAGCCATTGGACCCCACGAGAACGTCGAGTCGAATGCGTGGCCCGTCGTGGTCGCGCCAGCTTCGGCAGCAGTGCGTCGATCGTGCGTCAGGGCAACGGTCCGGCCACGTTCCACGAGCGTGAGCCTGGAGCGGGGCGTTCCCTCGTTGTCGAACGTGCTGCCGACGGCGAGCGGGTCGTCGATGAGGGTGATCGAGGGGTCGAACTGATCGGCACCGACCCGCACGAACGAACGCTGTTCGTTGACTGCCTTGCCGTTGAATCCAGCGCCGGCGAGGCTCTCGACGATGTCGGCGACAGCGGTTGGTTCGAGGACGACCTCGTAGCGACCGGCCGGCAACTCGATCGGATCGACAGCGGCTCGCGCCTTGGCTGCGGCACGGGCACCGAGCGCGGCCCCGTCGAGATCGGCGATCCGCAACGGTGCGTGGCGGGCGACGCCGTCGGAACCCTGGTTGCGGGCGATTCCGGACAAGCCGACTTCCGACGCCCTACCACCGACCAGTTGCCCAGCCGCGTTGGCGAACGCGCCGATCCAGAAGTTGGTTCGGCAGTAGCCGGCAGTCTCCAAGCCCTGGGCACCGTCGACAAACGCGCGGACGACGGCGGCCCGCTCGGCCGGCGCGATCACGACGTCCGGTTCAGGACCGTCCAACGGTCGTGCGGGCGACGTCAGCCCTCCCCACGCAGGATCGAGCGGGGCGACCCGCACAGCGTCGCTGACCCGGGCGACGAGCGCGACGAGTTGCGACGAGTCGGCCACGGTTGCCGATGCCGAGGCTGTCCGTCCCCCGTGGTGGATCTGGATCCGAACCGTTGTCGAATCCTCGGCCACGTTCTGGTGGATGACCGAGTTGGCGAACCGGGTCAACGACAGGCGGTGGTTGTTGACCGAGGCCTCGACCTCGGCGCCGGCGAGCACGGCGGCAACCTGCTCGACAGCCGAGGCAGCGAGGTCCGTGACGGCGCTCATGCCCGCACCCCCACTCTGACGTTCTGGAACCGGGCCGGCGCAGCGGGATGGCCGGTGTGACCGATCTGGCCGGGCTGACCCTTGCCGCAATTGGGTGTGCCCCACGCAATGATCTCCGACGACAACATGTCCATCGATGACCAGAACTGAGGCCCGATCCCGGTGTAGGTCGGGTTGCGTACCAGCCGACCGAGCTGGCCGTTCTTGACCTCGTAGCCGACCTCGGTCCCGAACTGGAAGTTGAGCCGGCGATCGTCGATCGACCACGAACGGTTGGTCTCCATGTAGATCCCCTCGTCGGTTGCGGCGATGATCTCGTCGAGGGTGTGTGGCCCTGGTTCGAGCCCGACGTTGGTCATCCGTACCATCGGCAACCGGGCCCAGCCGTCGGCGCGCACGCTTCCGCCGTAGTCGAGGCCTGCCATCGCCCCCGAGTCTCGACCGGCGAGCACGCCGACCCAGATCCCGTTGCGGACCGCGTCTCGGGCGGCCGCCGGGGTGCCTTCGTCGTCGTAGCCGAACGACCCGAGCGCACCCGGAATTGTTGGATCGACGGTGATGTTCATCAACTCCGACCCGAACTTGAGCGAGCCGAGCTGGGCCAGATCGAGCCACGAGGTTCCGGCGTACGCAGCCTCCCAGCCGAGGATCCGATCGAGTTCGATCGCATGTCCGACCGATTCGTGGATCTGCAGAGCGAGCTGCTCGGAGCCCAGGATCAGGGTGGTCTCACCACTCGGACAAACCGGGGCACTCAGTAATTGGCGGGCTTCGGATCCGACCCGAGCGGCATGGGCGACGATGTCGAGTTCTTCGACGAACTCCCATCCGCGTGTGCGGTATTGGCCTCGATTGGCCGGATACGAACGACGTTGGGTCTCGCCGTCGCCGATCGCGGTGGCCATGATTCCGGCCCCGCTTTCGCGGATGTGCTGATCGATGCGGTGGCCCTCGCTCGACACGAACCACTTGCGGGTCTCCCACGACTGGCACATTGCCTCGGCCAGGTCAGCGCCGTGTTCTCGCATCAGTTCGGTGGCGCGCACGAGCATGTCGCCCTTGACCGACAACGCGACCTCGAACGGATCGATTGCACAGTCGCTCGACCACGAACCCGTCACAGGCTCGCTCGGAACGAGCGACGAATCGCCACGGCCGACCAACCCACTCGCAGCCGCGATCTCGGCCGCCTTGCGGCCGGCCTCGCGCACCGATGAGTCGGCGAGGTCGGCAACGGCGAAGAACCCCCACCCCGAGCCGACCATCGAGCGCACCCCGAGCCCCGAATCCGACGTCTGCGAGACGCTGTCGACATCGCCGTTGCGGGCCGACATCACTTCGTGTCTGCGGTGCATCACTCGAGCGTCGGCATACCGAGCACCTGCATCGATCGCGGCTTGGACGGCTGTCTCAGCAGCAGTGAACTCGCTCATGTCGATCGACGATAGACCACGAGTCGGGTTCGCTGTCCCGCGTCAGTCATGCTGGCTCGATGTTCATCGCTGCATTGTCCGAGCCTGCCCAACGAGTCGGCGCACTGCTGCGCGATCGCAAGGAGACGGTGGCCGTGGCCGAAGGGTCCGCCGGTGGGTTGATCTCGGCCGCGCTGCTGTCGGTGCCCGGCGCATCGGCCTACTACCTCGGCGGGACAGTCGTCTATACGGCGGCTGCGAGCCGAGCGTGGATGCAGGGCGCGATCGAGACACCGGCGAAGCTGCGCGGAGCGACCGAAGGGTTCGCGGCGTACCTCGCCGAATCGGTGGCGGTCAAGCTCGGGGCAACGTGGGGAATCGGCGAAGCGGGTGCAGCCGGCCCGGCCAACCCGTACGGCGACCCCGCCGGCCACAGCTGGATTTCGATCGCCGGACCCACCGGAGTCATCAGCCGCCACCTGCTGACCGGCATCGACGACCGGAGCGACAACATGGTCGCATTCGCCGTCGCAGCCCTGGATCTGCTCGCCGAAACGATCGGCTGACGCCGGCAGCGACCGTCAACAACCGTCAGCGACCGTCAGCGACCGTCAACAACCGTCAACAACCGTCAACAACCGTCAACGAAAGCGTGGGGCGCGCATCCGCGCTTCGGATTCCAGCTTGTGCAGACGCTCGTCGTAGCCGATCTGGCGAAACAGATCAGCCTGGCTGGCGAAGGTCCCGAAGTCGGCTTCCAACGTGCTGTCGTAGGGCGTCGTCTCCCACTGGGGGTTCTCGTCGACGAGAAAGGCGTACTCGTGCTCGGCGTGATCCTCGAAGTCGGCGTTGAGCCGATAGCTCCACTTCGGCCGCACGACATACATCGCCCACGACAACTGGTAGTAGAAAAACGCGAGGATCTGCGGCAACACCCGGTATCTCAGAAACGGCTGCCTCGTATCCGATGCTGTCAATTCCTCCAGGATCAACAGGTGCCATTGCTCGTTGTCCTGCTCCCAGCGCGAGAGTCGCACGGTGTCGAAGACGCGTCGGGCGAACCCGGGCTGACGTGCGGTGTGGGTGACCGCGACGTAGGCAACGTTCTCCCATGCTTGGTACGGAACCCGGGCGACCAGTTCGAGGATCCGGAACTTGGGCAGCTTTCGTTCTTTGCCGTAGGCGATGTCCATGATCGAGAACAGGAGACGAGCGCTGATCGAGTACTTTCGCCGCGGTGATTCGGCGGACTCCCGCTGGGCGACGACGAGCGCATCGTGATCGAGCAACTCCATCGCCCCGAAGGGGCTGCGATCGCTGAGCATCGCAGTCACCGGACCGTACCCGGTGTTGGTGTCGGGTCCGGCGGAGAACTCAGCAGCGGACATCTCGGACTTTGTCTGGGGTGCCATCAAACAACGTTAGTGGCGGCCCCACCCCGAAGTCGCTGTGCCATGACCCCTGTCACCAGCGTCTGCAGTACCACGTACGACGATCGCTCGTGGTGGTCTCAGACGGCAACGGTCCCCGTGTAGGTGCGGGTCGACCCGGTGCAATTCGAGGACTCGTCGGAGGCGATCGTCCAGGTGAAGCTGAACGCGGTTGCGCTGACAGCCTGCGTGGCCGGATCGACCGAGTACCGCACCGGAGCGATTTGTACCGTCATCGTCGCCGGCACGACTTGGCCACCGCACAACGAACTGGCCTCGTTGGTGGCCGGAGTCGAGCCGGCGTAGTTGAAGCCGTCGAACGTTCCGATCGGCACCTTGGCGACGTCGGCGAACTCCATGAACAACTGCGTCCCGTCCTCGATGAATCGGCCGCTGAGCGGAATCGTGTCCGGGCAGGCCGAAACAGGATCGGCGAATCCGTCACAGGCGACCTTGTTGGTCGTCACCGAAAAGTCGCCGAGAATCGGCTTGATCGACGCCGGTTCGACGGTGAACGCTGCAGCCGCAGACTGGGATTGGGCCGCTGCGAGCGCCGCGTTCGCATCTGCCAGGTCGGACTGACCTTGCTCGAAAGCGGCCTTGGTCTGATCGAGTTCGGCTGTGGTCTGATCGAGTTCGGCATTGGCCTGATCCAGCGCAGCCTGCACGGTGGCCACATCGCCCATCGAGTCGATTTGGCTGGTGAGGTCGGCGATCTGGCTGCTCTGATCGTCAATCGTTGCGCTCAACTCCGCCTTGTCACGCGCGTCAGAGTCTTGTTGCTTGACCATTTCGTCGATCTGACCCTCGACCGATCCGGAGCCGGACAGCGACGAGTCGAGCGATTGCTTCACCTTGGCAAGCTCTGCCTCGGCGTCGTCGGCGTCGCTCCTGGCACCAGAGATCAAGATCCCAGCGCCGACGGCCACGACGACCAGCAACACGGCCAGGACGATGGCCGCGATCGTGGTCCGACGAGGCGCCGAACCGCCGCTACTCGAAACAGCGCCGGCTGGCTGGAAACTCGGTGGTTGCGGACCTGTTGGTTCGGACCCGAACGGCGAGGGTGGCTGGAAGCCCGGAGATGGATACTGGTCGGTCACGACTGCCCACTTTCGTCCTGTTGCGTCCTGGCGACGACTCGCTGACACTACTGGTGCGTACGGTCGAGTTGGTCGTCCGTCGGCTGCCTGCGAGCATGACGGGATGTCGTCGATGGGTACCGCCGAACGCGCCGCTGAACTGTTGCGCGCACTCGCCCATCCAGTTCGGCTCCAGATCGTCGAACAGCTCTCCGCCCACGAGCACCGATGCGTGCACGAGTTGGTCGACCTCCTCGGTGTCGCCCAGCCCGCCGTTTCGCAACATCTCCAGGTGTTGCGTCACGCCGATCTGGTCCTCGGCACCCGTGTCGGCAAGGAGGTGCGCTACCGCCTGTCGGACCACCACGTTGCCCACATCGTGCTCGACTCGCTCGCCCACGCTGACGAGACCGCTGTCGACAACGGCTCGCCTCAGAAGCGCGCCGTCCAATAGGTCAGGAGTCGATTGGTTCCGGTTGGTGGATGCCCGCTCGTTCCAACGCTTCGATCGTCAACATCCGACCGAGTTCGATCATCTCCGGAGCGCGATGGAAGTCGAGGGTTCGGCAGGCGTCCTTGGGCACCGTGATCAAGACGTCTGGCGGATTGCCGGCCAATCGAAACCGGGTCAGCACTGTCTGCATCGCTTCCAATGACTGGTTCATCACGTCGAACTTGCCGAGGCCGACCGGAAGCGTCTCGAACAGGTCGCGCGGCAAGACCGGTCCCGGATCATCAGCGCCGATTGTCGATTGCAGTGCGTCAATCTCGTCGGCGATCGGTGATTCGCCATGCGACGAACGGTCCATTCGGCTCATCAACGAGCGAACGATGTCACGATCGAACAGGCTCGACGCCGTACGTTTGAATCGATCTGCCCATTCCTCGATCGGTCGGTCCTCGGCGGTCTCCTTCACGGGCGCGACGTCGATCGAACTCGATCGCAGTCCTCCGAGATCGACCGCGATCGTCGCATCGGCGCGAGACGACGCCGTCGCGACGATGGGCACCGGATCCATCAATCCGCCGTCGACCAGCACCCGGCCGTTGAGCATCACGGGAGCGAACACACCAGGGATCGCGATCGAGGCGCGGATCGCGACATCGAGCGGGCCCTTCTGGAACCACACCGCCTTGCGTGCAGCGAGGTCCGATGCAACGGCGGTGAACGGGATCGGCAGATCTTCGATCAACGCCCCTGCGGCAAGCTCGCGCACCTTGGCGAGGATCTTCTCAGCTCGGATTGCGCCCGACGACGAGAACGACACATCGAGCAGGCGGAGCACGTCGAACCGGGTGAGATTGCACGCCCAGTCGGTGAAGGTATCCAGCGAGCCGGCCGCGAACATACCGCCGACGAGCGCCCCCATCGACGAGCCGGCGACGCTCACAATGCCGATGTTCCACTCCTGCAGCACCTGGATCACGCCAATGTGGGCAAAGCCCCGAGCGCCACCGCTGCCGAGCGCAAGGGCGACGTGTTGCGGTTGCTCCATGTGGCCCAGCGTAGGACCGTCCCCGATCGATCAGGCGATCACGCCACCCGCTCGCAGCGACGCGAGTTCGTCATCGCCGAGGCCGAGTTCGGCCCGCAGCACGTCGTCGGTGTGCTCGCCGAGCCACGGCACCCGAGTCTCGGGCCCTTCGGCGACGGCACTCATCTTGACCGGGTTACCGGGCGTGATCACCGGGTCGCCGTCGCCGTCGGGGCGGGGCATCTCGACCAACATGTGGCGCGACGCGACGTGCGGGTCGTCGATGACCTGTTGCGCGCTGAGGCACGGTCCCGCTGCGATTCCGGCCGACGACAGCGCCTGACAGGCCTCGATGTTCGTCATCGCAGCGGCCCACTCGCCGACACCGGAACGGATCACGTCGATGTGTTCACGCCACCCGGCGCGAGTTGCGAACCGATCGTCGTCGAGCCATTCGGTGCGTCCGATCAGTTCCACCAACCGGCGGAACTCGTGCTCTCGACCGACCTGGATGATGAACCAACCCTGCCCCGATTCGAACCCGTCGAGAATCATCTTCGGACCCGTTCCCGAATCGAGTCCTTCGCCGAGGCTGCGATAGTTGACGACCACGTCCGCGAACGAAACCATCGCATCGAACATTGCGATGTCGACGTACTGGCCGAGCCCGGTGGTGTCGCGATGACGAAGCGCGGCGAGCACCCCGATCACGCCGAACAGCGCGGTACCGATGTCGCCGAGCGCACCGACCGGGCTGACGGTCGGCGGTTGGCCCGGGCGGCGCTTCCAGTCGTACAGCCCGCTCATTGCCTCGGCGACCGCTGCGTACGCCGGCCAGCCGTCGTACGGCGTCTCGACGGTGTTGCCGAAGCCGCTGATCGACAGGTAGATCGCCGCCGGATGCACGGCCCGAATGTCGTCGTATCCGAGTCCCATCCGGGACAATGCGCCACCCTTGAAGTTCTCGGCGACGATGTCGAATCGTGGGGCCAGTCGCAGGACCAGATCGCGGCCGGTCTCGCTCTTCAGGTCGACGCAGATCGATTGCTTGGAGAAGTTGTTGCGCAAAAACGTCGCACCGACGGCCCGCCCGTCCGGGTCGAGGATCGACGGTTGCGAACCACGGCCGAGATCACCCGACGTCGGGTGCTCGATCTTGACCACGCTCGCACCGAGTCGTGCAAGGAGTTGGGTCGCATACGGCAGCGCCTGCATCTGTTCGAGCGCGAGGATCCGTATCCCGTCGAGAGGTTTGCCGTTGCCGACCGCATCTGGGTTGGCGATGTCTCCGAGTCGCATCGGGCCATCTTGCTGCGCTGGTCGCCGTTCGGACGTGTCACACGCTCAGGGCGCGTCGAGGAACCGTCGTGTTGCGGCAATCATGACCGGCATGGCGAAGATGTCATAGTGCGTGCGGCCTGGCAGGATCGCGAGCCGATTCGGTGTCGGCGACGACCCGTCATCGCCGCGATCATGACCTCCACCGCCGCGCAGGGTGAAGAATTCGACTGCATGGCTGGGCGCAAAGCTGTCGGCATCGCCACAGATGTTCAGCGTCGGCATGGGGAGGGCGGCGACGTCTGCGGTCCAGTCGTAGTCGGTTCGGAGCAGTTCGCCAGTGAACTGCAACCACCGAGCGAGTAACCGAGCAGGTCGACCTGGTCGAGACCGACTGCTTCGAGTGCGCCGGCGATGTCATCGCCGAGCGCCTGGTACGACAACGGGCGGTCGATGTCGGCCGTCTGACCATGTCCCTGCAGCTCGAGCCCGATCACCCGCCGGTCGACTGCAAACGACTCCATCAGGTCCGCCATCATCGACATCACCCAAAATCCACCGTGCACGACGACGAGGGGTGTGCCGCCGCTCCCGCGGCTCTCCCAGTGGACCTGGAGTCCGTCGACATCGGCCAAACCCGTCTCGGCCGTTGCATGCATCATCGGTCCTCTCATGTCCCTGTTGGAGCGTGTGGTGGTTCGACCCACAATCGACGCTGAGCAACGAGTCTGTCTCGCCGGTCGCACGATGTCACGCGTACTGTTCGACGATGCATGACATCGTGATTCGCAACGGCAACGTGGTCGACGGCACGGGTGCGCCGGGCCGAATCACCGATCTCGCGATCACCGACGGGGTGGTCACCGAGGTCGGCTCGGTCGTCGGACAGGGCCACCGCGAGATCGACGCCGACGGTCTTGCCGTGCTGCCAGGGTGGGTCGATATCCACACCCATTACGACGGCCAGGTCACGTGGGATCCGCAGGTCACGCCATCGAGTTGGCACGGCGTGACGACGGTGGTGATGGGCAACTGCGGTGTCGGTTTCGCACCCGTTCGACCAGACGCCCACGACTTGCTGATCGAGCTGATGGAAGCGGTCGAGGACATCCCCGGCACGGCGCTGCACGAGGGCATGAACTGGCAGTGGGAGTCGTTCCCCGAATACCTCGATGCGCTCGATGCGTCGCCGCGGGTGCTCGACATCGCCGCCCAGGTTCCCCATGCCGCGCTCCGCGCGTATGTCCTCGGCGAACGAGCACACGAGGACGCCACGACGGACGAGATCGGCGAGATGGCCCGACTCACGGAGGAAGCGCTCGCTGCCGGCGCGGTCGGTTTCTCGACCTCGCGCACATTCCTGCACCGGTCCAAGCACGGTTTCGTCCCCGGCACCCACGCCCCGATCGACGAGCTGATGGCCATCGGCGACGCTGTTGGTCGAGCTGGGCACGGCGTGTTCCAGCTGATCGACGACGGCTCCCCCACGGGCGAAGTCGGCGTGTACATGGCCGAGATTGCGCGCCGCAGCGGAGCGACAGTCACCTACTCGTTGGCGCAGACGCCGACGGATCCGCTCGCCTACCGCGCCGCGCTCGCGAGCGCGGCGGCAGCTGCTGCGGAGGGCTTGCGGATCGTTCCACAGGTCGCGTGCCGTCCGACAGGAATGATGTTCGGACTGCAGTCGTCGCTGCATCCGTTCATCACCCATCCGACCTACCGGGCGCTCAGCGGACTGCCGCTGACGGAGCGGGTCGAGCAACTCCGCCGGCCCGATGTTCGGGCGGCATTGCTGGCCGACGAACCGCAGACGGGCAGTGCGGTGGCCAGGGCGCTGATGTCGCGTTGGTCGCGAATCTTCCCGCTCGGCGATCCGCCCGACTACGAACCAGCGCCGGAAACGAGTGTCGCAGCGGTTGCCGAACGCCAAGGTCGCCGCCCGGAAGAGGTGGCTCTCGACTGGCTGCTCGAGCGTGACGGTGCTGCATTCCTGTTCGCCCCGCTGTCGAGCTACGAGGACACCAACCTCGATGCCGTACGGGAGATGATGCTGCATCCCAACGGCGTGCTCGGCCTCAGCGACGGCGGCGCCCACTGCGGGCTGATCTGCGACGTCAGCATGCCGACCACGCTGCTCACCCACTGGATCCGCGACCGCACCCGAGGCCCACTGATCTCGCTCGAACGGGCGGTGCATCTGCAGACCGGCCGAACGGCGTCGGTGTACGGCTTCGATGATCGCGGCACACTGCAGCTCGGCAAACGAGCCGACATCAATCTCGTCGATCTCGACAACCTTGTCCTGCATGCGCCGGAGATGATCTTCGACCTGCCCGCCGATGGGCGACGGTTGGTGCAACGAGTCGATGGCTACCGGGCAACATTCGTGGCCGGTGTGCAGACCTACGCCGACGGCGAGCACACCGGAGCAACACCAGGCCGACTCGTCCGCTTCTGAAAGTTTTAGTCATTGTTGCGAACACTTGTTTGTGTATCAAACGCATGTTTGATACATTGAAGTCGTTGATCTTCCCCGATCATCTTCGACGATCTTCCCCGATCATCTTCGACGATACCTGTGACACCGCTGCGGTGTTTCGGGCGCCGTCCTCCAGTGCGTTCGTGAGTGCCTGAAGTGAAGGGGAATGTGCGTATGTCGATCGATGAAATGACCAGAAAGTACGTCGATCCCGACCTGGGACTGTTCGCCTTCCTCGGCGGTGCCGAACGCGACGCGATGGTCCTCGACCATGACCGCGAAATCCGACGACTCACGGTCCAACGCGCCGCAATGATCCAGATCGTCGCAACATCAGGATCGTTCACCGACGACGCCCACCACACACCCCGAGCCTGGATCCAAGCCGTCCTCAACGTCTCCACGACCACCGCCAACGAACTCGTCCGCACAGTAACCCTGCTCCACCACATCCCCGACCTCGCCGCTGCAACCGCTTCTGGCCGAATCGGACCCGACCAGCTCCGCGAAATCGCCCGCCTGGTCGTACGTCCCGTCCTGCGCGAACAACTCGCCGAACACGGAACTGCACTGATCGAACCAGCAGCCCGACTCGAGTACGACCAGTTCACGATCGTCCTCAACCGATGGAAGGCCCACGCCGATCCAGACGGCACCCACCACGACCACCACGCCTCACGCGAACGCCGACACGTCCGCACAGGCGTCACTGGTCACACCGGCATCATCCATGCCGAAGGCGACGCCGCCAGTACCGACGAAATGACCGACATCCTGCGCGCCCACACCGAATCCGAGTTCTTGAAAGACTGCCACGAACGCCGAACCCGATTCGGAGACGACGCCGACCAGCACCCGTTACGTCGAACACACGGACAACGATGCTTCGACGCCCTCCAAGAAATCTTTCGCAAAGCCGCCCACACGCCACTCCCCGGCATCAGCGAACCAACCGTCAACATCTTCACCACCGAAACCGACTTCGCCGAAGCCGCCCGCCACTACTTCGCACAACAAACACCAGGCACATCGGCACCGACATCGACACCAGCACCATCGGGGCCACCTGGATGGACTCCGCCACCCACAGGACGAATCTGCGAGAACGAACACGGATCACCCGTCGACCCCGCCGACATGATCGTGTCCGCGCTCTTGGGTCGGGTTCGGAGTGTGATCGTCACCGACGACGGCCGCTACCTCCACGCCACCAGCCGCAAACGACTCTTCACCGGCAAACTCCGCGACATGATCCTGCTCCTCGGCCGACATCAATGCAGCCGCCACGGCTGCCAACGCGACGGACCATCCATCCAAATCGACCACCTCGACAGTTACCACTGCGGCGGATGCACCACCGCACTCAACGGCGGGCCGCTCTGCCCCCTCCACAACCGCAACAAACACGACCTCGCACTCACCATCACCCACGACCAACACGGCTGGCACCACCACCGACCCGACGGCACCGAAATCGCACCCCGCGGCACAGAGGTTCGCCGGCGGGAGTGTCGGAGTCGTTGACGAGGCGCGTGGTCCCCGAGAGCATCGTCCGCGAGACCGTCGGATCAGCCCGCCGGTGGGTGGGGCAACGAGGCGACTTCGCGGTGGAGGCGCTGCATTCGCTGGTCGAGCGATGCCGCCGTGTCGGCCGCTTCCTTCAGTTCCGCGAGCAGCGAGTCGGGCACGGCACGGTCGTACTTGTAGTAGATCTTGTGTTCGAGGCTGGCCCAGAAGTCCATCGCCACGGTGCGGAACTGCATCTCGACGTAGACGCTCTCGGCGCCGGTCGACAAGAACACCGGGACCTGAACGGTGGCGTGCAGGCTCTGGTAGCCGTTCGGTTTCGGATTGGCGATGTAGTCGTCGACATCGATCACGGTCACGTCGGATTGGGCTGTGAAGACGTCGAACATTTGATACACATCAGAGACGAAACTGCAGGTCACACGCACCCCCGCAACATCGCGCACATGCTCGCGGATGGCTTCGATTCCCAACCCGCACCCCAGACGACGAGCCTTGGCAATCACGCTCGGGACGGACTTCAATCGCGAGTTGACGTGCTCGATCGGGTTGTAGTCGTGCAGGTTGATGAACTCCTCGCGCAGGATGTTGATCTTGGTCGTCACTTCTTGGATCGCGAATTTGTGGATCATCGAGAACCGCTTGAACTCGCCGATCAGCGGTTCAGACCATTGAGCGAGTTGCAGTTCGGACGATGCCGAAGCGCCCGCTGGAGCAGTGGCATCAGCGATGTCGCCCTCGACGGCCTGTCGATCACTCGGGCCGGTCATGGATTCGACGATATCTGTAGACAGCCGAATGGAAGCCACAGACGATGGAGATCAGCCGACCGGGAGACCCAGACCCCTCGCAATGATGAGGCGCTGAATCTCACTCGTTCCCTCGCCGATCTCGAGGATCTTCGCGTCGCGATACAGCCGGGCCACGGGACTCTCCTCGATGAAGCCGGAACCGCCGAACACCTGGGTCGCCACTCGGGTCGCATCGATCGCTGTCTCGGTGGAATACAGCTTGGCCATCGCCGCAGCCTGCTTGAACGGGCGCCCCTGATCCTTCAATCGGGCCGCCGTGTAGGTGAGATTGCGACTGTTCTCGAGCGCCACAGCCACATCGGCGAGTTGGAACGCCAGCCCTTGGAATCGACCGATCGGCCCGCCGAAGGCTTGTCGCTGCTGGGCGTAGTCGACCGCCAGATCGAGGCATGACTGGGCCAGACCAACGGCCAGCGCAGAGATCGCGATCCGACCATCATCCAAGATCGCGAGGAAGTTACGCAGGCCGGTGCCGGGCGCGCCGAGCATGTGGTCGAGCGGCACCCGAACGTTGTCGAGCGTGAGACCATGGGTGTCGCTCGCGTGCCATCCGAGTTTGCGATACGCCGGCTCGACCACGAGACCGGGGGTACCGGCAGGGATGACGAATGAACTGATCCCATCGACCCCGCCACTCGCTCCATCATCGCATTTGGCGGTGACCGTGACGATCGAGGTGATCGACGTGCCTGAGTTGGTGATGAAGGCCTTCGATCCGTTGACCACCCAGTCGTCACCGTCGCGTACGGCTCGGGTCCGGGTACCACCAGCGTCGCTGCCGGCATCGGGCTCGGTGAGGCCGAATGCGCCGAGCGTGCGACCAGCGACGAGGTCCGGGAGCCATTGCGCCTTCTGCTCGTCGGAGCCGAAGGAATGGATCGGGTTGGCACCGAGACCGACTGCTGCCGACAGCGTGATCCCGAGCGATTGGTTGACCCGCCCGACCTCTTCGATCGCGATGCAGAGCGATGTGAAGTCACCGCCGCTGCCACCCCATTCCTCAGGGAACACGATGCCGAACAAGCCGAGATCGGCCATTGCCGCGACCGCTTCCAGCGGGAGCACGCCGGCTTCTTCCCAGGCGTCGATTCTCGGCCCGAACTGGCGAACTGCGAAGTCGCGAACCACGGCACGAAATGCATCGTGCTCGTCGGTGAACTCGGCCATGATCGCCTCCTGATCTGTGACGGCGGGAGCGTCGCGAGATGAACGATCGTTAAAGTACCACAAATCGGAAGCATCCAGTTGAACGATCGTTCAGGATCCACCGGCTATCGTCGAGACGTGTCCGAGCGCGCCGACCGCATCATCGCCGAGGCCGCGCAGTTGTTCGCCCAGAGGGGTTTCGGAGCCACCAGCATCGACGACATCGGAGCGGCGGTGGGCATCTCCGGTCCGGCGATCTACTGGCACTTCGTGGGCAAACAGGCATTGCTCGCAGCAATGTTGATCGACATCAGTGAGCGGTTGCTCGATGGGGCGCGGAGCAGTGTCGAGGAATCAGCCAGCGGCGTTGACGCGGTGGTTCGGCTCGTCGCACTTCAGGTCGCGTTCGCACTACGCGAACCCGATCTGATCGTCATTCACGGCCGCGACCTGCACCACCTGGATGCGGCCCAGGCACAGAAGGTGCGGCTGCTCCAGCGGCAGTACATCGACGTGTGGACCACCGTCCTGACGTCGACCCACCCTGACCTGGCCCGCAACCGGCTGGGCGCCGCTGTCCGGGCCGTGATCGGCTTGATCAACTCGACGCCGAATCTCGGCAGAGTCGACCGCAAGTCGCTCGAACCAATGCTGGTCGCAATGGCGCTCGCGGCACTCGCCGCGATCAGTTGACCATCTGGACCATCTGGACCAACAGCCACAGGTCATCGCGGTATCAGGACTTCAGTGTGGTGTCGGGCAGGGAGCGAACTCGCGCAGCAATGCCACTAACTCCTCGGCCGGAACCGGCCGGGCGAGGTAGTAGCCCTGCCCGATGTCACACCCAATCCCCGACGCCCGGTCGAACATTTCCTGAGTTTCGATTCCCTCGGCGATCACCTGCAGCCGGAAGGCGTGGGCCAGGTTGGCGATCGCCGCCAAAACTTGGTCGGCGTCGACGCGATCGTTGAGCGACGTCGCAAAGTGGCGGTCGATCTTGACCCCGATCACGGGCAGGTCGCCGAGCCGGGCGATCGAGGAATACCCGGTGCCGAAGTCGTCGATCACAATCCGAACTCCGACCCCGGCCAGACGCTCGAGCATTGCGTGAGCCAGGTCGAACTGCTCCATCACTGCGGTCTCGGTAATCTCGATCACGAGCAACTCCGGTGCCAGGCCATGGCCGCTGATCAGACCTTCGATCAACATCGCGATCGACGGATCGGTCAACTGCACGACGGACAAATTGACGCCCATCTCGATCGGGAGACCACCGGCGGCGAGCTCGGCCGCCTGACTGATCGCCCGCTCGAGGATCACGCTGCCGAGCGGCAAGATGAAGCCGGTCTCCTCGGCGAGCGGGATGAACTCGTCGGGGCCGAGCAGGCCGCGAGTGGGGTGTTGCCAGCGCACGAGGGCTTCGACCATCGCCCACTCCCCGGTGGCGAGATCGACCAGCGGCTGGTAGTGCAGGACGAACTCGTCACGCTCGAGGGCTCGCCGCAATTCCGACTCCAGCGTCACCCGCTCGATCGCTCGGTCGCGCAGTCCAGCACCGTAGGTGGCCCGGCGAGCTCGTCCACGTTCTTTGGCCAGGTACATCGCTGCATCGGCATCGCGGACGAGTCCGGCCGCGTCGGTCTCGTGGTCGTTGGTCGCGATTCCGATCGACGTCGAGAGGAAGAACTCGCCGCCATCGATCATGAACGGCTCGAGGAGCGCAGCGTCGACCCGGTCCGCTGCGGCGTCCATCCGCTCGGCGGTGGCGTCGCTGAGCATCAGCGTGAACTCATCCCCGCCGAACCGAGCGAGCACTTCTCCAGGGACGATCACTGCCAACAACCGGTCGGCGACATCCGTGAGCACACGGTCGCCCACCAGATGGCCAAGGCTGTCGTTGATCCATTTGAATCGATCGAGGTCGAGGAACAACACCCCCACCTGCTCCCCGACAATGTTCATCCGATCGGCCAGTTGATCCAGGAACATGCTGCGATTCGCGAGCCCGGTCAACGGGTCGATCTGGGCGGCGTCCGTCAGCGCCCGCTCGGTGCGATGGCGTTCGATCGCAAGCGCGGCAAGACTCCCGGCGACCTGCAGGCTTTGCACTTCAGCAGGCGTGGGTCGGTGGACGATCGGGTGATACACCGCAAACGTTCCGATGACCACTCCGGTGCTGTCGTTCAGCGGGGTCGACCAGATCGAACGCAGGTTGTACGCATTCAAGAGATCGACAAAGGCAGCGGTCAGCGCACTGGTGCAGGTGTCTTCGATGATGACCAGCTCGTTCCTCGCCGCCGCCGTGCCGCAGGCACCCATTCCCTCGCCAATTTCGAGGCCGTCGATCGCGTCTCGGTACGCACGAGGAAGCGACGGGCCGGCAGCGTGGCGGAGCACCCCGGCGCTCGAATCGACCGCCAGGATCGAGCACTGCGAGTTGGGGAATCGCGACTCGAACATCAGACACAGCGCCTGCAACGTCGCATCGAGCGGCTCGCCACGAGCGATTCGGGCCAGCACCCGCTCGTGGTCGCGCAGATCGGCCTCGACTTGACGATTGACGACCTCGGTTCGCTTGCGATCCGTGATGTCCTGGCAGATGCCTTCCCACCACAGCTCTTCGGCATGCTCACCGACAACCTTCAGCCATCGCTCGGCCCCGCTCGGCAGCTGCACGCCGAATTCGATGTCGAACGGGCTCGACGCTGCGATGCTGAGCTCCAACTGCTCGGTCACCGTGGCCCGGTCAACCGGGCGAACCCATTCGATCAGTTCGGCAAGCGTGACAGCCGGCAAACCGGCAGGCCGATCGAGGATCCGGTACATCTCGTCGGACCACGTCCCGGGCCGGCTGGGATGCCACGACCACGATCCGAGCTTGGCCAGCCGCTGCGCCGTGACCAGCAGATCGTCGAGGTCGCCACGAGCGACGACCTCGCGAACCCCGGAATCACGATCTGCTGCCATCTCACCTTCTCATCGGTGCGTGAGTCGAGTGGCCGGCAGCCATGCCGGACGGATCGGCCCTGTTCATCGATTTCCAGTATTGCACCCGAATCGCACGGCAATCCACGCCATGTCGGGGCCCACCTCGTTGCGAGACGCGACTCAGTTCGAGCGGAGCAGCGACGCGATCGAGGCGGCGTGTTCGTCGAGCTGTTGGTGGCCGCTGATGCAATGTCGACAGGTCACCTCGGTGCGCCAGATCGTCGCATCACGAAAGGTCGTCGTCACCCCGCATCGGGTCCGAACGACATGGCTGACGACCTCCTTGGCCAGGCAGACGGCGGTCGCCTTCGGGCGGGCGGCCTGAGTCGGGATCGAACCGGCGGCGACGGAAGGTGGCACGGGGATGATCATCGCAGATCCTGCTGTTCGCAGTCGACCGTGACGTCCCGGGTTGCGAGCGGCCGACGTCTGCGGCAGGGTTGCAGGCGATGAACCAATCGGATCACGCCGCCGACCCCGCCGACCCCGCCGACCCCGCCGACCCCGCCGACCGGATCGTGCTGCGGGCGAGCGCGATGCGCTGGGTGTGGGTGTTGATCGGCAGCATGGTGTTCGTCGCGCTCGGTGCTGGAATCGCACTCGGCGCGAAAACCGGCATCGTCGCCCAACTGATCGGCGGGTCGATTGCGGTCCTGTTCGGATTCTGCGCGGTGGTCGGCGTGCGCCAGATGCTGCAGCCGGGTTCGCTGGCTATCGGTCGATCCTCGATCGACATGATCCGCAGAGGCCGACTGACGACGTACGAATTCGATGATTGTGGCCGTTTCACTGTCTGGCGCAACCCGAGTCGCGGCAGCTCGTTCGTGGTGTTCGACTACACACCCGACGGCGACACCGAACTGCACCGAACCAACCGTCAGCTGATGGGTGGGACGCGGTTGTTCACCGACAACTACGGCATCTCGGCCGATGATCTGGCGACGATGTTGAACGACGTCCGCAATCGGTTCTTCAGGGATTCACGA
>JBDSDH010000283.1:0-9104 GCA_039920665.1 Ilumatobacteraceae bacterium
GGGGGCAAGCCTCCAGTAGCCAAGGAAGGCGACGAGGCCGACCAGGCTGTCAACGAGGCCGGCCGCAAGACCACGTCGAGGCGTGATCTGTCCCGAAATCCGCAGTTCGAACAGGTGTCGCCCGAGGTCGGTGAACTCGATGAGGCTGCCGTCGAGGACAACATGCTCGAATCGCCCGACGACATGATGGCGCTGCTCGCCGACCTCACTGCTGCGACAGATCCGAAGTTGCGCGAGCTGGCCAAGCGGCTGGCCGCTCGGCTGTTTCTCGACGTCAGTCGCCGCGGTCCGGTGCGTCCCCGTGGCACAGGCAAACTGGTGTCGCTGCCATTCACCCCCGAAGGTGGTGACCTCGACTTCGACCAGAGTTTCGAGGGCATCGCCGAAGCATTCGGTTCCGCCAGCGCGGTCGACCCCGATCGACTGCGGGTGCGCGGCTGGGCCAAACCCGGTACGGCGCTGTGCCTGATGGTGGATCGCAGCGGGTCGATGGGCGGCAAGCCGCTCGCTTCGTCGGCCGTCGCCGCCGCCGCTGTCGCGTGGCGCGCGCCGCAGGATTACAGCGTGCTCGCGTTCGGCAAGGACGTCGTCGTCGCCAAGTCCCAGGACGTTTTCAAAGACAGCGACAAGGTGGTCACCGATGTGCTGACCTTGCGCGGCTTCGGCACCACCGACCTCGCCGGAGCGCTGCAGGTCGCCCACCTCCAACTGATGCGATCCCGCGCCGGTCGCCGGATCGCAGTGTTGCTGTCAGATTGCCGGGCCACTGTCGACGGCGATGTCGCGGCTGCTGCCGGGATGCTCGACGAGCTGTTGATCATCGCCCCCGAAGGCGATTCGGCCGAAGCCGAGAAGCTCGCAGCAACCGTCGGCGCCAAACTCACCACGGTCTCGGGTCCCAGCGACGTCGCTGCAGCCATCAGCCGCCTCCTCGACGACTGAACCGGCACGTCGGAACGGCCCTGTCCGGCAACGGTGGTGTCAGGGGTTGCGGAGATAGGTGAGCACGGCGAGGACCCGGCGATGCTCGGTGTCGCTGACGGGGAGCTCGAGCTTGGTCAGGATCGAAGTGATGTGCTTCTCGACGGCTCCGTCGCTGACGACGAGTTGCTGGGCGATGCCGGTGTTGTTGAGGCCCTGGGCCATCAGGCTGAGCACCTCACGTTCGCGTGGAGTGAGCATTGCGAGCGGTTCACGGCGGCGGCTGCGGGTGAGCAGTTGGGCGACGACCTCGGAGTCGAGGGCGGTGCCGCCGGCAGCCACCCGGCGGCAGGCGCTGACGAACTCGCTGACGTCGGCCACCCGTTCCTTGAGCAGATATCCGACCCCGACTGTGCTGCCGCCGAGGAGTTCGGTGGCGAAGCGTTCCTCGACATATTGCGACAGCACCAACACTGGAATTCGTGGCATCACAGCTCGCAGCTCGACCGCAGCCCGCAATCCTTCGTCGGTGAACGTCGGTGGCATCCGCACGTCGACAATGACGAGGTCGGGCGATGTCTCGCGAACCGTCGCCAGCAACCGGATGGCATCTCCGAGCGCGCCCACCACCTCGGCGTCGTACTCGGCGAGCAGGCGGGTGATGCCTTCTCGCAGCAGCACCGAATCTTCGGCGATCACAACTCGCATGGCAGCTCCACGGCCAACAGTGTGGGCCCTCCGGGAGGACTCGACACCCGGAGCCGTCCTTCGACCGCGGTGATCCGGTCGCGCAGGCCGCTCAGTCCTCCGCCAGGGTGCTCGGCTGCGCCGCCGATGCCGTCGTCGTAGATCTCGATCTGGATCGCTTGTCGGCGCGAGGCAACACGAACCGAGGCCCGCTTGGCGCGGCTGTGTTTGGCGATGTTGGCCAGGGATTCGGCGACGACGAAGTACGCAGCGGCCTCGATCGAAGCGGGTGGACGACGATCGAGCTGGACGTCGATCTCCACCGGAACCGGGCTGCGCGCGGCGAGCGCCGAGAGCGCAGCATCGAGTCCTCGATCGGTGAGGACCTGGGGATGGATACCGCGCACCAGATCGCGTAGTTCGCTGATCGCCAGCTTTGCTTCGTCGTGGGCCCGCCCCACCAGTTCCGCAGCACGCTCGGGGTCCTCGCCACGAGCCAACCGCTCCTTGGCCAGACCCAGATCCATCGCCAATCCGACAAGCCGTTGTTGAGCTCCGTCGTGCAGATCGCGTTCGATCCGGCGCAGTTCGACGCCAGCGCCTTCGACCGATGCATCGCGACTGACCGTCAGTTCCTCGACCCGCGCCGTGAGCACGTTCTGCGGGCTCGGTGAGAGCAGTGTCCGAATGATCGCGACATCGGCCCGGGCGATGCCGCGGATGATGCGCGGTGCCACCATCAGCAACAACAGACCAACGACGAACGCGCCGGCCCCGACACCAAATCGGCCCCACCCGTGCAATACGTAGTCATTGCCGAAGCGAAACGGGCCGCTCTGTGAGGTTTCGGGTACGAAGAACTGGGTGACCGGGAAGGTCGCCATCCCGAACGAAACGCTCCAGGCGACGACGGTCAGGGTGAATGTGAGGATGCCCCACGGGAGGGCGATCACCGAGTAGAGCAGCCCGCGCCACCCGGCCTCGTCGGCGATCAGGCGCCCACTGCGCTTGAAGAACCCACCCTCGGCGCTCGGCCGCGTGAAACCCGGCAGTCGCTCACCGAACAGCGCCAGCACCCTGGCTCGCTCGAACGTGCCGATCCCGCGACCCATCGCGACCGTGGCGACGAGCAATGGGATGCCGATCAGCGTGACGAGCAGTCCGGCACTGACCGACAGCATCGTCACGGTTGCGGTGAAGAACGCGATGCCCAGGGCCAGGTTGAGCAGCAGTTGCAGTGACGCTGTCCACGTATTCATCTGCCACAGCGGGCCGTAGGCGCGCCGTAGCCAACGCCGGACGCCGGCCTCGTCGGGAGCCGGCGGGGGGATCGGGGGAGCGAAGGGCGAGGAGGGGCTGGACGAGGACGTCATCGGTGTCTCCATTGTCATCCAGGTGGTCGGCGTTTCCATACCTTCAGTGTGCGGGCCGGACCCCGCGGCGCCGATCGGGCGTCCCGGCGTCACGATGGTAGGGAGAACCCCACCAGCGATGACTACGAACCAGCGGTCGGATCGGCGCGGTCGAGGTCTTCGCCGAGCTCGTCGACGGTGTGTACGACGAGGCCGATGCCCTCGGCGCGGTAGGTGGCGAGGCTGATCATGTTCGAGGCGACAGGCGACGTGAGCAACTGCAACAGTGCCGCGAGGAGCAGCGACGTGACGTCGTTCGGTTGCTCGAGGTGGACCGCCGCGCCGACGAGCACCAACACCACACCAGCCGTGCTGGCCTTGGCGAGCGCGTGCATCCGAGCGAAGACGTCCTTGAACCGCACCATCCCGACCGCCGACAGCAACGTCAGCAGCGAGCCGAACAGCACGAGCAGTTCGCCGATCATCGGCCCCTGCTCTCGATGAACCGGGCCACCATCGCGGTACCGACAAAACCGACCAGTGCGATCACCACCAGCACCGGGACGAACGCGCCACGGTCTGTGCGCACGGCGTCAGCGGCAATTGCGCTCGTCCCGACCACGAGCAGCCCGTTGAGCGCGTTGACGCGATCGGCCAGCGTCGGACCGACGAGCATCCGGTAGAAGAACAACACGCCGGCCACGAACAAGACGACGAACGAGATCGTGATGATCATCCGGGCCCCGATTCGTCGACCGGCGGCGTCGAGATCTCTGCGTCGGTCGCGGGGGCGGGCGGGGCTGGCGCCATCGACAGCGATGCGATCGCCTCGTGCGAGCCGAACGCACGCACCGTCAGGTCCTCCAACCGCTCGACCTGCGTGCGGACCGTGTCGGGGTGATCGAGGTGCAACACATGGACGTAGATCACTGGCGGATCGACCTGCACATGCACCGGTATGGTCCCCGGGGTCAGCGAGAGCACATTGGCGAGGAAGGTGATGATGGGCTCGGAATCGGTGCGCAGGCGGCAGGCGACGATGCCGGTGCGAATGTTGGACCCTCTGGTCAGGATCTCTCGAGCGATGAATGCGTTCGACAACACCAGCTGCCCGAAGATGTAGCCGATGAGGCGCGAGAACGCGATCGGCCGGGGGCGTCCAACGGGCGTGTCGGCAGTCTCTCCTGTGGGATAGAGCACGAGCAACATGCTCGCGACCACGACACCGCCGGCAACATTGGCAACGGTGATCGTGCCCCACAGCAACACCCAGATCGAGGTGAGGAACAGGATCCGAAGGGCTCGACGCATCAGCTGCCGCCTGATCCGACCATGGTTCCGAGCACGGCTCGGATGTAGCCGTCGGGCGAAAGCAGGTCCGTGGCTGCTCGTTCGCACAACCCGTACAGCGGTCCAGCCGCGATCGCGACGGCGAGGCCGAGCACGAACAGAATCGCTGTGGCACCGACCATCAGTGGCGGTCCACCGAGCCGGCCCACGGTGTGTACGGGTCCCGAGGGCGGGTCGATCGCCGGGTTCCAGAACACCCCGATCCAGATCTTCATCACCGAGAACAGCGTGAGCAGGCTGACGAGCAGGCTGACGGCGACCACGACGTACTGGCGGCCGGCGAACCCGGCTTCGACCAGCGCGAACTTGGGAACGAATCCGGACAGTGGCGGAATGCCGGACAGACTCAGCGCAGGGACCAGGAACAGCACCGCCACCACAGGCGCAGACTTGACCATGTTGCCGAGTTGGGTCATCCGGCTACTGCCGCCGACGTGTTCGATCAAGCCGCCGACCAGAAACAGGGTCGTCATCGCGACGATGTGGTGGACCGCATAGAAGATCGCCGCGGCGAGACCGGCGACGCTGAACAGGGCGAGCCCCATCACCATGTAGCCAATGTGGCTGACGATGTTGAACGACAGGATCCGCTTCACGTCGTCCTGCGCGATCGCGCCGAGGATGCCGATCACCATCGTCAATGCGGCCGCCGTCAGCAGCAGCCCGGTGGGTCGCCCGCCGTCGGGGAACAGCAACGTCTGGCTGCGGATGAGCGCGTACACGCCGACTTTGGTGAGCAACCCGGCGAACACCGCAGTGACGGGCCCGGGAGCTGTTGGATAGCTGTCGGGTAGCCATGAGAACAGCGGGAACAGGCCGGCCTTGACGCCGAACACCACGACCAACAGCACAGCGAACGCTTGGCGCAGACCGAGCGGCAACTCGCCGATCTTGTTCGACAGGTCGGCCATGTTGACCGTCCCGGTGGACGAATACAGCAGCGCCAGCGCGGTGATGAACAGCGTCGACGCGAGCAGGCTGATGACCACATACGTCATGCCGGACCGGATCTGTTCGCGTCGCCCGCCGAGGGTGAGCAACACGTAACTCGCAGTCAGCATCATCTCGAACGAGACGAACATGTTGAACAGGTCGCCGGTGAGGAATGCGCCGGCGACGCCAGCGGCAAGGATCATGTACACCGACTGGAATCCGACGTGGTGGCGTTCGGCACCGGGCTGGCCGATCGCGTAGATCAGCACCGTCAACAGCATCAACGAACCAACGCACAACATGATCGCCGACAAACGGTCGACGACCAGTGTGATCCCGATCGGGGCCTCCCAGTCGCCGGCATTCATCACGAGCGGTCCGTGGCGGTCGACCTCGATCAGCAGTGCCACCGAGATCGCGCTGGTGATCGTGAGGATGCTCAGGCTGAGGGCGCGTTGGACCCACTTCCACCGACCGGTGAGCGCCGACAGCGCAGCACCGAGCAGCGGCAACACGATGGGAAGCGGGATCAGTTGGTTCATGTCGCTGCCTCGCCGGTGCCGGACTCGTCGGGCAGGGCAGTGGCTTCGGCGGTGAGTTCGTCGTCGACTTCCTTGTCGGTCCAGCCTCCCCTTCCGACGGCGCGGTCGGTCACGTCGTCTTCGACCTCGTCGTCGTGGGTCAACAGCCAACTGCGGTAGGCGAGCGCGAGCAGCAGCGCGGTGACGCCGAAGGTGATGACGATGGTGGTGAGCGCCATGGCCTGCGGCAGCGGATCGCTGAAGTCGGTGATGTCACCACTGTCGATCAACGGCGCGATGCCGTCGCGACCCGACGTCATCAGCAGCACGTTGGCGCCGTGGCTGAGCAGCGCGAGACCGATGATGATCCGGCTCAGCTTGCGCTGCAGGATCAGATAGGTGCCGATCGAGAACAGCGCAGCGGCCGCGAATGCGAGCGTGATCGTCACGGGGTGGTCTCGTCAGTGACCTCGTCGGTGACGACTTCACCCGTGACAACTGCAGCGTCGGTTCCGTCGTCGCCGAACGCCTCGAACACCATGAACACCAGGCCGACCACCACCATGTAGACGCCGATGTCGAACACGAGCGTGGTCGAGGCGTAGATGTGACCGAGCAGCGGCGCATCGAACTCGGTGCCGAGCGACGTGAGCACCGGTTCGCCGCGCAGCAGCGGGACGAGGGCGGTGATGGCGGCGAACACGATGCCCGCGCCGAGGATGGTCCACGGCTGGAATCGGCTGATCCGGCGAACGTCCGCAATTCCCCCGGCGAGGTAGCGCAGCGAGATCGCCGCGCCGGCCACCAGCCCACCGACGAACCCGCCGCCCGGCTGGTTGTGACCGGCGAACAGCAGATAGATCGAGCCGACGAGCACCGCATGGAAGATGACGCGTGCCGACTCGTCGAGGAACACCAACCGCTTCACGACGTCACCTCTGGCGGGGCATTGACCGGTGCTCTCGATGCCGACTTGCGGCGACGACCGACGCGGGCGAGCGCGACCGCACCGATGCCGGCGGAGGCGAGCACCGTGATCTCTCCGAGCGTGTCGAACCCGCGGATGTCGACCAGGATCACGTTGACCACGTTGCGGCCATGGGCGTCGGGCAGCGATCGTTCGATCATCTCGCCCGACACCGGTTGCTCGACCCGGTTGCCGCGGCTGATGATCGCAAACGTGAATACCAGCACACCCACCGCCAACGAGATCACGACGCGGACCACGCGACGCAGCGAGGTCGAGGTGCGCTCGAACCGGTCGGGCAGGCGCCGCAGGACGAGCACGAACAACACCGTCGACAAGGTCTCGATCGCGACTTGGGTGAGGGCGAGGTCGGGCGCACCCTGCACCACGAACAGTCCCGCCATCGAATATCCGACCGTGCCGAGGAACAGGGCCGCACTGAACCGTCGCCGAACTGCAGCGGCCGCAATGGCCGCACCGAGCAACGCGAGCACGATCGGCAACTGGGCCCAACTGCCGACGGCCGCGGGCCAACCTGGCCACCGGGTTTGAGTCAGCAACACGATCCCGGGGACGAGCGCAGCGGTGAACAACACGGTGCCGGCATAGATCGGCAGCGAACCGTTCTGGATCACGCCGGTGAGGCGGGTCGCGCCGTTGTTGGTGCCGCGCAGGATGCGGGTGTAGATCGCCGTGCCGTTCGGGATCGCACCACCGCGGGCGATCGCGTGATCGACGGGTGTGCGTGCGGTGAACAGCACGAGACCGCCGGCGACTGCGATCGCCGACATCAGCAAGGCCAGATTGGTCCCGTGCCACAGCGCGAGATGCGTGCCGTGCGAGCCAGGATCCAAGGCGCCTGCAGCCGCCCCGATCAGGCGGTCGCCGAGGCTGGGCACCACCCCCAACCCGACAGTGACGATCGAGAGCGCGATGATCGGCGAGATGTATCCATGTTCTGGACGATCGGCCGTGCGCAGCGTCGGTGGTTCGACTCCCTCGACCGGTCCACCGTGGCGCCCGTCCGGATTCGAGAACATGCCCCACAACAACCGGGCGGTGTAGGCAGCAGTGAGCGCTGACCCGATGACGACACCGGCCAGAGCGAGTCCGTCACCACCGACACCTGCGTGCTGCAATGCGTCGAATCCGGATTCCTTGGCGACGAACCCGAACAGCAGCGGGATCCCGGCCATCGAGGCTGCAGATGCGATCGTGACCGCTCGGAACAGGTGCCACCCTGCACCCATCCGTGGGATGAAACGAACGTCGCGAGTACCGAGAAGTCGGTCGAGCGTGCCGACCGACATGAACAACGAGGCTTTGAACAGTGCGTGGGCGAGCAACATCGCACAACCGGCTGCGGTTGCTTCCGGTGTGCCGATACCGAACAGGACGACGAGGAAGCCGAGTTGGCTGACAGTGCCATGCGCGAGCAGCAGCTTGAGATCGTGTTGACGCAGAGCCCGCAGGCCGCCGAAAATCATCGTCGCCGAGCCGACGATCAACACCAGTGGCCGCCAGATGCCGGCCGTCGCGAAGGCCGGGGCGAAACGGGCGATCAGGTAGATGCCGGCCTTCACCATCGTCGCCGAGTGCAGATATGCGCTGACCGGCGTCGGCGCAGCCATCGCCCCGGGTAGCCATGAATGAAATGGGTACTGAGCCGACTTCGTGAAGGCGCCGATCAGGACCAACACCAACCCGACGCTGACCGTGGTGCCCGATGGGGGCATGGCCAGCAGTTGACTGATCCGGTAGGTCCCCGCCGCCTGTCCGATCAGGACGAATCCACCGAGCATCGCCAACCCGCCCAACGAGGTGACCAACAGCGCGTGCAGCGCAGCCGCACGAGCGTGAATTTTGGTGTGATCGTTGCCGATCAACAGATACGACGTGATCGACGTCAGCTCCCAGCCGGTGTAGAGCACGAGCAGGTTGTCCGACATCACCACGCACAACATCGCTCCGGCGAAGATCGCGAGCAGTCCTGACGTGCGTCCGAGCGCTGTGCTGGTCGACGAGAAGTAGGCCGTCGAATAGATCGCGATCGCGATCCCGATCCCGGCGACCAGGAGCACCATCAACGCCCCGAACCCATCGAGTCGAAGGTCGATGTCGATGCCGAGCTGTGGCACCCAATCGATGTGTTGGACGACGGGCTTACCGTCGAGCACATCCGGTAGTTGGGTCAGCAGCCACACGAACGTGACCAGTGGGGCGATGCCACCGATCAAGAATCCGCGCCGGCCGAAGCGCGAGCCGCTCGGGAACAAGACGGCTCCGATCAAGCCGTGCAGAACCAGCAGCACGATCAAGGGCGGACCTCAGCCATCGCCACACGGCTGCGTGAGCGACCACCCATCAGGCGGG
>JBDSDH010000284.1:0-4813 GCA_039920665.1 Ilumatobacteraceae bacterium
GTCGTCGACTCCCCGCTCGGCCAACGCTGCGACGAGCTGACCCCAGATTGCATCGGTCTCAGGGTTTCCGTGAACGAGGACTTTGGTCATGTGCCATCCGATCGTGGTGTTGTGGCGGTGTGCGTCGCGAGGTCGCCCCTGCGCCCACCGTCGTCATTCCTCTGGTCAACTGGGGTGCCGTTCATGGTGTCGTGGAGGTTGGGCTTGGAGTTGCGGATGGGTGGATCATGACCTTGATCTCGGTTGGATCGTTGGCGAGCGCATCGAAGGCCTCGGCGGTGGCGTCGAGTGGACGTTCGCTGGTGATCAGGTCCTGGAATCGTTCGGGCTGTTCCTGGAGGTGGCGCAACGCTGCGTGGAAGTCAGCGGGGCGATAGGCGAAGCTCGCGATCACGCTGACTTCGGCCGCCGTGAGCGTCAGCGGGTTCAGTTCAACAGGTTCATGACACGCGCCAGCGAGAACGAGACGGCTGTGGGGTGGAGCCTCCGCCAAGAGGGCCTGGACGACGGCGGGGCGGCCTACACACTCGAAAACGGTGGCGACGACGGGATCGTCCTCGAGTAGTGGGGACATCGTGGAAGGTGTGTAGCCGACCTCGGACAGCAGCTCTGACAAGGATGCGCCGGGTTCATACACCTCGTCTGCGCCGAAGCGAAGCGCTGCCGCCCGGCGCTGCGCTGATGGTTCGACGGCGATGATCGGGTGGCGGCCGGCTGCTGACGCGACGGCGATGATCCCGAGCCCGATCGGCCCGGCCCCGACGACCACGATCGGTCCCGACGTAGCACCCAGCAGGAAGGCGTGGACAGCGACCGCTAAGGGTTCGCTCAGAGCGCCCAGCCGCGTGTCGACCCCGTCGGGAAGTCGGAACGTCCGCTCGGCATCGGCAACGGCCAGTTCGGCGAGCCCACCGGTGTGTGTGGGAGACAGACCGATGGTTACGGGCCCGTCGGCTCCGTGGGTGAACGGGATCGGGCTGACCTGGTCGCCGATGCGGAGATCGCTGTCGGTGTCCGGGCCGATCGCGACGACCTCGCCGGCGAACTCGTGGCCCGGCACCAGTGAGATCGGCGGCGATTCCGGGTCGAGTTCGGCCAGACCGCGCAGCATGGTGCGGGCGTGAAGGTCGCTCCCACAGATTCCGGCGACGTGGGGCGCTATCAGCACCTGACCTTGTCCCGGCTCGGGTTCACCGATGTTCTCGACGGCGATCTCGCCGTTCCTCATCACCACTGCTCGCATTGGAAAGGTCTCCTCGACTTCAGTTCGGGTGGCTTGACCAAAACAAGCCATTGACTTGAGACTTAAGTATCACTACTTTGATTATGAGAGTCAAGTCTCACAATCAAAGGGAGCACGAGGAGAATCATGATGGTTGAGGAAACGATGAACGGCGGCGAACTTGGAGCGTGGGCACTCGCCGAAGCCGGGGTGGACGTTGTGTTCGCTCTCCACGGTGGACATCTCGACTCGTTTCTGACCGGCTGTCGCCGGTTCGGGATCGAGCTCATCGATTGTCGACACGAGGCCGCCGCAGTGAACGCGGCCGACGGGTACGCGCGCACGACGGGAAGGATCGGGGTCGCCGCGGTGACGGCGGGACCCGGTCTGTTCAACGCCGTCGCAGGTATCTCCAACGCCTCAGCTGACTCGGTCGGGATCATGGTGATCACGAGTTCACCTCCACTGGGCGAAATCGAGACCGGTGAGATGCAGGGTCGCCTCGATCAACTCGGTGTGGTCAAGCCGATCACGAAATGGGCGCAGCGGGCATATTCCGCGAGCCGCGTGCCCGACCTCGTCGGCCTTGCCATCCGCCATGCCACCGGCGGCGTTCCTGGGCCCGTCGTGCTCGACGTGCCGATCGATGTGGCGTTCACCCCCGTTGCACCCGAGCGCGTCCCGCCCTTCGGTGCACCCGCAACCGCCGATCGACCGGTTCCCGCGTCGTCGGCCATCGACGCGGCGGTGGAGTTGCTCAACGGTGCGCAGCGTCCGGCGTTCATCGTCGGCGATGCCAGCCTCGCCGTCGACATTTCGGGAGCTCTCGAGCGTTTCGTCACCGCGACCGGGATCCCCGGCTACTCGACGACGCTGACCAAAGGGATGTTGCCCGGCAGTCATCCCCTCCACGGCGGTGGGCTCGCTTCGCTGGTCGCGCTCGTCAAGATCGGCGTCGAGCCGCCCGATGTCGTGATTCTGGTCGGTGCGACCGGCGGACTCCTGCTCGGCGGGCGCAACTTCGCAAACATGGTTGCGGGCGCCAAGGTGATCCAACTCCATCTCGATCCCGCCGAGATCGGGCGGCTCGGCCCCGTCGACGTGGGTGTCCTCGGCGATCTCGCCGCCGGGCTCGACGCCCTCGCTGAGCGGGCGGCCGTCCAAGACCACGGCGAGTGGGCGACTCAAGCGGTCGGAATGAAGCACCTCGGCGACATGCTGTTCGAAGGCGCTGGCATGGAGGACGACGGCATCCACCCGTATCGCGCCGCCAAAGAGATCGCCAGCCAGGTTCCGCCCGGATCGATCCTCGTGAGCGATGGGGGTGAAGCGCCCGTTTGGTTCGATTGGGCGACGTCGCACCTCGACATCTACCAAAGCCTGGCCCTCGGCTATCAGGGCCATCTCGGGATCGGGCAGGGTTACGCCATCGGCGCGCAGCTCGCTCACCCGGACCGCCGCGTGATCCAGGTGACCGGTGATGGCGCCATCGGTTTCCACATCCAGGAATGGGACACCATGGTCCGCCACGAACTGCCAATCGTCACGATCGTGTTCAACAACGCATGCTGGGGAATGTCCATCCACGGTCAACACGCGGTCTACGGGGCCGACGGCGACGTGATCTCCCGACTCGCAGCGACTCGCTATGACCTGGTTGCCGAAGGATTCGGTGCGTTCGGCCAACACGTCACGACCGCTGACGAACTTGCCCCGGCGGTGGCTCGAGCGCTCGAGGCGGGGCGGCCTGCCGTGATCAACGCGGTGATCTCCCAGAGTGTCGTGCACCCAATCACCCCGGCCATGCTCGGCGATCTCGACGTCGACGACGAGATCACCATCCCCTACTACGACAACATCCCGCGATGACGTCGGCCGTTCCCGAAACCGACGCTCCCGCAACGGTGCCGATCGACGGCCGTCGCCTGCGCCGCGAGGAAAACGCGCGACGCCTCTACGACGCCGCCACAGAACTCTTCGCCACCGGCTCCTTCGACGAGTTGAGCGTCGACGACATCTGCGAACAAGCCGGCGTCGGGCGGGCAACCTTCTTCCGCATCTACGACACCAAGGCCGGCCTGCTCCGAGAGTTCAACCGACGCCTCACCGCCGACGCCAGATCGCGACTCGCGGCTGCTGAGACCGACGACGTTCGCGCACGGCTCGACATCGTTCGCCAAACGATCGTCGATGCCTGGAGCGCTGCGGGCACAGGCCACATCGGGATGGCTGTCGAAGCTCTGCGCGCCGGTTCGTCGAGCGGAATGCACGCACCCCACCCCGAGCTCTTCGACCTCGTCACCGAGATCATCGCCGATGCCGTAGACCGAGATGAGCTGGCCGCCACGGTCCCGGTGCGACTCGCTGCGTCGTTGGCAGTCGTGCACCTGTCCTCGGCCGTCGCCTACTCGCTGAAACGAGATGAGGTCGACATCGACGAGTTGTCCAGAACGTTGCTCGACCAATGGCTCCGAGGAATGCAGCCATGAACGCCGACTTACGCACGGGCTGCACTCGGAATGACTCACAATTGAGGCGAAGGAGAACGCAATCATGACTGATCGACGGTTCAACGGACAGGGTGCCCTCGTCACCGGAGCAGCGTCAGGGATCGGCGCCGCGACAGCACGCCAGCTCTCGGCCGAGGGTGCCCATGTCGTTCTCGTCGACATCAACCCGGGGAGCGGAGACCTCGTGGCGGAACTCGATCAGGCAACCTTGATGACCTGCGACGTCAGCGATCCCGACCAAGTCGAAGCCACGATTCGCGACGCGATTCGATGGCTCGACGAGCAAGGCGCCACGCTCGACGTCCTCGTCAACAACGCCGGCATCGGATCATTCGCGACCACCCCAGAGCTGCCAATCGCCGAGTGGCACCGCGTCATCGACATTGACCTCAGCAGCATCTTCTACGCATGCAGACACGCCATCCCCCACATGGTCGCCAACGGCGGCGGTGCCATCGTCAACACCGCCTCGATCTCCGGGCTGCACGGCGACGGCGGCTTCAGCGCCTACAACGCCGCCAAGGGCGCGGTGATCAACTACACCCGCACCCTGGCGATCGACCACGGACACGAGAAGATCCGCGTGAACGCCATAGCCCCAGGCTTGATCGACACCCCGCTCACCGGCCCGCTCGCCGCCGTGCCCGGACTCCTCGAACAATGGCACAAGTCGATCCCGCTCCTCCGCGCCGGCCAGCCAGCCGAGATTGCCGAGGCCATCACGTTCCTCGCCTCCCCGGCAGCCTCCTACATCACCGGCACCACCCTCGTCGTCGACGGTGGAATCACCGCCACAACCGGACAACCGAACCTGCAAGCCATCATGCGTGACCTCGCTGCCACGCCCGACTGAGCCGTTCAGGGCAGTCGGTCATTCTGCGCCCCAGCGCAACCGACGCCGGTTCCTGACCTGCGGGTTCCCAGTCGTGGACCCATTCCACTGGGCCGGCAGGCCGAACGACGCGAAGACCTCGGGGTCTTGGAACACCGAGTTCCGGCTGATGCCGTCGGCGGTGACGGTGAAGAGCTGGAGCGTGTGCAGCTCGTAGCCGTCACCGACGCGTCGGTAGGCGGCGAACCC
>JBDSDH010000285.1:0-6643 GCA_039920665.1 Ilumatobacteraceae bacterium
GAACTGGCCGACCCTGGGCGAGATGATCGACACGGGGCAACGACTGGTCGTGTTCGCCGAAACCGGTGGGCCGCCGCCCGACTGGTACCACTCCTACGAGCAGCTGTTCCAGGACACCGAATACCACGTGACATCCGTGGCATCGATGACCTGCGCGCTGAAGCGCGGAAGGGCAGATGCACCATTGTTCATGCTCAACAACTGGATCCAACGCGAAGCCCCCGACCGAGCCGACGCAGCCCAGGTCAACCAGCGAGCCTTCATCGTCGATCGGGCGAGACAGTGCGGTGTGGTTCGGGGACAACTCCCGAACTTCATCGCGGTGAACTTCTTCACCATCGGCGATGTCCTCGGCGCGGTCGATGACCTCAACGGCGTCGCCGACTGAAAGCTCGATCAGAATCCAATGCCTGTCAGAGCAACCTCGAACACCGATGTCGTGCCTTCAGCGGACAACCGCAACGAACCTATTCGAGGTCCCGCGCCGGTCGGCTTGAACCACACCCAGAACATCTTGGTCGCTCCGGCGGCGATCGTCGGATACTGCGGCCCGAGGTCTTGTACTGCAAAATCCCCGACTGCCTCGACCCCGATGATCGCCAGATCGCTGTTGCCGGAGTTCCGCACGAAAATGTCGCGACGGAGAGACGTTGCGCCGACTTGCACCTCGGAAAAGTCGAGCATCGGCGCCGACCACTCGACGCTCGCGACAACGCCCGTTGATCGGAGAGCAATGACGGCCACGAATTCCCGCGAAGCCACTGTCAGCTCGGCTCGTCGCTCGCCCGAAACCTTCGGACTCGCGGAAATTTGATAGGTGAGCGACGTACCGGGATCAATGGTGTCTCGCGAGCGACTGCGGGTCACGAGCGAGAACTCGTCGGCAGCATCACCCGTGATCGACACGTCGGTGATCACCAACGATTGCCGCTCGGTGTTCGTGACGACAGCCCGACCGGTCGCCGTCGTGCCGACGGCAAGTGCACCGAAGTCGACGTCACCCCGCGCCGCGATCAAACCGACACGCTCCGTTGCGAGGCCCGCGACGCTGATCAGCAGGGGACTCGAAACCCCGTCGTGGGTGATCTCGATGTTCGCACGCCGACGGCCAACGGCCGTTGGCGTGAAGAGCACGTTCACGACGCCGACGAATTCCGGGCCCATCATGATCCCCGCCTTGATCGTCGATCGACGAATGACGAAGTCGCTCGCTTCGCTGCCTACGACGGAGATCGCCGAGGCCGTCACGACGAGCGAACCATCGTTACGGACAGCAATGAGCGGCGAGGAGAATGTCGCACCAACCGGCGTTTTCGCGAACTCCAGCGACGCCGGGCGTGCGGTGAGCACTGCAACCGCAAGGCCGTTGCCCTGCAGGGCTACTGGAGTCGGTGGCGTTGCGCTGTTGGATACGACGGTGAACGAGCTGAGGGCAGGTCCGACCTGGCCCGGACGGAAGACGATGTCGATCGGCACCGACTGGCCCGCAGCCAAGGTCGATGGCCGTGGCGCGACCAACGCGAAGTCGGAGCCGATGAGTGCACTGGTGATGTCGAGCGGCAACTGGCCGCTGTTGGTCAGCGTGGCCGGTTGGGGAGCGCTGGTCGTACCGACCGGCTGGTCGCCGAAATCGATGACATCCGGAGACAACTGTGCTTGTACGCCGGTCCCGATTGCCGTGACCAAGATGGACAGTTGCTGCGAGAACTTCAGTGGCGCGACACGGTCGCTGAACGTGAGCGTCACCGTGCAAGCCACCGGGCCCACTGCTTTGGGTTCGAACGACAGTCCATAGGTTGCGTTCGAGCCGGGAGCCATTGGGCCGACACCCGTGAGGGCGATGCCGATCTGGCTCGACAACGCCGGATCGGAACACTCGCAGGAGTCGAGCCAAGCGTTCATCGTGCAGTTGCTGTGCACCGTGATCGGTGTTGTCGAATACGTCCCGACCGCAATCGACCCCAGATCAAGAACAGCGGTGGGAAGCGGTTGCACCAACGTGATCTCGAAACCCTCGACCTCCGCGTGGAGGGCAACGGTGATGACCCGCACGCTGTCGGGTATGTCGGCGTTGGTGATGACCGTGAGCGTGCCGAGATGGGTCCCGGGGCGTTCGGCGATGAATGTGATCGGCAACTCGAAGAAGTCGCCGGCGACGGTCGGAGCGGCCTGGATCAATCCGACCTCCAGATTGCGTGGCTGGGGCTGTGCGCCGAGCTCAGGTTCGAGACGGAAGTCTCCGGTTGCGGAGACGCCGACGATGCGCATGGGACCAGAGCCGGAGTTGCGACAGGCCACGGTCACCGTCCGACGGGTGTGAATCGCGACCTTCTGGAAGCTGACCGGATCGTCGTCGATCGTCTCGGCGGAGAGCCAGAGTCGGTCGGTGAACGCGTTGTCGAACACCCGCGACGTCGGTGCCCCGGCATTGAGCAGGGCGCGAACCGCCTTGAAGGTGTCCAGCTTGCTCAAGCCGGAACTGGTGCGCTGTTGCAGCGCCGGCGTGGCTCGAAGGTGCGCTCCCGTGATGAGGTCCTGCTCGAGACCCCAGTGCAACATCGCGTCGAACCCCTTGCTGATCTTGTCGGCTGTTCGTTGTTGCAGATCGTGGATGAACCTCTTGCTGTTGTCCGACGCATAGGCGACGATTTCGATCATCACCGAGTACGGCTGCGTCGCATCGCCGAACTGCTGCATGCCCATCAGGGTCTTGGTCTGGGAACAGATTCGGATCGACACGTAGCCCAGGAATGGCCGACTCGGATCGATCTTGTCGAGGATCTCCGTGGCAAGAAAACTGAAGGCGTCAGCCGGAGCGAGTGCGATCTCGAGCCCGGTACCCATCACGCCACTCGCGGGGAAACCCAACGCTCCGACGCTGACCCCCGTCTTGTCGGAACGGAGGTCGCAGTTGGCGGTTCCCAGCAGACCGGCGAGGAGCCCGCTGAGGAGGGCCTGGGCAACCTCGGGACCGTCGGGCTGATCGATCATCGGTGTCAGGAAAGTGTCGAGCGCGACGTCGATCAGATCACTCGCGTTCACCAGCCGAGCCAGCTTGGTCACCGTCCCGGCACCGCTCCACACGGCATCCCAGAGCGAACCCAGTGAGTACAGACCACGAAGCTTCTGTTGCAATGCCGGCGTGGCGAACGCCGTCGAGATGCCCTTGATCATCGCGCCCATCTCGTTCGTCGGCACCGGCATCGGATCGAGCGGAACCTGCGTCGTCACTTCGCGATTTCCGATCCAGCAATCGAAATCGCCGTCGGGGCGACGGTTCGGATTGATCGCCAGATCGCAATATCGATTGACCGGACGTTTCTGGGCATCGTGTTCGTCGATCCCTGTCATGTTCATCGATCCGTCGAGCAAGAAGCCGAGCAATCTCTTGCTGGCCAAGGTCGCCGTCGCCGCCGTTGCTGAACGAAGCCGAGCGTCGAAACTCGACGTCGGCGACGTTGGATCTGGCATGGCGGTGTTGATGGTGGTCCCGATGTCGTTCCATGTCGTCTGTACGACGGCTTCGTGTACGCCGAACTGAGGCACGACTTCGATCACGACCGAGTAAACGACGCCCATCGAGCCCATCGAGACGATGGCTGCGTTCAACCAGTCCTGTCCGCAGATTCCACCCGTCGCTGCAGCGGCGGTGATGGTCCGCTCGAACGAGATCGCCGGATAGGCACGACGAAGCGCAACGGGATCTGCGATTGCTTCGTCGCCCTCGATCCACCACTGCTGTCCCCCCGGACCAACCAGATGGACAGCCTTGACCGTGTCGATCAGGAGCGGCCAATTGAACTCGGCACCATGGGTCGCGCTGGCCAACGCTCCAGCGAGGCTGGCGCCCGGCGAACCACTGATCGCGAGCAACGACAGACGAGGGTTCTGATGGGCGAGCAATTCTCCGAGTTCGGAGATGGTGATACCCGCCTCGACGTGGAACAAGTGTCGCTGGGCAGACCCCGTCGAAGGGTTGGCCGACGTGGCATCGGCTGCAGTGCCGCACAGGATGCTCGGCAGATCCTGCTGCAGACTCGAAGCCATCCATCGTGTGTTGATCAGAGCAACGGGTTCGCCAACCTGCGGAACGTTGCCATGCCTCGACAACAACAGCGGCACGCTCTCGCCCTGTCGTGCCGGGCGCGGCGAGAGCATTGCAGCCGGGTCGACTCGATGATGTGCAGCGAGCTGGAACAGCGTGCCCTGGTCGAAGGTCGAGTCTCCAGCGACTCCGACCGACCAGACTCCGCCACCGTTGTAGAACCAGTCACGACTCGGGCCCGGCGGCAGCACCGTGAAGTCGAACATCACCAACGAACCGGCCACGTCGGACTCGACAATGCACTTCCCCATCGGTGCACCGATCGGGCGGACTTTTTTGCCCGCGACAACGCTCGGGAAATCTGGATCGTTGTCGTACTCCCACTGCCCATAGGTCCACTTGCCGCCGCCGAGGTACGACCACAAATCGATCTGCGTCTCTATGCCCCCCGGGTCGTCGATCATGATCATCGAGCCGGCCGTGTCGACGGGTGTCGGATCGGCAGCGATCGATGCGACCACGGCTCCCGCGCTCGAGGCCGGAAAGGTCGTTGCATGCGGCACTGCAGCCGATAGCGCTTCGACCCCATGCACTCCCGGACGGTTGGTCGTCACCGAACCAGGCAGCGACGCATCAGAGAACGACCACCCACCGCCCACTGCTCGAACGGGGAGTCCTCGCCTTTCGGCCTCACGAATCGACTCGGAGATCTCGCCGGCACTGCGCGGGTGGAACATCCGTTGGGCCACATAGGCGTGATTCTTCGGCCAGTTCTGCCACCAACGGTTCGAACTCGATGTCACTGCCATCTTGCCCCCTCGTGTGAGAAGGCTGAAGGTACATCGCTTTTGTGTGCGTTTGAGCCGAGCGAGACGGAACTAGGGATTTCATCGGTGGCGCGAGGTCCTCGACGAAAGCCGCGCCTACTTCACGGCGAGGACGTCGGCGGGCATGATCTCGGGCGGTGCCGCGAGCAATCGATCCGCGTTCTGCATCAGCGCAGCAGCAATTGGGCCCTCCAGGTGGGCGGTTCGCTCTTCGTCGGTGGGGAACGAGTCGACAATCCAGAACGTGGTCGTATCGGTGCGCAACGCGAACCAGTTGATCGTTCCCGCCTCTTGGTTGGCGAGTTCGACAGCGCTTGCGAGGAACTCGCCGACCTCTTCTGCAGTTTCAGCTTTCGCGCTCAACTTCACGACGAGTGCTTTGGTGACGGACATGGGAGCCTGCTTTCTGGGATTCGAGTTGGTTCCGCCTCGAGACGTGCCCACCCACGCGATGTATCGGCTTGGGTTTGATGGAGGCTCGTTGGTTTGGTTCTCGGCTCCTGGATGGGGGTCGAGGTTTGTCATGTTGCCTGATCGTCGAACGGGACGCAACTCCAGGCAAGCTCATCAGCGTTTGCTGACGGAGGAATCGTCTGTCAGCGTATGCTGATGCGATGTCTTCCCGTCATCGTGAGACAGCGTTGGAGCGGATCAGTGAGCTGACCGTCGTGATCGCTGACGCCGAGTCCCGTCAGACACGCGAGGTCGCCCGAGCCGTGTTCCATGGGGCCACGTGGGCGCAGATCGGTGCTGCGCTCGGGGTGACTGCCCAGTCCGCGCATCGCCGGTTCCGTCGCCTGAACTATGACCCGTCGACCGGGACGGTGTGGCGCGAAGATCCGCTGCCGTTCACCTGAACAAGTCGGGCCTTGCGAGGGTTACGCGGCTTCGGGCTGTGGCCGGTGACGGTGGGCGGCTTCGATCTCGTCAGGTGTCCGGTCGCCGAGTTCGCTGTGCAAGCGTTCTGTGTTGAACCACGACACCCATCCGCAAACGGCGAGCTCGAGATCATCGAGACCGCGCCAGGGTCCGCCGTTGCGGGTCAGGGCGGCCGAGTTGCGGTGCAGTTCGGTCTTGAACAACCCGATCGTCGTCTCCGCCATCGCATTGTCATACGAGTCGCCGATTGTCCCGATCGAAGCGTGGGCGTCGAGTTCGATGAGACGATCGGTGTACGCGATCGATGTGTATTGCGAGCCGGCGTCGGAATGACAGATCACGCCTTCGAGGTCCGAGTTGCGGCGGATCCAGGCGGCCATGTTCAACGCGTCGACAACGAGCGGAGCGGTCATGTTGCGGGCGGCTTTCCAGCCAACGATCCGGCGGGAGAACACGTCGATGACGAACGCGACGTAGACGATTCCTGACCACGTCGAGCAGTAGGTGGAATCGGCGACCCACTTGCGGTCCGGGGCGATCGCGGTGAAGTCACGTTTGACCAGATCGGGTGCGCGGACCGCAGCCGGGTCAGCCTTGGTCGTGAACCGCTTCTTCGACCTGGACGCGCCACGAATCCCCAGGTCACGCATCAGTCGGGCGACCTGATCGCGACCGACGTCGAGGCCGGCACGCCGGGCGGCTTTGGTCAGCTTGCGGCGCCCGTAAACCGAATAGTTGTTCTCCCACAACGTGCGCAGGCGCGGGGCCAGCTCGGCGTCACGCACAGCGCGTGGTGACGGTGGGCGGGTCTTGGCGGACCAGTACGTGGACGGTGCGATCTCCAACACGTGGCAGATCGGCTCGACACCCCACGACAACCCACCGGACACGC